>DATFXF010000197.1:0-3179 GCA_035258565.1 Candidatus Acidiferrales bacterium
TTCTTCTTCTCCGACGACGAGGTTCAGAGGCTGGTACGGTTCTTTGCTGCGATGAGCTCGCAGGCCCAGCCGTATATTCCGCCAAAGCTCGAGCCGCTGACCGACATGGAGCGCGCCATGGCGCGGCAGCTCTTCACCAGCCCGGCAGCGCCATGCCTGAAGTGCCATGTCACCGGCGATCCCGCGCACGACAAGAGTGCCACAGCGCCCAATTTCCTGCTCGCGCGTGACCGCCTGAAGCCCGCGTGGACCTTCCGCTGGCTCCTCGATCCGGCGCGGATTGCCCCAGGCACGGCGATGCCTTCGGGTCTGTTCCGCAAGGAGGGTGAGCAGTGGGTCTTCAACGGGCCGCTACCGGGGAGCTTCCAGGGCTATCGGAAGGACCACGCTGATTTGCTGGTGCGCTACATGTTCCAGTTGACCTCCGAGGAGCAACGCATGCTGCTGGGCCGCACTCCCGCAGCGAAATCCAGGCCATCGGGTCACTAGCTCGCCGCGAGGGAGCACTTCGAGCGCGCGAAACTCGTTACTCAAGTCGAACAGGAGGAAGCACTTAAATATGAAAGCAAGATATGTAGGTGACGTGATGATCGCTGCAGCGCTGGCGTTCGCGCTGGTGGGCTGTGGCAAGAAGGAAACAACCACCGAGACTCAACCGTCTGCTCCCGCAGGCCCCGCGGCCACGCCGATTGATATGGCCACGGTGGGCTCGCTGAGCGGGACGGTGAAACTGGACGGCACCCCACCCAAACCGAAGAGGATCAATATGGCCGCCGAGCCATTCTGCAATGCCCTGCATGCCTCCACACCGTCAACAGATGAAGAGGTGGTCGCGGGCGGCAACGGCACCCTGGGAAACGTGATCGTGTATGTGAAGGAGGGCATCGGCAACCGAACGTTTGAGACGCCGAAGAGTCCGGTGTCGATTGACCAAAAGGGCTGCCAGTACTCCCCGCACGTGGTCGCGATGCAGGCTGGCCAGATGCTCAACGTGGTCAATAGCGACAAGGTGACTCACAACATCCATCCGGTACCGAAGGTCAACCGCGAATGGAATAAATCGCAACCACCGGGAGCACCTCCCATTGAGGAGGTTTTCGCCCGCGAAGAGGTCACCATCCCGGTGAAGTGCAATGTCCACCCCTGGATGAAGAGCTATATCGCCGTGTTCAAACACCCCTACTTTCAAGTGACGGGCAATGACGGCAGTTTCGAGCTGAAGAATTTGCCGCCGGGCACCTATACGATCGAGGCCTGGCACGAGAAGTACGGTACGAGCGATCAATCGGTTACCATTGGCCCCAAGGAGTCGAAGACCGTTAGCTTTGTCTTCAAAGCCGCCGGCGCAGGCGACTAGCGCAGTTCCCAAACAGGGGTGCTGCACACACCAGAGGGGGTTGACCTGCCCCTGCGGGGAACCGAAAGAGTTAGAGCGGGGCAGGGCGAGGAACGGACGCGGATCAAACAGGAGATGAACTCTTCGGTGAATCGCGGCTTGCACCGCTTTACCGTGTTTACCACGGCCTGCACCTTTCTGCTGCTTGTCGCCGGCGCGCTGGTGACGTCGAACGACGCTGGGCTCGCCGTCCCCGACTGGCCGCTCTCCTACGGTTCGCTGATGCCGCCGATGGTCGGCGGCATCTTCTACGAACATGGTCACCGGGTCTTGGCGACTTTCGTAGGCTTCTTAACGATCCTTCTGGCCCTGTGGCTCTGGCGGTGCGAGCCGCGCCCTGGGGTTAAGCGCCTGGGACTCCTGGCCCTGGGAGCAGTGGTCGCCCAGGGTGTGCTGGGCGGACTGACCGTCCGGTTCTATCTCCCGGTAGCGATTTCGGTGGCCCACGCCACCTTGGCGCAGATTTTCTTCGGAACCGTGAGCAGCCTGGCCCTGTTCACGAGCGCGTGGTGGCAGCAAGATCTGCCGCGCTTGGAGGACTCTGGGACGCCGCGCATCTGCACGCTGGCCCGGTGGAGTGTTGCCGCGATCTTCCTACAGTTGATCCTCGGTGCGGTCTTTCGCCACCGGGGGTTCGGGATCGCGCCGCACCTGGTTGGCGCGTCGGTCGTGGTGGTGCTGGTCTTCTGGTTGGCCAGAGCGCTCGGCCGTCGTTACCCGATGGTTCCCGTGTTGCGACGCGGCAGCCTGCTGCTTCAGGTGCTGCTGGGCGCTCAACTGCTTTTCGGAGGCGCCGCCTGGTGGTCGCGGGCATTGGCGCGGGAATTCCCACAGCCAATCGCCGTCACAGTTTGGTTGACCGTCGTCCACACGGTGACCGGGGCGGTCGTTCTGGCCGCTGCGATTGGTGTGCTGCTCGTGTGCTATCGGATCCTGGGTGCCGAGCGGCAAGGGGTGTTCCGATCACCTCCTGTGCGGGCCACATCGTGAGGCGAGATTGAGCACGCTTCGCGCAGCCGCCGTGCCCGGGCTTGCTAGGCCGGCGGCTTATCTTGCGTTGACCAAGCCGGATGTGTCCTTGCTCGTGGTGATCACCACGCTGGCCGGCTTCTACCTCGGCTCGCGCGTACCGGTAGATACCTTGCGGATGGCTTACACGGTCTTCGGCACAAGCTTGATTGCTGGGGGCACCTCCGCTTTGAACCATTACTTCGAGCGCGCCTCCGACGCCTGCATGCGTCGCACTGCTTCGCGGCCGCTCCCCAGTGGACAGCTTCAGCCTGCCGAAGCACTCTGGTTCGGCGTCGGCCTGGTCACCGCAGGCACAATTTATCTTTTCCTCGCCGTGAGCGCGCTGCCCAGCCTACTGGCCCTGGGAACGTGCGTGAGCTACCTGGGCGCGTACACGCCACTCAAGAGGCGCACCACACTGGCTACGCTCGTGGGCGCATTTCCTGGCGCCGTTCCTCCTTTGATTGGCTGGGCGGCGGCGCGCGGCACACTCTCGCGCGAGGCCTGGATTCTCTACGCGGTAATGTTCTTGTGGCAATTCCCGCACTTTCTGGCGATTGCCTGGATGTATCGCGAAGACTACGCCCGCGCGGGGATTCGGATGCTGCCGGTCGTAGACCGGAGCGGCAAAGCCACGTTCGCACAAATCCTGTTCACTGCGATTGCGCTCGTCCCGGTCAGCTTGTTGCCTGCGGTGATCGGCGAGGCCGGCGCGCGGTATTTCTTTGGGGCGCTGGTCTTGGGCCTTGGATTAGTCGAGGTATCTCTGTGG
>DATFXF010000198.1:0-42489 GCA_035258565.1 Candidatus Acidiferrales bacterium
GCTGTCTCGCTTTCGACTTCTTCGCCGCCGGCTTCGGGCGAAAGGTCGCGAGTGTAATCACACTCCGGGTAGCGCGAGCAGCCGAGGAAGAAGCCGTGGCGGCTGATGCGCTCGAGGAGTTCGCCTTGGCCGCACTTCTCACACTTCTCCCCCGTGGAAATGCCGGCCTTGTAGGACTCCATCTCCCCTTGGGCCTTCTCGAGGTCGAGCTCAAAGCGCTCGTAGAATCCCTTGACCGATTTCTTCCAGGGCAGCTTGCCTTCCTCGATCTCGTCGAGTTCCTCCTCCATGCGCGCGGTGAAGCTGACATCGAAGACGTCCTCGAAGCTCTTTACGAGCAAATCGCTGACCTTTTCGCCGAGCATGGCGGGCGTGAACCGGCCCTGGTCTTTGCTGACGTATTCGCGCTCGACAATCGTGGAAATAATCGTAGCGTAGGTGGAAGGCCGGCCGATTCCCTTCTCCTCCAGCTCCTTCACCAGCGTAGCTTCCGTGTAACGCGGTGGCGGCTCAGTGAAATGCTGCTCGGGACGGAGTTTCTCGAGGCGCAGCGTTTCACCTTCGGCCACGCGGGGCAGCGTGAGGCCTTCCGCTTCCGTGTCCTCATCCCTTTCCTCGTCTTCCTTCGCGGCCTGGTACACGGCCAGGTAGCCTTCGAATTTGAGCACTGACCCGGTGGCGCGGAACAGGTAGTCGCCGACGGAGATGTCGATCGCGGTCTGGTCGAAAACTGCCGGCACCATCTGTGAAGCCACAAAGCGCTGCCAGATGAGCTGGTAAAGCTTGAACAGGTCATCGTCGAGGTACTTGCGGACATCGTCGGGCGAACGGGAGATGTCGGTGGGGCGGATGGCTTCGTGGGCTTCCTGTGCGTCCTTCTTCGACTTGTAGAAGTTTGGTTTCTCGGGCAGGTAGTTCGCTCCGTAACTCGTATCGATCCACCCGCGCACCTGGCCGAGCGCGTCGTTCGAGACGCGCACCGAGTCGGTGCGCATGTAGGTGATGAGCCCGACCGCACCTTCCTCACCCAGTTCGACGCCCTCATAGAGCCGCTGGGCCAGCATCATCGTGCGCTTGGCGGTGTAGTGCAGGCGGTTGTAGGCGGCCTGTTGGAGCTTGGAGGTGGTGAAGGGCGGCGGGGCGTAGCGGCGTTTTTCCTTCTGCGTAACGCTCGAGACCTGCCAGGGGGCGCGCTCGATAGCGGCAACGATGCCCTGGGCCTCGGCCTCGGTTGGGATTTCGATGTCTTGGCCCTGGAACTTGACGAGCTTGGCTTCGAAGATAGGCGGCTCACCCGCCTCGAGCGACGCGTGAATCGTCCAGTATTCCTTGGGAACGAACGCGCGGATCTCGCGCTCGCGCTCGACGATCAGCCGCAGTGCGACGGTCTGCACGCGGCCGGCAGAAAGCCCGCGGCGCACCTTGTCCCAGAGCAGCGGCGAGATCTTGTAGCCCACCAGGCGGTCGAGCACCCGCCGCGCCTGTTGCGCATCCACCAGGCGCGCATCGATCTTCCCGGGGTGCTCGAAGGCAGCCCGGATCGCTTTGGGCGTGATTTCGTTGAAGAGCACGCGGAAGATTTTTTTCTTCTGGGCTTTCGTACGGCCAAGCACTTCGGCCAGATGGGCGCAGATGGCCTCGCCCTCGCGGTCCGGGTCGGCGGCCAGGTAAACGGCTTCGGCCTCCTTGGCCGCCTTCTTCAGCTCGGTGACCACCTTGGTCTTCCCGGGGATGACCTCGTAGGTGGGCTCAAATCCGTTGTCCACGTCGATGCCGAGTTCCTTCTTCGGTAGATCCTTGACGTGGCCGAGCGAGGCTTTGACGGCGTAGTCGCGGCCTAGGTATTTGTTGATCGTCTTCGCCTTCGCGGGCGATTCAACGATGACAAGTGAGCGTCCCATGGTTTCTATGTAATCCTAAATCGGCAGCCGGGTCACGCACTAATCGGCAGCCGGGTCACGCACTGTGTCCTTTCGGCTACCTCAAAACAATACCCTCACGAGTTGCTTTCCGGGTTTCTGCTCACCCAGCCTCTCCAAGAGGGAAGCACATTTGTTGGCCGTGGTTGTCTCGCGGGCTTCGCCGCCCTACTGGGTCGATTGGTTCGGCGCCCAGGGCCTGGGCTGGGTTAGGCTATCCGACGCGCCGAAAACCTCGGGGCCAAACTCCATCCGTAGCCGCGCGCTCATCAGCAAACCAGAATACTGCGTGTCCTCCGCGACCACAACCCCCGGCGCGGAACCAACCCCACGGGGAGGTCGGCGATGATCGCGCTGCGCTGCCCAATGAGCGTGTAGAGTCTCTTGTTTTCCTTTGCATCCACACGGTGCGTCCGGTTTCTCGGTACGCCCACGGTTGCGCCG
Source organism: Candidatus Acidiferrales bacterium (assembly GCA_035258565.1). Classification (GTDB taxonomy): domain Bacteria; phylum Acidobacteriota; class Terriglobia; order Acidiferrales; family UBA7541; genus DATFXF01. Next base: position 2,364 of record DATFXF010000198.1, read on the forward strand.
GCGGGTTCGATCGTTGCGGCTGTCCCTATGCGGATCTTAACAACTCTGTCAAGTTTCGCCCCTGCGGGCTGCTTGGTGAACCTCGCCCGCGGCGCGGAGACCAAGCGAAGGAAGTGTGAGGAAGCGCCGGCGCCCGAGCAGCGGCCGGGCTTTCGCACATCGCACCGCATGCACGTTACTCGAAACCAGGAGTCCACGATGGGTGGCGGGAGCGCCCCAAGCGGGCTCCCTGGGGTGTGCTATAGTTTGAGGTTTCCGCAGGGGGGCAGGGTTTGGCTAGGCTGCGTATCTCCATTGTCGAGTACTTGAACACGGCCCCGCTCGTCTGGGGTTTTACCGACGGTCCGCTGCGCGGGCACTACGATCTGTCGTTCACTGTGCCGTCGTTGTGCGCCCAAGCGCTACGCAACTCCGAGGCCGATGTGGCCATCATCCCGGCCATCGAATATCAGCGCATGGAGGGCGTCCTAGCGCTGCCCGGAATGGCGGTGGCGGCAAAGGGCGAGGTGCGCAGCATCCTGGTGCTTGCCAAGAGGCCGATCGAGCAGGCTCGGCGCCTGGCACTCGACCGCAGCTCGCGCAGCTCGGCCGCACTGGTGCGGCTGCTCTGCGCCGGCCGCTGGGGCATCCAACCGGAGTTCATCGAGATGGAACCCGAACCGGCGACCATGTTGGCCCAGGCCGATGCGGCGCTGGTTATCGGCGACCCGGCCTTGCGGATCGCCATCAAGGCCGAGACGCTTGCCGGCCGGCAGCCGAGTGGCGAGCTTTGCTGCACGGGCGATCCGAGCGAACAGCCGGTACCGGGCGTTGACACCCTCTTCCTTTATGACGTCGCCCATCAGTGGCGCGAGATGACTGGCCGACCGTGCGTGCTGGCCATCTGGGTGGCGCGCCGCGAAGCGGTCACTCCGGAGGTGGTGGCCGATTTCCTGGCCTCGAAGGAGTACGGCCTGGCGCGCATTCCAGAGATTGCCGAAGGCGCCGCGCTCAAGCTTGACCTGCCGGCGCCGGCGCTCGAGCGCTACCTGCGCGAGAACATCGATTTTTCTTTGGATGACGAGAACCGCGCCGGGCTAGAATGGTATTTTCGTTTGTGCGCCGAAGCCGGGCTGATTCCGCGCGCCCGGCCGCTGGAGCTGGCTCGCGTGACCGGCGCGCATGCCAGCAGGTGATCGCTTCGCGATGGGCCTCAAGCAACAAGAAGCGCTCGAGATGTTCCGCTCCGACGATCTGGTCGGCATGGGCATGGCCGCGAACCAGGTGCGCAAGGAGAAGAACAACCCGCGCGTGGTCACCTACCAGATTGACCGCAACATCAATTACACCAATTTTTGCACGGAGTACTGCTCGTTCTGCGCGTTCTATCGGCCGCTGGGATCGAAGGAGGGCTACCTGCTCTCCTTCGAGATCATTTTTCAGAAGATCGAAGAGATGCTCGCACTCGGCGGCACCGGCATCTTGATGCAGGGCGGTCTCCATCCGGACTTGCGTGTCGAGTATTTCGAGAACCTGCTGCGCTCGATCAAGCTGCGTTTCCCGCAGGTGCACCTGCACTGCTTCTCCGCGCCCGAAATTCTCTCGATCGCCGAGGTTTCGGGCCTGACCGTGCGCGACACGATCGCGCGGCTCAGGGATGCAGGGCTCGACTCCATCCCCGGTGGCGGTGCGGAAATTCTCGACGACGAAGTTCGCGCACGCATCTCGCGCCTCAAGTGCACCTCCGAGGAATGGGAAGATATGCACCGCACCGCCCATGCGCTCGGCCTACGCACGACGGCGACAATGATGTTTGGCTGTGGCGAACAGTACCACCACCGCGTGAACCACTTCGAGCGCATTCGCCGGATTCAGGAGGATACCGGCGGCTTCACTGCATTTATCCCTTGGATGTTTGCCCCGGAGAACACTGCCCTCGGCAAAAAAGTGCCGGAGACAACCGCAGTGGACTATCTGAAGACACTGGCTCTCAGTCGGCTCTACCTAGACAACATTGACCATATCCAATCGAGCTGGCTCACGCCGGGCATCAAGGTCTGTCAGGTGGGCCTCCAATTTGGCGCGGACGATGTGGGAAGCATTCTGATCGAGGAAAACGTTGTCTATGCTGCGGGCGTGCGCAACCGCACTGACGAAGCCGAGCTGCGGCGCATCATCTTCGACGCCGGCTACATCCCGGCCCAACGCGACACCCTCTACCGCACCTATTTCCTGAAATAGTCTTCACTCGAGGCCGCGTCCTGACCGGAGCGCGCCCCGATTGAATGCCTTCGGGTGGGGACACGGAATCTGGAGCGTAACCGTGCCGGCAGAAGTCAGTGCTGGCGGGCCGGGCGAATGTCGATTTCGACTTCGGCGCCTTCGGGGAGCTCGAGTGGCTCGGCGGGGTAGAGAGCGCCCTGCGCATAGCGCGCGCGGATGTGACGCGGCTTCGACGACGCCCCGGGCGATCCGCGGCTCGCCTTCTGCTCCTCCCGAAGATCTTCCCCCTTGAGAGGCTTTCCCGAGAAAGAGCGGTCTGTCCCGGAGCTTTCGTCGAGGGCGGCGTTGGCCAGTGCATCGGCCTTGCGGTTCTGCTCGCGCGGGACGTGTTCCACCGAAAAGTATTCGAGCCCCGCGGCCAGTTTTCGTGCGTGTTCATGGAGCGGACGCAAGTCCGCGCTCTTCACTTTGTAGCGGCCCTCGATCTGGCGGACCAACAACTCGGAGTCGCTGCGCACGCGCAGCTTCGTGATGCCGTGGGCCAGGGCGTAATCGAGTGCAGCGATCAGCGCGTAATACTCCGCAACATTATTGGTCGCGCGGCCGACGTAGCGGCTCAGCGTGTCGCGCGGCCGGCCGTCGGGATGGCAGACCACGACGGCGTAGGATGCAGGCCCTGGGTTGCCGCGCGCAGCGCCGTCAATCGAAGCGATGTAGGCGTCTCGCGGCGGGTGAGCCGCGTGTACGGCCTCGGCGAACAGGCGAGCGGGGCGCGGGTGGCGGCTAGCTTTCACTGGCCTGCGCCACCGCCTGCTCGGAGTAATAAAGGATGCGCGTGCACGACTCGCAGTGGAAAATCTCCTGCGAGCCCTCGCGGCGCAGCTCTTGATAGACGTGCGGGCGCACGCGGACGCGGCAAAGCGTGCAGGTTTCGTCGCGGACCTCGGCCAGGGCCATCCCTCCGTGCCGTCGGGCGATGCGCTGGTAGTGGTCAAGCAGGTCTTCGGGGATGGCCGCCACGGCCCGTTCGCGTTCGGTCGTGTCACTCTGGAGCTCCCTCTGCGCAGCAGCCTGCTCGGCTTCGAGCTTCTCGCGCTGGGCTTGCGCTGCCGCTCCGACTTCTGCCAGTTCCCGTTCGGCCACCTTCACCTGGCGTTCATTTTCTTCACCAGCCAACATGCGCTCGAGCAGAAGGTCTTCGGCTTTGGAAATGTCCGCCTCTGCAGCCTGGATTTCGTGCTGGAGCGCCTTGTAGGCCTCGTTGGTCTTCACTTCGTAGATCTGGTCCTTGTATTTGCGGGCCTTTTCTTTCCACTGCTCGACATCCATCTCGTACTTCTTGCGGTCCTTGAGGCTGGTGGTGAGCGCCTCCTTGGCCGCGGCGAGCCGCTTGCGGGCGGCTTCGACGCGCGCATCGCTCTCCGCCAGGCGCTTGGGGAAGCTGGCCACGAGGGCACGGAGCTCGTTCAAACGCAAATCCATACTCTGCAGTTCGATGAGATGCTTGATCGAGGGATGCATCCGGTGAACATTTTATCATAGCCGCTCGCTTCGGCCGGTTTCGAGCTCGGGCGACAGTCAGGCTCGTCGCCGCCCCCGGGGCGAGAACCCAACCTCTTTGGCTTGCCCTTCCGAAGCTTGCCTTTCTTCTTGGCGCGCTCGGCCTGGGTCCTGCAACTTCTCAGGTCTCCCATTAATGCATGAACCGTTTTGGAGCGCCGGAAGCCCTGGTCGTTGCACTGCCCATATTCATCTGGGTCTTGGGGTGTAGTGCGAAAAGAGGCGCACCAGCAACGTTGGACTGAATCTCCTGCCAGTTACATCAAGCATCGAGATCGTACGCCGTCCTCAACCACTTCTTGACTTCACCGTCGATTTCCGCCGTGGAAGTCAATTCGATGCGGTGCGTGATGCGGTCTTTCTTTGCCAGCCCGCCTGTCTCGACGATGCGTTTCGGTAGCTTCCCTTTGTAATGCGTCAGCGCTAGGCCCAGATCGATCCGCGAATTGGTGGTCGGTTTGATTTGCGCAAACACATGCTCGCGATACAGGGGCACAATCGTCTTGCACGGACACGCCTTCACGTCTTCACCGAGCGACTTGCCCAGTTTTAACAATTCATCGTAAATCGGACGCAGCTTTTCCTTCGGTCCCGCGTACTGCTCTTCGACATAATGGACCGCCGCCTCCAGATACGCTTCGGGCGTGTCTTCCTCTCCGCCTTTGCCCTCCGCGCGTTCCGCAATCCACCAGGCGCTGTTCGTTCCCAGCTTGTGCTTGGTCTTCAGCCACCCGCGCCGCGATTTTTCATCCTTTGGTCCTTTTTTTTCACCAGCGCGATCCATTCCTCGAGCGACCGGCCCGTCTTTTCCTTCAGCTCGGCCACCCATTTCTGCACCATCGCGACGCTGGGGTGAACGCCGTACAAGGAGTGATTCCTTGCGATCGATGTTCGCGCCATGAGAACACCCTCCACGCAGATTTTTATAACTCGGCTAATTAATCGGAGCGCAGGAAGGGTGCTCGCAACTTATTCGGTCGCCAAGTATATCATTGCCTGAACTTGAGGACGGCCTGCACTCTTTCCGCCTTCAGCTGCCTGGGGGCCAGTCCGGTTGAAGGGCTTGCTCGATCGGCCCGCGCGCGGCAGGCTCAGAGTGCCGCTCGCTGTGAGCTCGCCCGGGCCGGCTGCTTGGGCCATTGGCGCTTCGAAGGAGGCTTGCTGGCAAGGCAGGCGCAAATGAGCGCGCCGAGCCGTCCGCGAGACCGTGCACCTTCGGTACAACGCTCGCCCGGGCCAAACCTGGTAGCCGCGAGCGTTTGTTATACTCGACCTGTAGCCTGTATCCGCAAGACACGAGCGGCTGCGGGAATTTCAATGACCCAGCTCGCCACCTGCAGGGACCCGCTTTCAATGGAGCAGGTCCGAGAATCGGAACTCGAGGAAGCGCGCGTCCTGCAGCGCGCGATGCTGCCGGCCGAGCCGCTGCGCATCCCTTCCTTCGAAGTGGTCAGCCAGTTCCACCCTGTCCTCGGGGTGGGAGGGGATTTCCTCGATTATTTTCTGCTCTCCGATGACACGCTGGGTCTTTACCTGGGCGACGTTGTCGGCAAGGGCCTGCCGGCAGCCTTCTACGCGGCCCTGGCGGTGGGCACGCTCCGCGGGATCAACAAGACCGGAGCTCTGCCCAGCGACGTGCTGGAGTTGTTCAATCAGCGGCTGCGCATGCGCACCATGCCGAAGCGCTACTGCGCGGTCCAATATGCGGTGTACGACTCCGCGACGCGCGTGCTGCGCTACGCGAACGCTGGCCTGCCCGGCCCGCTGCACATCTCTCCGCGGGGCTGCCGGGAGCTCCGATCGGGCGGGCTGCCGGCGGGCCTATTCGACGACGCGCGTTATGACCTCAGCTCGGTTCTGCTCGGCCCCGGCGAATCCGTCTTGTTCGTCACCGATGGCCTCACGGATGCGCTGAACGCGAACAACGAGGACTTCGGCATGGAGCGGCTGATCGACGTCTGCGAGCAAACCCAAGGCCATTCCGCCGAAATGCTGCTCGGCCGCCTTTTTGCCGCGGTGGACGGCTTCACCGGCGGGCATCCCCAGCAGGATGATATGACCGCCCTGATGATTCGGCTCAGTGCGCACGCCGCGCAGCCCTGAACCGCCCGCGGGTCCACTTACTTCTTCGTGCCTGTCGGGCCTACTCCTAGGTTGTCCAGGACCTTCAGAACTTCTTCTCCCATCACGCGCACTTTGTAGCTTTCGGTTAGGTGTACCCAGCGCACCGTTCCGCTCGGGTCGAGCAGGAATTCGGCGGGCCGGGCGATCTCCGAGCCTCCAATGCCGGCCCCCGGGTGCAGCACGTCGTAACGGCGAATCACTTCCGCCTTCGGATCCGACAACAAGGTGTACGTGTAGCCGACCTTCTGGCCATGTGCGCGGGTCACGTCAGGCGGATCGACGCTGATGGCTACCAAGCGCACGCCGCGCGCAGTGAACTGATCGAGGTTCGTCTGGAAGCTCCGCAACTCGGAGTTGCAGTAGGGTCACCAGTAGCCGCGGTAGAAAATCAGCAGAACCCACGGCGCCCGGCTCGGCGCGGCGACGGCACCCTGGTGCCACTCGCTTGAAGCAAGCAACTCGGAAAGCTTAACGGGCTTGCCGTTCGAGTCGGGCAGTGTGAAGTCGGGCGCCTTCTGGCCCACCCGCGGCGCTGCCTTCGATGGTGGGAGCTGCCCAGCGAGCCGGGCGTATGGAACAAGCAGGAAGGCGAGCCAGAGGGCCAACCAAACGGCCCGGGGCCGGCGGTTCTTCATGTTCCCCCCTGCACACGCCTGCTCTCTGATGCGCGGTTGGCGCTTGCGCCGCCGCAGTGTGCGGATATAATGCCACAACGGTCAGCACCTGTGAACGTGCGCCTCCTGGCCTGCTTGCGAAATGCACTGCTAGGATGGTTCTGCGCGGTGGCGTCGGCGGAGGCCGCCGAGGTGGTGGTCCTGACGTACGCTGGCACGATTGGCCCGATCAGTGCCAGCTATATTGCGCGTGGCATCCACGAAGCCGAAGCGCGAGGCGCCGCGGCCGTAATCCTTCGCCTAGATACTCCAGGCGGGCTCGATTCTTCCATGCGGCAGATCATCCAGCGCGAGATGAACGCGCGCGTGCCGGTGGTGCTCTTCGTGGCCCCCCGCGGCGCACGGGCTGCTTCGGCGGGCTGCCTGATCGTTCTTGCCGCAGACGTGGCCGCGATGGCTCCCGGAACCAATATCGGGGCGGCTCATCCGATGGGGGTCTCGAGCGGGACGGTTTCTGAAAAGGTGGTGAATGACGCGGTGGCCTATGCCCGCTCGCTCGCTGCCGCGCACCACCGCAATGAGAATTGGGCGGAGAAGGCGGTCCGCGAGAGCGCTTCGCTGCCCCAGTCTGAGGCCTTGCAGCTGAACGTGGTGGATCTGGCCGCGAGTAATCTCGAAGACCTTCTGGCTCACCTTGACGGGCGCACCATCCATACGGTCGGCGGCGACGTGGTGCTACACGTGTCGGGTGCGCGAATCGTGCCACTCGAGATGGACTGGCGCGAGCGGGCACTCGACACCCTGGCGAATCCCAATCTGGCCTATCTACTGTTTGTTCTCGGCGTGTTGGCCATCGTGCTAGAAGTCTTCGCGCCACACGGGTTGGTCACCGGCACGCTCGGAGTGGTGGCGGCGTTGCTCGGCCTGGCGGGCCTGGCGATGTTGCCTGTACAACTGGTCGGCGTTGCGCTCCTGGTGCTGGGGATGATCCTGCTTGTGCTGGAGCTGAAGATTACGACCCACGGAGTGCTCTCGCTCATCGGTCTGGTCTCGTTCCTGGTCGGCTCGCTGTTTCTTTTTCCGCGAGTGCCGGGTTATCGAGTGTCCGGCTGGCTGGTTGGCGGAACGGCGCTGGCCTGGGCGCTGGTTCTGACCCTGGTGATCCGGCTGGTTCTCGAAGCCCGTCGCGGCCCCGTGTTGGTGGGAGTCGATCGGCTGGTCGGCAGCTTCGGAACCGCCAAGACTGAACTGGCACCCCGCGGCGTCGTGCTGGTTGCTGGCGAAGACTGGAACGCGGAAGCGGACGCGCCCGTGGCACGCGGCGAGAAGGTCCAAGTGCTCGAAGTCCAAGGGCTCACACTCCGAGTGCGAAAGTTTTCTTGAGCAGGAGGCCGAGATGGAAGCCAACGCAGGGGCCTGGATGACAGCTCTTGTCGTTCTGGTGATGCTAGTGATCGTCTTGGTATTTCTTCGCACCATGATCAAGATTGCCAAGGAGTACGAACGGCTGGTGGTCTTTCGCCTGGGCCGGTGCATCGGTGCCCGCGGGCCCGGGCTGACGCTTCTGATCCCGATCGTGGACCAGCCCGTGTGGGTGGATCTGCGGGAGCAATACCTCGAGGTGCCTCGCCAGACCTGCATCACGAAGGACAATGCGGCGATCTCCATCGATTTCCTCGTCTATTGGAAGGTGACCCATCCGGTCGATAGCGTTGTGCAGGTGCAGGATTTCGCCGGCGCCACGCAGGGAATCGCCACCACCACCTTGCGCAGCGTCGTCGGTGATATCTCGCTTGACGACGTTCTCGCCAAGCGGGAAGACATCAACAACGTTCTTCGCGGGAAGCTCGACGAAGTCACTTCGCGGTGGGGCGGTAAGGTGACCTCCGTCGAGATCCGGGAAATCGAGCCGCCCAAAGACGTCCAGGATGCTATGACCAAGCAGATGAGCGCGGAGCGCAGCCGTCGCGCTATGGTCACCTCGGCCGAAGGCGACCGACAGGCAAAAATCACCGTTGCCGACGGCGAGAAGCAGGCCGCGATCCTGAAGGCTGAGGGGGACAGGCAGTCGGCAATTCTTCGTGCGGAGGGCTATGCCCTGGCCCTGGACAAGATCTTTTCGGTGGCGAAGAGCGTGGATGGCAATACCATGGCCTTGCAGTATCTCGAGGCGCTGAAGACCCTCGGCGCTGGGCCGGCCACAAAATTCATCTTTCCCATGGAGTTTGCAAGCTTCCTGAAGCCATTTGCTAGCTTGGCCACTCCGTCCGGAGCGGGCGACAAGAGGTGAGCTGCCGAGTCCGCAAGTCCGCGCTCGTGGTTGACGCCCTCGAAGCCGGTGTCTAGGATAGAGGGCTTCTGAACTCTTGGGGCTGGGGGTTCCGCGATGAGAAATAGGAAGGCGAGGTGTGCGCTTCTCTGGCTGGCGCTCGCACCGCTGGCTGCGGCCCAGACGGCGCCAGCGACACCCGCGATTCGTCCGCCCGAACTCCAAATCAGGAGCCACGTGCTACCCAACGGCCTGCGCATCCTGCTGGTCGAGGAGCATGCCGCGCCGGTGACCAACCTTCAGGTGTGGTACCACGTCGGATCGAAGGACGAGCGGCCCGGGCGCACCGGCTTCGCGCACTTGTTCGAGCACCTGATGTTCAAGGGCTCGGCGCACGTGGCGCCGGAACAGCACTCCCGCTTGGTCGAGGCAGTGGGCGGCTTCGACAACGCCTACACGAACGACGATGTCACGGTGTTCTGGGAAACGTTTCCTAGCAACTACCTCGAGCGCATGCTGTGGCTCGAAGCCGATCGCATGGGCAGCCTCAACGTGGACGAGGCGAACTTCAAGTCCGAGCGCGAAGTCGTGAAAGAAGAGCGGCGAGTGCGGGTGGATAACCGCCCCTACGGCCGTGTCGTGGAAGACCTCTATGCTGCGGCTTTTACCGTGCACCCCTACAAGCACACGACGATCGGCAGTATGGAGGACCTGAACAAAGCGAGTGTGGAGGACGTGCGCGAGTTCTTTCACACCTACTACCGGCCTGACAACGCCACCCTGGTGATCGTGGGGGACGCGAGCGAAGCGGAAGCGGTGCGCTGGGCGGAGAAGTATTTCGGCGGCATCCCGCGTCCGGCGCAGCCGATCCCGCGCGTGACAGTGAAGGAGCCGCCGCAGACAGCCGAGCGGCGACTGACCAAGACCTATCCGGACACGCCCCTGCCCGCTGTGATTGAAGGCTACCGGATGCCGGCCCTGTTCACGCCGGACTCCTACCCGCTCAATCTGGCGTCCAACATTCTTTCGCAGGGGGAGAGCAGTCGGCTCTACCGCAAGCTTGTGTACGAGCTCCGCATCGCCACCGATGCGGAGGGCTTTGGGAATTTCACCGAGGACCCAAATCTTTTTTGGGCCTTCGCCATCCTGAACCAGGGCAAGACCCCGGCGGAAGGCGAGAGGGCCATTGATGCGGTGCTCGAGCAGATGAAGAAGCAGCCGGTGGACCCCCGGGAGCTCGAAAAAGCTAAGAATCAGGTGCTTGCCACATTCATTCTGGGCCGGCAGACGGTCCAACAGAAAGCGGATGCCATCGCCCAATATGCCGTCCTCGGCAAAGACGCGAATCTCGTCAACACCGATCTCGGTCGTTTCCTGAAAGTGGCGGCAGCGGACATCGAGCGCGCAGCCCGGGAGTACTTCATGCCCGCGCACCGCACTGTGCTTGTGGTCGAGCCCCCTCCAGCCGCGAAGCAATGACGTGGGCCCAGGGTGCCTTTGGCGGTCCCGCGGGAAGCAGGAGCTACGGATGAAGTCAAAAGGAATCGCCGTTCTCGCCATGGGGGCGTTCGTGGGTTTGGGTGGGGCCGTTGGCGCGGCCCGGGGGCAGGAAGAAAAGTCCGCGCCAGAGCGGAAGATGCCGCCAAGCGTGAAGCTCGTTCCGGACATGCCTGCCAACCTGCCGAGCAAACCATTTCATTTTCCCAAAGCGGCCACGAAAACCCTAGCCAACGGTCTGCGCGTCTTCGTTGTGTCGTCGAGCGGGGAGCCCGCCGTGACCGTGCGGCTCGTCCTGAATGCCGCCGGCACCGTGCACGACCCATCCGGAAAGCCGGGCGTCGCGGCCATGACGGCCAACCTGCTGACCCAAGGCACGGGGAAGCGCACCGCGCAGCAGATTGCCGAGGCCATTGATTTTGTCGGCGGTTCGCTGGCCGCCAACGTCGACAGGGACGGCACGTACCTCACCGTGTCGGTGGTGAAAAAGGACCTCCCCTTGGCGATGGACGTTCTCTCCGACGTGGCTCTTCACGCTGCTTTCCAGGAGGAAGAGCTCGAGAGGCGGCGCGAGCAACTCCTCTCCAATCTTCGAGTGAATTACACCGACCCTAACTACCTGGCTTCGGCAATTTTCGAGCGCCTGGTCTATGCGCAGCATCCCTACGGCATGCCCCAAGAGGGCACACCGGACTCGGTAAGCCGGCTCGCCCGCGACGACCTCGTGCGTTTCCGCGACAGTTACTACGTCCCCGATCAGGCGCTGCTCGCCTTCGCCGGCGATATCACGCTCGAAGCAGCTTTCGCCGCCGCCGAGAAATACCTCGGCGCCTGGCCAAGAAGAGAAGTGGCCTCTCGGCAGATCCCCGCTCCCTCGAGTCCGCAGGGCCTATACATCTATCTCGTCGACAAACCCGATGCAGTGCAAACGCAGATTCGCGTGGGCCGCCTGGGCATCCGGCGGAATCATCCGGATTTCATCCCCCTCCATGTGACGAACCGCATCTTCGGCGGTGGGCCCAATAGCCGGCTCAATACCGAGGTGCGCCAGAAGAAGGGCCTGACCTATGGCGCGTACTCTTCGTTTTCGAGCCACCGGCTGGCGGGAAATTTCGAGGCCTCTGTGTTCACGCGCAGCGAAGCGACCGTCGAGGCAACGAAGCTCGTGGTGAACTTGATCCGGCAGATGGCCAGCGGGGAGCTTAGCCAGGCGGAGCTCGATTTTGCGCGCGATTATCTGGTCGGCGTGTTTCCGGTGCTGTCGGAGACGGCCGAGCAGGTGGCCGGTCGCATTCTCAATGTCGCCCAGTATGACCTGCCGGCGGACTACAACGAGACCTACCAGCAGCGCGTGGGGAGTGTTGGCACCGCGCAAGTCATGGCCATGGCCAAGCGCTATTTCGACGCCGAAAACCTCGACTTGGTGCTCGTGGGGAACGTCCAGCAGTTCCGCGAAGCTCTTCGCAAGGAGTTCCAGAACGCTCGGTACGTCGAAATCCCCTTTGAACAGGTGGACCTGCTGAGCGCGGATCTGCGAAAGTCCAAGCCGACAAACTAAGCAGTCCACTGAACCGCGGTGATTCCTTTGCCCACCGCGTCGGATACGTTCGCCCGGTTGGAAATTGCATATCGGAAATCTGGAGTGGCAAGAAACTTGAGGAGGCCGTGACGCATCCTATCCCTCCTATCAAAGGTGGTGTTGGTGATGGAGGGGAATCTGGCGTAAACTGCTTGTTTGCTCTGGCTATGAAACTCCGACTGGATCTCAGGCGTCAGAAGTTTCGTGGGGTGGGGGCGAACGTGCATCGGAAACGCAAAGCGGCCTTGCTGGTTGTAGCCATTCTCGGGCTGGCCAGAAGCACCCTTTCCGCTCCACAACAAGCACACAAATCGTCCGAGCCGCCGTCGCCCATCTTGGCCGCCATGGACCAGGAACTGGCCCGCACGATGCCTGTGCTCGGCAAGGCCGATCCGCCGGCTTACTTCATCAGCTACACTCTGACCGACAGCCAGCGAGCCGAGGTGATGGGCTCGAACGGTGCCTTGCTGAACAGCCAGGGAACCCGCTTGCGCTGGCTCGAAGTGCAGGTGCGTGTCGGCAGCTACGATCTGGATAATTCACGCAAGGTTGGCGACCGCCAGGGCTCTCTCTCCGGCAGCCCAGGCACGCCGGTACCCATCGACGACGATGCGGCCGTGCTGCGCAGGAACATCTGGCTTGAGACCGACCGCCAATATCGTAACGCCGCAGAAGCCCTCATCAAGATCAAGACGGGAAAGGAAGTCAAAGTCCAAACCGCCGAGGGCCAGGCACCGGACTTTTCCCGCGAGGCGCCGCACACCTACTACGCTCCACGCGCATCGTTTACGCTGGACCGCCAGCCGTGGGAAGAGAAGGTGCGGCGATACACCGGGGCGTTCCGCAGCTCGCCGGTGGTGCTGAACTCCATCGTCACCTTCTCGGTGCTCGCCCAGAACCAGTATCAGGTCACCAGTGAGGGCACGCGTCTCCAGTTTGGGCAGCCTCGCTATCGCCTGGAGCTCTTTATCCAGGGTAAGGCGCCCGACGGGATGGACATCAACCGCTACTACAATTTTGACTGGACGGAGCCGAACGAGGCGCCCGACGACCGGACCGTTCTAGCTGAGGTGAAGACCATGACGGGCGAGCTCGAGGCGCTGGTGAAGGCGCCGCTCGTCGAGCCCTATGCCGGCCCCGCGCTGCTGACGGGTCGCGCCGCTGCCGTTTTCTTCCATGAGGTCTTTGGGCACCGCGCCGAAGGCCATCGGCAAAAAGACATCAGTGAGGGCCAGACGTTTGCGCGCAAGGTGGGCGACTCCATCCTGCCAGCTTTCCTCTCCGTATACGATGATCCCACTCGGAGGCGGTTGGGCTCCACCGTCTTGCTCGGGTACTACCCGTACGACGATGAGGGCGTGCCGGCCCAGCGGGTGACGCTGGTGGACCGGGGAGTCCTGCGCAATTTTGAGATGTCTCGTTCACCGCTCGTAGGCTTTGCCCATTCAAACGGGCATGGGCGGCGCCAACTGGGGTATGCGCCGATCTCGCGCCAGGGCAACCTGATCGTCGAGAGCGACCGCAAGGTGGGTGACGCACAACTCCGGCAAATGTTGATTGAAGAGATCAAGCGCCAGGGCAAGCCCTTCGGTCTGCTGATTGATGATATCGCCGGCGGCTTCACGTTCACGGGTCGCGGCCAGCCGCAGGCCTTTCAGGTTCTCCCGCTTGTGGTTTACAGGGTGTATCCCGATGGGCGGGGCGACGAGCTGGTGCGCGGTGTGGACATTGTCGGTACGCCGCTGGTTTCACTGACCAAGATTCTGGCCACCGGAGACACCCCAGAAGTGTTCAATGGCTACTGTGGCGCGGAGTCGGGCTCCATTCCCGTGTCCGCGGTCTCCCCGGCGATCCTGATTTCTGAAATGGAAGTGCAGAAGAAAGAGACCTCGACGGATAAGCCGCCCATCTTGCCGGCCCCGGCGCACGATTCCGAAGGCAAAGGATCACGCCAATGAGGTCACGGGCGACCATGAGCCCGCCGTGGATACTGGCCATGGCCTTGGCCACTCTTTGGCCGGGCTTGGCCGGTGCGCAGGCGGGGAATGTGCAGCCGGGCGATTCCGATCACACCCTCGAGGCCATGCGCGATGAGCTGAAGCGCTCGCGCGACCGCTTGCAGATCCAAGGGCTCGAGCGGCCCTACTTCATCGAGTATCGCCTGTTGGACCTGGACGTGCGCGCGATCAGCGCGTCCTTCGGTGCGCTGCTTTCGTCGAACACCTCGCGCAACCGCTTCATGAGCGTAGGCGTGCGCGTCGGCGGCTACAAGCTCGACAGCTCGAACTTTGTCACCGACGAGTCCTTCCGCGGCTTCATCGGCTCAACCGGCCAGGTCGGGATTGATCGTGACTACGACTCGCTCCGCCAGGATCTCTGGCTGGCCACCGACCAGGCGTATAAGGAAGCCCTGGACGCGCTCTCGCGCAAGCGCGGCTTCCTGCGCAGCCTGGCTCGGCCTTCCGATATCGACGACTTCTCCGAAGAAAAGCCGACTGTGCTCGTGACGCCTCGGGTGAGGCCCGAGTGGACCTCGCGCAACTGGGAGGAAGAGGCGAAAGCGGTGACCGCCGTGTTGCGCGCTTATCCGGAGCTATACAGCTCGCGTATCACCTATCACCTGATTTACGCCACGACCTACCTAATGAACACGGAGGGCACCGAGATCCGCGTCAGCAGGAGTCTCGCCGCGATCGAGGCTAGCGTGGAAACGCAGTCGGGCGACGGCATGCAGCTGCACGATTTCTACTCCACCTACGCGCGGCGTCCGGCGGACCTGCCCTCGAGCGATGCCGTGCGCAAAGAGATGGAGCGGCTCGGCAAGGAGCTGATCGCCTTGCGGGCTGCGCCGCCGGCGCCGGATTACGTGGGGCCCGTGCTGTTCGAGGGTCCCGCTGCGGGCTCCCTGCTCGCGCAGATGCTCGGTCCGTCATTGAGCGGTGCTCGCCCACCTCTCTCCATGCTGCCGATGTTTGATCAGCTCATGGAGCGCATGGGCGGGCGCAGCGAATGGACTGGTCGCGTCGGCACGCGCGTGCTGCCACAAAGCGTGACCCTTGTGGACGATCCCACGGTCGCGGAGTTCCACAGCCAGCCGCTCGTCGGCAATTACGAGGTAGACGAGGAAGGCATCAAGGGCCAGCGCGTCGTGCTTGTGGAAAACGGGGCGCTGCACAACCTGCTGATGTCGCGTCGTCCTGGACCGGATTTCGAGCACTCGAACGGCCACGGCCGCGCCGCTTTTCTCAGCGACCCGCGCCCGGCAATGAGCAACCTCTTTCTTGTTTCCAGTGCAACGCAGAATCCGGCCGAGCTGCGCAAGAGCTTCTTCGACAAGTGCCGGGAAGAAGGCCGCCAATGGTGCCTGGTCGTCCGGCGGATGGACAATCCCGTGCTCGGCATCCACCACCAGGAGGACCTCCAGGAGACGATCGGTGGGATGGCCGCGGGAGCCGCCAGCGGCGACCGCCTGCCCCTACTCGTCTATCGCGTGCATGTCGCCGACAGCCGTGAAGAGCTCATTCGCGGGACGCGTCTCATAGGGCTGAACCTGCGCGCGCTGCGGAATCTTGCTGGAATCGGGAACGACCCGACGCTGTTTTCCTTCCTGCAAAACCAGGCCGCGGGATACGCGGGAACAGCGCTGGGGGCGTTCGGCTCGGCGTCGGGCGGCGTGCCCAGCACGGTGGTCGTACCTTCGCTGCTGTTCGAGGAAGTGGAGGCCCGAGGCGCACGCGGTGAGCCGCGCCGGCTGCCGCTCCTGCCGCCTCCGCCGCTCAACTAGCTTAGCTAGTCGCTCGGCCTTCTCTACTGCCTGATGTCCGCCAGGATGTCCTCGTTAGTATTCAGCGAAATCTTCTCCGGCTTAAAGGGCAAGAGGAAGTGGAAGGACGTTTGTGGCTTTGTTGCGGTTGCTCCGTCCCGGGTACCAGCCGAAGCTCTCGCAAAAATAGTTGCCGTCGCCCACTTTGCGAATCGCACGCTTCCCGGCGTAGTGGAACTCCAGGGTTTGCTTCTGGCTGGTCAGGTCGGGATTGGCGAGCACGACGGCGACGTAATCGCTGTAGGACTGAGAACGGTCCTTGGACTCGCGCGGCTGATAGAAAAGGAGATCGTCGGCCGTCGCTCCGGAAGGGGCCCAGTGCACCTTGGCGGCCAGCTGGTCAAATGTATCGTCGGTGAAACTGAACGTGGCCTCGGTGAACTCAAAGCGCAGACGGTTCTGCTTCGTGAAGAGACGCAGTTGCTGAGCCTCCATGGGATTGGGCGGTTCCATCTCGACGCGCCCGTCACCGCGGAACGTCGCGCCGAATACGATCCCGTTCGCGGGTTGGGTGAACTGGATCGCGCCGTCCGCGAGCGTGATGCGGATGCGATCGTGCACGAGCGCGAGATCCTTCAGGCTGGCAGACTTGGCGGGGTCAAAGGCCGGTTGCCACAGCGTTTTCCAGATCTGGTCGGCGGTGCTGCGACCTGGCCGAACACACGGGGCGCAAGCGCAGCCATTCCCAGCAGGAGGAGAAGGACACGCACCCGATTCACTTTCATGGAGCAGACTCCGACGGGAACTGAGAACAGTCTATAGAATGGCCAGGGAGGTCGCAAGATCCCTCCGAGCTCCATCCGAGCGGCGCGCAGCCGTTGTCCGCGCCGCGCTTCCTACCTCGGTGGGCATGCGGGGCCGGCCTGTTTTCGGCTTCGGCCGTGCTAGGCTAGAGGCTGCTCCGGCCGAGCCAGAGCGGGGTCAGACCGCGGCCATGCCATCGCTAGACACGGCTGAAAGTGTGCGCGAGAAGAAGCTGGCAGCCCTCGCGTCGATCAGCTCGGCGGTGCTGCTGGTGTCGCTAAAGGTGTTCCTGGCGCTGGTCACCGGGAGCCTGGGGGTTCTCTCTGAAGCGCTGCATTCGGGACTCGACTTCATCGCTGCCATCCTCACTTATCTCTCCGTGCGCGTCTCGGACCTCCCCGCCGATGAAACGCATCCTTACGGCCACGGCAAAGTGGAAAGCTTCTCCGCTTTTGTCGAGACGGGCCTGCTGCTGCTGACGGCCGGGTACATCATCTGGGAGGCTTTCCAGCGGCTGTTCTTCCGCGAGGTGCACATCTCTCCAAGCCTCCCGGCCATCGCCATTCTGGGATTGGGACTGGGAGTAGACTTTGTGCGCTCCCGCGCGCTCACGCGGGTAGCGCGCAAGTATATGAGCGAAGCGCTCGAGGCTGACGCACTGCATTTCTCGACCGACGTGTGGAGCACGCTGGTGGTGATTGCCGGAATCGCCATGGTGTGGCTCGGCGAGCGCATCGGCGCGCAGTGGCTGCGCTACGCCGACCCTATCGCTGCGCTTGCGGTGGCGGCCGTGATCATCTGGGTGGGTTCGCGGCTGGGCAAGCGCACACTCGATGCGCTGATCGATGCCGCCCCAGCGGGCCTGCAGCAGCGGGTGGCGGTGGCGGTGAGCGAGCTCGAAGGCGTGCTTTCGACCGAGCGCGTGCGCGTGCGCCGCGCCGGGAATCGTCATTTTGTGGATGTCACCATCAGCGTGCCGCGCACCGCCAGCTTCGAGCAGGTGCACGCCATCAGCGATGCGGTCGAACGGCGCATCGGCGAGATCGTGCCGGCGGACGTGATGGTGCACATGGAGCCACGCGCGCGTACGGGCGAGCACCTGTTTGAAGCCATCCGCGTCACCGCGCAACGCAAGGGGTTGGCCGTTCATGAGCTCTCAGCGCACCAGCTCGACGGGCGGTTGTTCATCGAGCTGCACCTCGAGGTGGACGAAAAGCTCAGCTTGCGCGACGCGCATCGTCGCGCCAGCGAACTCGAGGAGGAGATCCGGAGGCTACCCTCCGTGGCCGGCGACAAAGTGGATGGGGCCAGCGGCGGAGCGGAGGTGTACATCCACATCGAGCCACTCGGCACGCACATCGCCGCCGCCGACCAGGCGCCCGGCGAAATGAAGGAGCTCTCCCGCGCGGTCGAGCAGTACATCAACCGCCTTCGCGAGGAGTATTCCGAGCTGGTGGATTGCCACGAGGTACGGGTGCGCCGGGTCGAGCACAAGATTCTAGTCTCGTGCCACTGCGCGATGGACGGCACCCTGCCCATCACCGAGGTGCACGACGTCACCGCGGCGCTCGAAGACCGTGTGAAAGAAAGATTTCCGCAAATTTTCCGCGTCACCATCCACCCCGAGCCTGTCGAGGAAAGCTAGCTCATTCGCGCTCGACGCCGGTCAGGGAAGCAGCCTGGGGCGCGCAGGCCAGCGCACCAAGGGCGAGAAGCGCGGGAAAACACTCGAGCACGTAGCGCGGCTCGGGCGTTTCCACCTGCGTGAAGAAAGCGGTGCGTACCAGAAGGAACGCCACCAGCAAGGCCAGCGCCCAGGGGGCGGACGGACTGGCTCGATTCGGGCGCCTGGCCGCGCGCCAGGCGCCGGCAACCCCCAGTCCGACGTAGAAGAAGTTGAGGAGCGTGAAACCAATCGTGACCAAGATATTCACCGGTTTCTCCTTCCACTGCCGGGCGACCGGCCAGATGTGTCCGGAATAGGGTAGGAGCTCGACGCGCGGAGTGAACCAGATGGTTGCCGCGCGCTCGAGCGGGATCAGCAGGTAGGTGCGCATGGGGTGCCGTGCTGCCCGCTCGCGCGCCAGCTCGCCGAACTTGCGGTCGAGCTCGGGCGTCATGGTTGTCGTCTCGTTGTATGGCCCGAGCAGGACTGCCACGCGCGCGCGCTCCTCGGCCGAGTCGAAGGCGCTGGACGGCAGGTCTTCGATGGCGATGGGTTTGTCTTCGAGCTTCCAGGAAACGAGGCTGACGTCACGGTAGCGGACCAACCAGGTATTGGTCCAAGCATAGAAACCGCGCGGAACGAACTCGTCGGGCAACTGCACGTAACGCGGCGCAAGGAACTGCACGCGGTGGAGTGTGAGCCAGTTGCGCGCGGCCCAGGGCGCGAGCGGTACCAGCAGTCCTCCGGCCAGGAGAGCGCAGGCAGCAGCGAGCCGTGACCATTCCGACGGCCGCCGCCATCGGAAAATGAGCACCGCTGCCGCGGCGATGAGAACGAGCGGCGTTTCCGGCCGCACGAGCGTCCCCAGGCCAACGAGTAAGCCAGCGAAGAACCAGTCTCGCGTCCTTCCGGCTAGCGCTCCGAGCAGCAGCACAAGTGCCGCAGCGATCAGAAACGTGGCCAGGACCTCAGTGAGCAGCACCGCGGAGTAGTTGGCCACCCATGGGCAGGTTGCGGCGAGCCACCAGCCAGCCGTGGCCACTCGACGCCGCAAGATCGGCGGCGCGAGCTTCCCCGCGAGCTCGCCGGTCAACACGCACGTCCCCATGTCGAGCACGGCCTGGGCGAACATGACCGCAGTGCGCCCGACGAGCGCATAGATGGTGGCCAGAAAAGCGGGGTAGCCGGGCATGCGAACATCGACCGGCGTCAGGTGTCCGTCGATGAAAAGGCCGTACACGTGCTGATCGAGCCAGTTCCTGGCCAGTTGGTCGTAGAGCGCCGTGTCGCCGGCGACGGTCGGGAACTGCGCGATGAAGAAAAGACGCAGGGCCAGGCCCACGAGAGCAACAAGCAGCAGTCCCATGCGCATCTTTCTCATGCTGGTCCGGGCACCGGAGCCCAGCGGGTTATTGACAGGTTCTCGCTGGGTGGCTAGCTTGGACTGACGGCGTGAGAGAACGCAAGCCCATTTTCTATGACGAGCGGCGGCGACGCTGGTGGTTGACCCGGCGCGTGCTGGAAGTGAGCGGAGCCCTGCTAACGCTCCTGCTGTTCACCTTCTCTCTCAGTGTGCTCGGGAAGGTGGACTTGCCGCGATTGCTGTTACCTGCCGTACGGCCCACCCTGCGCCGCGTGCCCAAGCAGCCAGCGAAAGCCACCTCGGCTCGCCAGGGCCGGCGGCGGCGCGTCGCTGCCCTGGGCAAGGTCCCGGAAAAATATGATCCCTTGCGCGCGGCCTTCCATGTGAGCTGGGATGCCACCAGCCTGGTATCGCTTCAGCAGCATTACCGCGAAATTGACTTGCTGATTCCCGAAGCGCTCCATGCGGTTTCGCCCGACGGTCGGCTGGATGTAGTGCCGGACCCGAAATTGCACGCTTGGCTACAGTCCGCCGGCGTGGAGCTGCCCACCATGGCGCTCGTGAATAACTACGACGGCGCAGCCTGGCGCATCCGCGAAATGGCGCAACTCCTGGGGCAGCCGGCTTCGCGACAGCGGCTGACCCAGGCGCTGGTGAAGTATGCCGCGGATGCGCACCAGGTCGGGATTGTGGTGGACTTTGAAGAGGTCCCCGACAAGAGCCAGAAGGACTTCCGGCAGTTCGGCAGCGAGCTGGCGGCCGGGCTGCATGCCGCCAACCTAAAACTGATGATCGCTTTGCCGGCGGCGGACGCGAGCTACGACTATGGGTATTTCGCCAAACAGGCCGACGCCATCATCCTGATGAACTACGACCAGCACTGGATCAGTTCGCAGCCCGGTCCCATTGCCGGGCAGGACTGGTTTGTGCGCAACCTGGAGGCGACGCTGCGCGTGTTGCCACCGGAGAAGCTCGTGGTCGGCATCGCCAACTACGCTTACGACTGGCCGGAGTCGCAAGGCAAATCGCCGCGCGAGCTCGCGCAAGCAGAGAGCGTCCAGCAAGCCCTGCTGACCGCGTACGAATCAGAAGCGCAGGTGGAGTTCGACCCGGACTCCCTGAACCCCTCTTTCTCCTACTACGACGAGCACAGTCACATCCATCGCGTGTGGATGCTCGATGCCGTCACCGCTTATAACCAGCTCCGCGCTTGTGAGCGCGCAGGCGTGCGAGGCACGGGGCTTTGGCGGCTGGGGACGGGAGACAGCTCGCTGTGGTCCATCTGGGATACCATTCACCCCGACAGCGCCGTCCGCGCGAAACTTGGCGACGTGCCGCCCGGCCAAGACCTCATCATCGAAGGGGCGGGCGACATCTGGCGCATCAGCGCCACGCCGCAGAGCGGCCGGCGCACGTTCAGCTACGATGCGGCGACCGATACGATCGTCGACGAAACCTACCAACGGTACCCGCTCTCCTACCGGATCGACGCGATCGGAGCCGTCCCGCACAAAATCGCGCTGAGCTTTGACGATGGCCCCGACCCGCGCTTCACGCCGCGCATCCTCGACATCCTGAAGGAAAAGCAGGCGCCAGCAACGTTCTTTGTGACGGGCGAGGCGGCCAACCAGTCTCCGGGCCTGTTGCGCCGCGAGTACGCCGAAGGCCACGAGCTCGGCAACCACACCTACACCCATCCACACTTCAACGACATTTCCAAGGGCCAGATCCGATGGGAGCTAAACCTCACCGAGCTCTTGCTCGAGAGCACCTTGGGCATCAAAACGGTCTTCTTCCGCCCGCCTTACGGCATTGACCACCAACCGGAGACCGCCGACGAGGTGGCGCTGATACCGATTGCGCAGGACATGGGCTTCATGATCGTGGGATCGCAGATTGATCCGCACGACTGGGGTGAGCCGGGTGGAGGGCCGCCGCCACCGGCAGCGTCCGTGGTCCGGCGCGTGCTTGAGCAGGCCGAAAAAGGTGTCGGCAATATCGTGCTTCTGCATGACGGCGGCGGCGAGCGCAGCGACACGGTCGCTGCCCTGCCCGAACTCATCGACCGGCTGCGCGCGGCGGGTTTCGAGCTGGTGTCGGTCTCCGAGCTGGTCGGCCAGACGCGGGCACAAGTCATGCCGCCACTGGACCCGAAGGAACACTGGCTGGCGCGCGCCGACGCTTTCATTTTCACGCTGTACCGCTGGCTGCGTTTCGGCATCGCCTGGACCTTCGTCTTGGGCATTGCCCTGGTGAGCGGGCGAGCGCTGATCATAGGGTTGCTGGCGCTCGTCGAAAAGTTGCGCGCCGCCCCGGCGGAGCATCCGGAGTTCCGCCCTCCGGTGAGCGTGTTGATCCCAGCGCACAACGAGGAAGAGGTAATCGTCGGGACCGTGCGGGCGACGCTGGCCGCGGACTACCCCCGCCTCGAGGTCGTGGTTGTGGACGATGGTTCGATGGACCGCACCCTCGAGTTGCTCCAAGACCACTTTGGGCACGATCCGCGCGTGCGCATCCTCACGCAGGCCAACCGGGGCAAGCCCGGAGCGCTTTCGCGCGCACTGGAGGAGGCCACGAGCGACATCGTGGTCACCATCGATGCGGATACGCGGATCGAGCCGGACGCCATCTCGAAGCTCGCGCGCCATTTCGTAGACCCGCAGGTGGGCGCCGTGGCGGGAAACGTCAAGGTAGGCAACCGCGACCGCTGGCTGACGCGCTGGCAGGCGCTTGAGTACATCACCAGCCAGAACCTCGAGAAACGCGCGTTCGACCTGCTGAACTGCATCACCGTGGTGCCCGGTGCCGTGAGCGCGTGGCGCCGAGACGTGATCCGCTCCTGCGGCGGGTTTTCCGCCGACACCGTGGCGGAAGACACTGATCTGACCATCGCCATTCGCCGCGCCGGGTGGCGCATCCTCTATGATGAGGAGGCCATCGGTTACACGGAGGCGCCCGAGACTGCCGGAGCGCTGGTGCGGCAGCGGTTCCGCTGGACCTTCGGCACGTTGCAGGCGGTGTGGAAGCATCGCGACACGCTTGGCCGGCGGCGCTACGGCACGCTCGGCTGGGTGGCACTGCCGAACGTTTTCTTGTTCCAGCTCTTGTTGCCGCTGGTCTCGCCGATTATCGACTCGCTTTTCCTGAGTTCGCTGCTGCTCTGGGCACTGGCGCAATACCGCGTGACACGCCTGCCGCAGCTCTGGACCGCAGAGGATGTCGAGCGGTCACTGATCTTCTTCACCGTGTTCATGGCGATTGACCTGATCACCTGCGTGATCGCCTTTGCGCTCGAGAAGCACGAAGAATGGTCGCTGCTCTGGCCGCTGCTGCTGCAACGTTTTTACTACCGCCAGATGATGTATGTGGTGCTGTTCCGCGCGGTGATGCGCGCCGTGCAAGGCCGTGCAGTCGGCTGGCGCGGAGTCGAGCCGGAAGTGCCTACCTCAGTGGCGCGGGCCTAGCCAAGAGGGATGGAATTCATTGGAGGAATCCAACCTCAAAGTCGAACGAGGACAAAAGGATAATCCCGAATTCAAACTGGCCCAAACCAGCGATTCGAGGAAGTGGCCAGGGCGGCCGATTTCTGTTAGCATCGTGTAGTTGGGCTGTATCCCCAACCCGAACTCCCGAGCGCTCGGGACGAGGAGGGAACAGCACCGGAGGTTCCCATGAGCGTTGCACCGCATGCGGGCAACGGCAAAGTGACCGTGCCCGACATCCTCAGTCGCAAGTCTCATCCCGCCCCACTTTCAACTCCCCCGCCGGCGAAGATCACCTGCCTAACCGCTTACGACTACCCCACCGCGCGCCTGCTCGATGAGGTCGGGGTGGAGATTCTGCTGGTCGGCGATTCAGTCGGCATGGTCGTGCTCGGCTATGAGAACACCCTGCCGGTGACGCTTGAGGAGATGTTGCATCACACGCGCGCGGTGCGCCGCGGCGTGCGGCGCGCTCTGCTTGTGGCGGACATGCCCTACGGCAGTTACCACACGGAGATCCCGGAATCGCTGCGCAACGCGATGCGCTTGGTAAAGGAGGCCGGCGCGGAAGCGGTCAAGGTGGAAGGCGGCGAACGCCGCCTGGAGCTGATCTCGCGCCTGGTTGAAGCTGAGCTTCCGGTGATGGGCCACGTCGGGCTGACGCCGCAATCGCTCCACATGCTGGGCGGCTTCAGAGTGCAGGGCAAGACCGCTGAGGCTGCCGACCAGCTTCTGCGTGACGCGCATGCGGTCGAAGCCGCTGGGGCGTTTTCCATCGTGCTCGAGT
This sequence comes from Candidatus Acidiferrales bacterium, assembly GCA_035258565.1. Taxonomy (GTDB): domain Bacteria; phylum Acidobacteriota; class Terriglobia; order Acidiferrales; family UBA7541; genus DATFXF01. The sequence goes on from DATFXF010000198.1 coordinate 26,074, forward strand.
CGGTGCCGCGGGAGCTGGCCGCGCGGATCACGCGGGAACTCCGCATCCCGACCATCGGCATCGGCGCTGGTCCGGAGTGCGACGGCCAGGTGCTCGTGCTGCACGACCTGCTCGGCCTGGGCCTGGGCCACTTGCCCAAGTTTGCGAGGCGCTACGCCAATCTAGCCGACATCATCACGCGCGCGGCGAACGATTACTGCGAGGATGTCCGCCAGGGTCGCTTTCCGTCCGACGCCGAGTCCTATCATCTGCCGGGGGAAGTGCGCGAGCGAGTGGCCGCGCCTTCAAAGATCTAGCCCTGGCCCGCACGCGGCTCTTCGGAATCGGGAGGAAGCTCGGATGAGCCCAGAACAGATTCGGCTCCTCTACGAGTACAACCGCTGGGCCACTCGCCGCGCGCTGGATGCCTGCACTTCGCTGACCGAGGAGCAGTTCACACGCGACCTGCACTCCAGCTTTCGCTCCGTGCGCGATACCCTCCTGCACATCATCGCTGGCGAATGCTTCTGGCTCGAGCGCTTCCGCGGGCGTTCTCCGAGCGCGCTTCCGCCCTTCGAACCGCTTCCCCATCCGGCAGCCGTATCGGAACACTGGGCCACCGTCGAGCGTGAGTTGCTCGAGTTCGCGACCACGCGCTCGGCCGAAGACCTGGCGCGCGTCCTCGATTACCGCACCACCGAAGGCAACCCCAACGCTCAGCCGCTCTGGCAAATGATGCAGCATCTGGCGAACCACAGCACTTACCATCGCGGCCAGGTGACCCTCATGCTGCGGCAGTTGGGCTGTACGGCCGTGGCCACAGACTTGATCCTCTATTACCGCGAGCACAACGGGAAAACGCAGGAAGCGGTCATGGATCCGGAGACGCTGCGCTTGCTCTATGACTACAACGCCTGGGCCAATCAGCGCGCGCTCCAGGCGTGCGCCGGGCTCACGGGCGAGCAGTTCACGCGGGATCTGGGCTCGAGCTTCCGTTCTGTCCGCGACACGCTGGCGCACGTTCTTGGCGCGGAGTGGATATGGTACGAGCGCTTTCAGGGCCGCTCGCCGACGGCCCTGCCCACAGCCATGGAGTTCCCAGACCTGGCCAGCCTCCGCGCCCGCTGGGCGGAACTCGAACGCGACCTCATTTCCTTCGTGGCTGGGCGGACGGTACCCCATCTAGCTCGGATCTTCGAAGTTCGCAGCCTTAAGGGCGCCCTTTACGCGAACCCGTTGTGGCAGATGTTACAACACGTGGTGAACCACGGCACCTACCACCGCGGCCAGGTGGCCGCGATGCTGCGGCAGTTGGGCACCAAGCCCGGCTACACCGATCTGATCTATTTCTACCGCGAGCGGGCCGGGCAGGCGCTCGATTGAGCCGTCGCGTTATCTCTCATTGCGAAGCTCCCGATGGAACTCATCTACACGGTGGAGTGGATGCAACAGGTGGCGCGCCAGGGGCTCGCCGAAGGGTCTCTCATCGGTCTTGTGCCCACGATGGGCGCTCTCCATGAAGGTCATCTCTCGCTCATACGGGCTGCACAGAAGCAATGCCGGCCGGTCGTAGTCTCCCTGTTTGTGAATCCCAAACAGTTCGGCCCGCACGAGGACCTCGAGAAGTACCCGCGGCAAATGGATGCGGATCGCACGCTGCTCGAGCGCCAGCAGGTTTCCTACCTGTTCGCCCCGACCGCGGCGGAGATGTATCCGGACGGCTTTCGCACCTACGTGAACGTCGAAGGCCTCGGTGAACGGCTCGAAGGCCGCTCGCGGGCGGGTCATTTCCGCGGTGTGAGCACCGTGGTCTTGAAGCTGTTCGAGATTGTCCGGCCACATTTCGCCTATTTCGGACGCAAGGACGCGCAGCAGGCTCGAGTGATCCGCCAGATGGTCCGCGACCTGAACCTGGACACCGAAGTGGTCGTTTGCCCCATCGTGCGCGAGGTCGATGGCCTGGCGATCTCCTCGCGGAACGCGTACCTCAAGGGCGAAGAGCGCCGCGCCGCGACGGTGCTCTATCGCGCGCTCGACGCGGTGCGGCAGGAAATCTCCCAAGGCGAGCGCGATGCTGTGCGCCTGGTGGCGCGGGTAGAAAAGATCATTGCCGCGGAGCCCCTGGCCTCGACCGACTACGCGGAGATTGTGGACGCCGATACCTTTGAACCGGTCCTGCACCTTCGTAGGTCATGCTTGGTGCTGCTGGCGGTTTTCGTCGGCTCGACGCGCCTGATTGACAACTTGCTGGTCGAAGAAGACGAGAGCGAGGAAGGCTCTCTCCGCATTTCGCTGTGAGGCCTTCCTTTTTGCTGCCCCGCAGGCGTTCTGCTACACTGTGCCCACCAGGATTCTCCGAACCAAGGGGGGATGTTATGCGGAGACACTTGATCGCGTTTCTGATGGCAGCCCTCTCCGTCGGCCTCGCGGTGACGCTCTATGCCGCCGTGACCGTGCCGGCGGGCACGGCCATCATCATGTCGCTCGACCAATCGGTCAGCTCCAAGGACGCGCGGACGGGTCAGAAGGTCGACTGTAGCGTCGCACAGGACGTCACCGTCGGCGGGAAGACGGTGATCCCCAAGGGGTCGAAGGGCTCCTGCTCGGTAGCGAGTGTGCAAGCTTCGGGACGCTTGAAGACGCCGCCTAAGCTTTGGCTGAAGGTCGATTCGATCGATGTGAACGGCAAGAGCTATAAGGCCTCTACGCGCTGGTCGGGCCAGACGGGGCGGTCGCACAACAAACGCAACATTATCGCCATCGGCGGCGGTTCGGCGCTGGGCGCCATCGTCGGCGGGATTGCGGGTGGCGGTAAGGGCGCGGCAATCGGAGCGGCGGCGGGCGCTGGCGCGGGCACAGCGGGTGCCGCGCTAACGGGGAAGAAGGACATCACCTTCCCCGCGGAAACCAAGCTCCGGTTCACGGTGAAGTCCGATCTGGTAATCGGGTAGTTGGCGCCCTGGGTTGAGCCGGAGCCAACGCGGTCCCCGCCGGACGGGGCAGCCCAATTTCTGTCGGCCGGGACCCCCCGGCTTAAACCTTGTCGAGGATCGCCTTCCTTCGACCGGCCCGCCGGGGGGCGACTACTCGGACAGGCTGTCGAGCGGGGGCGCGCTAGGCGGGCGAGCAGGCCGCGGAGCTCCGAGCGCACCTAGAGCTACCGCGTGGAATCCGGGTTGCCTGCTGCGGCGCGGTGCCCGGTAGAGCCTTCAGCGAGGGCTTCGAGCACCTGCGCGGCGTGGCCTCTTGCGTTGATCTTGTCCCAAACCTTCTGAATCCTGCCCTCGCGGTCGATCAGATAAGTAGAGCGCACGATTCCCAGGAACGACTTTCCCAGAAAACTCTTCATTCGCCGCGCGCCGTACGCTTCGATGACCTTGAAGTCTGGGTCACTGAGCAGGGGGAAATTGAGCTTAAGCTTGGCCTTGAACTCAGCTTGCGTCTCCACCGAATCCGCGCTGCAGCCCAGGATCGCCGCGCCGGCTTTGTCGAATTTTGCTTTGGCGTCGCGAAACTCGGACGCTTCGGTGACTCAACCGGGGGTCAGCGCTTTGGGGAAAAAGTAGAGCACCACGCCCTTGCCGCGCAGGTCAGAGAGTGCGACTTCCTTTCCGTCATCGGCCCGAAGGCGGAACTCGGGCGCTGTGTCTCCTATTTTCAGCATGAGTCACCTATTTTCTGTGATGGTATGAAGCCAAGTTAATTATTCTCGCGCCGGTGCCAGTATTCGCGAAAGCGAAAAATTCGCTCGCCGCGGAGCTCGACGAGCATCACGCCGCGCAGCTCGACCTGCCGACCAGAGTCTCGGCGGGTGAAAGCGGCCTGCCATTCCACAACGTGTAGGCTCTCCCCGGAATAGACGGGCTGCCAGCGGAAGCGAATGTCGCGGTGGTTTCCGGTGGCCTGCTCCCAATAACGCTGGATGCTCTGGTGACCCACCAGGGGCTCGCTGAACGGGGTCTCCTGATAGGTCGCATCGGCGCTGAAAACATCGAGAATCAGCTCGGCGTCGCGCGTCTCCCACGCGCGCCGGTAGGTTTCCATGATGCGCGTGAGCGCTGACCCATGCTGAGGGCCTGGCTGTGTCAGGGACATCGCCGGGCCCTTAGCTCAGAAGGCGCCGCAGGGTGTCGCTGACGAGTTGCGGATTCGCCTTGCCCCGCGAGGCGCGCATCACCTGGCCAACAAAAAACTTAAATACGCCTTTGTTTCCGCCGCGGTACTTGGCCGCGTTTTCAGGATTCTGTTCGATGACCGTGCGGCACAGGCGCTCGATTTCTCGGGCGTCCCTGATTTGCCCGAGATCCTCTGCCGCTATCATTTCCCGCGCCGGTCGCCCGGTTTCGAACATCTTGGTGAAGATCCCTTTGGCGCTGGCGGCGGTGATCTGGCCGCCTTCGAGCAACTGAAGCAACTCGGCCAGCGCTGCGGGCGCAACCGGGCTTTCCCTGGTCTCCTTTCCGGCGTCATGCAGTCGGCGGAGAAGCTCGGTCTGGACCCAGTTGGCAGCCGTCTTGGGCGGCGCACCGGCCTTCACGACGGCCTCGAAATAGTCGGCGAGCTCCGGCGTGTCAGTAAGCACCTCGGCGTCGTAGGCGGTGATTCCATATTCGCTCACGAACCGTGCGCGCTTCGCCTGAGGGAGTTCAGGCATCGAGCGCGCGATTTCGGCCGTCCACGACCCGCTCATGCGCACGGGCAGCAGGTCGGGCTCCGGAAAGTAGCGGTAGTCGTGGGCGAACTCCTTCGAGCGCATGGGGTCGGTGCGCCCTTCGGCGAGGTTCCACAAACGTGTCTCCTGTTCGATGCGCCCCCCGGACTCGAGCACGCTGATGTGGCGCTCGATTTCGTATTCGAGTGCGCGTTCGAGGTAACGGAAGGAGTTGAGGTTTTTCACCTCCGTTTTCGTGCCCAATTTCTCCGCGCCGCGGCGCCGTACGCTTACATTGGCGTCGCAACGAAGCGAGCCCTCCTCCATGTTGCAGTCACTTACGCCGGTGTATTGGAGCAGTTGTTTAAGTGTATTCAGGTACGTGTAGGCCTCCGCGGGTGAGCGCAGGTCGGGCTCGGAGACGATTTCAATCAACGGCACCCCGCAGCGGTTGTGATCAATGTAGCTTCTGCGGTCGGAGTCCGGGAAGCCCTCGTGCAACGCTTTGGCCGCATCTTCCTCGAGGTGCAGACGGGTGATGCCGATGCGCTTCCGCGCAACCTCGTTCCGCCGCGTGGGGAAGAGTTCGAGCCAGCCCGCGGTGGCCAGCGGCAATTCGTACATCGAAATCTGATAGCCCTTGGGGAGATCGGGGTAGAAATAGTTCTTGCGCGCGAAGGCCGAACGTTCGCACACCCTCGCGTGCAGGGCCAGAGCCGCGCGGATGGCCATCTCGAGTGCGAGACGGTTCAACACCGGCAGCGACCCCGGCAGGCCAAGACAGACCGGGCAGACGTTGGTATTGGGCGGGTCGCCGAAGCGCGTCGAGCACCCGCAGAAGACTTTCGTCTCCGTCTTCAGTTGCACGTGCACCTCGAGCCCGATGACCGGCTCGTAGCGCTCGAGTAGGTCAGGCGCGATGCGGCCTGCTTCTTGAAAAACTTTGCTCATCGGAAAAGCTGAATTATAGCATCAGTCCTCCGCTGGCTTGGCGCAGCCTTAGGTCGGGTTCAGCGCGACATGCGCCAGAAGCGCGAGCGAAGTCCCAGTCGAGCAAAGAGGGCTTCCGCTTGCTGAGGTGGTTTCGGGTGCCAATCGCGCTCGAGCCGGTCGCTATACCAAGCCTGTGCTAGGCGAAGACCCTGCTCGAGAGAGAGGGTTGCGCCTCGGCGCAGCTTCCACAGTTTCGACCAGCGGGTCACATGCTCTTCCGACCGGAAGAGCAGCATTGTTCGTCAGGTGAAGACGATGTTGTCGTACCACCTCCGCGCGGGCACCGCAAAGTGGATGACGCCCTGAGCCCGGGCGAGTGCTCCGTTGTGGACTTGAAGCGCCATTGGCGAGTCGCAGCAACCGCATCCGGTGAGAATTCGTGCATTCTTGCGGAGCATGGCCGGGATTCCCAGGGCGTCCCAAATGCAACTCGCCCAATAGGAGCGCCTGGCAACCTCGACCGCAAACGCCGTGGGCACGGCCCAAAAAGGCGCCGCGCGCAGGACTTCATCGCTCGTTTCCTCGAGGACCAGTGCGTGTGCTTGGGCCAGGCGGCGGTGCGCCCCTCGGATCTCCGGCACGCTTCGGCGCAGTTGTCTCGCGGTCTCGGCTGCCAGAGGGATGCGACCCGTTTGGATCGTTTGCCGGTAGATGTGCAGCCTGACCGTCCGGTCGAAACTGCTGAGGATGGCGTTTGCTTGCATGTGATCAGCGGGGTTTCATTCCGCCGGAAACCTGAACTTCACCCCGGCAAGGAAATTCAGGTGTAGGGCCGGAAAGCCGAGGGACTCTTCGTACTTCTGATTGAGGAAGTTATTCAGTCGGCCGTAGAGTTCGACGCCCCGCGGAAGCTGGTATCGAATGCCGCCGTTGGCGAGGACATAGCCCTTGTTGCGAAACAATCCTCCCGAGGCGCCGAAGTTCGGTTCAACGTCGAGGACCGCGCCGCGCAGGTAGCCATTCAGGTTGAGCATCAGGGCGCGGTGCCGCCAAGTCAGGTTGTAGCCGGCAGAGTTGCGGGGGCGGCGAATCAGCGGCTGGCCCACCCGAAAGGGCGAGGGGGCAAGGGTGCTGCCATTGAGCGCCAGGATCGCGGAGTTGAGCCGCGTGTATTCGCCTTCGAGCTCGAGCGACCGCAGGGGCCAAATCCGAAAGGAGATTTCCGCTCCGTGTGCCCGGGCATTCGCGAGGTTGTCGGACGAGAAGCTGCTCAGGTTTCTGAACGAGCCTCCGAGCGTTACGATCTGGTCTTTGAAACGGTTGTAGAAGTAGGTGAAATCCACACTGGCACGGTTCCCGAAGAACCGCTGCTCGATTCCTAGATCGACGCTCACGTTTCGTTCCGGTTTCAACCTGGGGTTGTTGGTGAACGCCAGTTCAAAGCCGTTGGGGGCGCGGATGCCTGTGCCGAAGCTGCCATGGAGCCGCGTGGCACCGAGGCTGCTTGTTTCGCTCGATGGTCGGGCGAGGAAGGCGGCCGAAACGCGCGGATTCGCCTTGGCGACGGAGCTTCGAGGCCGCAGGGGGCGGCTTCCGAAGGCGTCGGGAGGCAACCCGTCGGTTCGAATGTCGTCCACGCGCACTCCCGAAGTGACGTGCCAGCGACGGGCAGGGTTCCATCGGTTTTCCGCGAAGAACGCGTAGCTCGAGCGCGGCAGGTCGAAGGGGGCCTGGTTCGAATCGGCGACGAACGTGTTCCGAAACCGCTCGTGACTGTACTCGAATCCAAAGACAAGAAAGTCCTTGGTTGAAAGGGTGACCTCGCTCCGCGTGTTCACTGCCGTGCGCAGGTTCGTCGAGAAGGAGTCGCCAAACGGCGAGTGAAAGAAGAAGCGGTCGTTGGCGACGTTGACGGCGGAGACCTGGCGGAAGCGCGTTGAAAACTGCTCGGCGTAGTCGGCCTGATATCCGAACAGATTCTGCTTGTCCCTCGAGATAGTGTCGATGCCGGGGAAGACGCCGAGGGGATCGGAGCCGAACGGCCCTGGCGCACCGGCATCATTGGCGTTGCCGAAGAAATGAAAGTTCAATTGCCGACGGGGGGTCTGCGGGTAACCCAGAGTGACATAAGCCGTCTGGTTCCGGTAATCGTCGTTGGGAACGACACCGCCCGAATCGAGTCGAGAGAGATTGTAGGACCAGCTAAAGCCTCGAGTGAGCCCGCTGCCCCCCGTGGCCAAGCGCCGCGTGGTGAAGCTGCCGCCCTCGGCCAGGGCGCTGAAACTTGGCCGGGCTTCGCCACGCCGGCTGATCAGGTTGATCACTCCCGTCACCGCGTTCGGGCCGTAGAGCGCGCTCTGGGGACCGCGGACCACCTCCACATGATCGACGCCGTCGGTTGCCAAGGGGGCAAAGTCAAAGTCCCCGCCGAACTGATTGACCTGGATCCCGTCAATGAGCACGAGGTTGTAGTTCGAGTTTCCGCCGCGGATGAAGACGCCTGTTACGCCCCCACGCCGGCCGGTCTGGTTTACCTCGACGCCCGGCACGCCACGCAGGACTTCGAGCACGCTTTGCGCCCCGCGATCCTCCATTTCGCGCTGCGTAAGGATACTCAGCGAGGAGCCAACCTGCGGGGCAAGCGCGCCGCCGAGGGAAGCCGATACGACCACCTGTTCCTCAACGGCACTCAGCTGCAAGTGCAAGTCCACGGTCAGCGTTTCTCCCCTATCGAGCTCTACTTCGGTCGAAAGAGCGGTGAAGCCAGGTTGGTTGGCCACCAGCCGGAACGTTCCGGCGCGCAAGCCCGTGAACTCGTACTGGCCGCGCGCGTCGGTTTGCCGTTCTTCGAGTAGCGTGAAGGCGGTGAGCAAGCCTACGCGGGACCCGGGAACGGCGCGGCCGCTGGGATCGAGCACAGTTCCTCGGAGTGCGGCGGCGTGCGTCTTTTCTTGCTCGGGGTGTTTAGCTGCGGACGTTGGGGGAGCCTGCGCCCGGAGACGAAGGGCGGACAACGAGGCCAGAAGCAGGAGAGTCAACAAAAGCCTGGTAGAGATTTTCATGGTGATTCCTCCTCTCCCTCTCGCGCGGGAGCTGAAGAGTGGCCCGAACGCCTGCGGTGCTGAGGCCTTCAGGCTGCGGACTCCGCCGGTCTCCTGGCTTGGCGGCACTCGCAATCGCGCGGCCTTCCCGTCCCGACCTCAGCGTGCGCAAGGGGTTGGTCAGAACAGTGACCTGCGCTCGATTCGTTCACCGCCTTACAGTCGCGCGGCGGCGACGGCGTCTCACCGTCTTCCCGTTCGCGGAGTCTGCGGTTGGTGTTTCGGGCGCCAGGGGTCTTGGGCCGAACTTCTGCCCCCGGCGCTCGGTGGACACGATCGGCGGTCCCCGAGGGTTTGCCGCTTGCGATTCAACCCGCGGGTTCCACTCTTTTTCCCCGGACGTTGACGCGAGGCCGACCTGCCAGCGTGAGTTCCACGTCCAGCGGTGCCTCAAAAACCTGCTCCAGCAAGTCCTGCCGATAGACTTCTCGAGGCGGACCGACGCGCAGGCACTTCCCACCATGCAGCAGCACGACCTGATCGGCGAATTCGGCGGCCAGGTTTAGTTCGTGGGTCACCACAACGACTGTATAGCGATTTTCTTCTGCGAGCCGGCGCAATTGCTGGAGCAATTCGACCTGCGCGCCGATATCGAGGTGCAGGGTGGGCTCGTCGAGCAGCAGCAGCTGCGGCTGCTGCGCAAGCGCCCGCGCCAGGACCACGCGCTGCTTCTCGCCGCCCGAGATCTGGTCCATCCAGCGGTCGCGCAAGTGCTGCCCGCCGACCTGGGCCAGTGCGTTCAGCGCGATCGTCGAATCTTCCGACGATGCGAAGCGCAAGGAGCGCCCGTAGGGGTGCCTCCCTTGCAGAACGTACTCCCAGACGCGCGCGGGAAACAGCAGTGGGCTTTCCTGTTGGACGACAGCGATGCGCTGCGCGCGTGTGCGCGGGTCGAGCTGGCTGGTCTCGAAACCTTCGAGCTGTACGCGGCCAGAGAGCGGCTTGAGCGTCCCCGCCAGAAGCGCGAGCAGCGTGGACTTGCCGCTGGCATTCGGCCCCAGGATGGCCACCAGCTCCGACTGGCGCGCCTCGAAGTTCGTGGCTTCGAGGGTAAACAGTGGTGCCCCGCGCTCGTCCGAGGCGTAGGCGTAACCGGCCTGCTGCACACTGAGCCGCACGGCTCCCGGCCTCCAGCGCTCGGGCTCGATCGCCGGGTGCAAAACGGATGTATCCCCGGTTTCTGAACCGCTCGGACTCACCCAAGCCTCCTTCGCAAGAGGTAGATGAACATCGGCGCGCCTGCCATCGCCGTCATCGCGCCCACCTGCAGTTCCGTTGGCGCAACGATGGTGCGGGCCAGCGTGTCCGCAAGCACAATGGCGATCGCGCCTCCCAGCGCCGAAGTAGGAATCAGCAGCCGGTAATCGGAGCCGAAGAGCAAGCGCATGGTATGCGGCACCAAAAGCCCCACATAGCCGATGGCGCCGCTCGCCGAAACCGCCAGGCCTGTGAGCAGGGAGGCCGCCACATACACCACTACCTTCACGCGCGTGACGTCCACGCCCAGGTGCATGGCCTCGCGCTCGCCGGTCAGCAGCAGGTTCAGGTCGGACGCAGTGGTGTACATGGCGCCGGTGGCCACCACCAGTCCGGCCACAAACACCCAGAGCACGCTGGCTACCTGCGGCGTCGACAGATCTCCCATCAGCCAGAAGGCCATGCCGCGCAAGTCGCGGCTGGGCAGCGTGGTCATCAGGAACATGATCACCGCGGAGAGGAACGAAGCGGTGACGATGCCGGCAAGCAGAAGCGTGCCGCTGTCGAGCTGCCCGCTGCGCCGGCCGAGGAAATAGACCGCCGCGACGGTGGCCGCCGCCCCGAGAAACGCCGCAAGCGGCGTAAACAGCGGCACGAGTGCCGGCATCAGCAACACGTGCGGCGATGCGATCAGCCAAGTGATCGCGCCCAACGCCGCTCCGCTCGAGACCCCGAGCACGTAAGGGTCGGCGAGCGGGTTCCGCAGCAGCGCCTGAAAGCCTGCGCCCGCAACGGAGAGCGCCGCACCCACGAGAATGCCGAGCAGAATTCTCGGTACGCGCAGGTTCAAGACGATCAGGCGGTATTCGCTCGGAAGTTGGTCACTGCGCCCGAGCGCCCCGCGGCCCACGTGGAGCGCCAGATCGCTCAAGGAGATGGGCACGGCGCCCAGCTTCAGCGCGATCCCTACCACGACCAACAGCACGAGCAGAAGAGCGCCGCAGGCCTTCAAGACCATCTTGAGGGTCACCGGCCGCATGCGCATGCCTCCTGCACTTGTCCGACGGCCTCGATTCCGTGCGGAGGTCGCGCCTTGCCCTTCGGCCCCGGCTTATCTGGGAAAGCGTCGGGATGCAGTTGCCGAGCGAGCTCTTCGATCGCGTCAATCAATCGCGGGGCCGGACGATTCACTGCGTCACTGATCAGGGCGATGCGTCGCTTGCGCACGGCCTCCAGGATTCGCCAGCCGGGCTTTTGGCGCAGCGCCTGAAAATCGTGGCTCGCTTGCTCAGGGTGCGAGCTCGCGAACACGAGATACTCCGGCTGCAAGCGCACAACCTCTTCGAGGCTGACATGCGGCCAGTCTTGCTTCGTTCCGATCACGGTTTGAGCGCCCGCCCAGCGCAATGCGTCGCCCACAAAGCTTCTCGGACCGGCCGAGATCAATGGGTCGAGCCACACCACAAACAGCACGCGCCGCGGCGCGCGGTCCCCGAGCGCCCGCTGGAGCTGGTCGAGACGCGCGCGCAGGCCGGCTACGAGCGCTGCCCCCTCCTCTTGAACGCCGATCAGACCCGCCAGCTGTTCGGTTGAGATAAGTACGTCTTCGACCGAATGCGAGTCTGTGCCGTACACGGCTACGGACAACCGCTCCAGGGCCTCAACGGTTTCAAGCCGATTGGCCGTCTTGGCCATCACAACCAGGTCAGGCTTCAGCGCGATCACCTGTTCGAGGCTCGGGTTCATGGGTCCGCCGACGCGAGGTTTGCGACGTGCTTCGGGCGGATAGTCGCAGGAGTCGGTGACGCCGACCAAGCGATCCTGCACGCCCAAGGCATAGAGCGTTTCGGTTAGGCTTGGGGCCAGGGAAACAATGCGTCGCACTGGCTGCGGCACCTTCACGCGGCGCCCGGTCTCGTCGGTGACTTCAAGCAGCGCCGAGCTGCTCGGCTCAGGTTTGATCGCTGTGCCTTGTTCCCGGCCACGCGCGGGAAGAGCAAGCGCGAGCAGGAAAGCCAGTGCGAGCGCAATGAAGAGTCCCCGCACGCGCGGGTCTCTCGAATGCAGCTTGTCGCTCCTCTGGCCCATTAATGAAAAAGCCCCACGAAAAAGGAGTGGGGCTTCAAGCCACACCCTCTCTCGCGAAGAGTGTTAGCGAAACGACGGCACGGGCAGGTTTCCTGACTGACGGCCTTCCGCGCCGCTCGCCCGCAGCGGACGACGACAGCGGAACTCAGGCGCTGCTCGCTCTTTCTCCGAGAGAGTCCTTCCCGGCGCGGTGGCGGATGATCTCCCGTCCACGCACCAGTGGCGGTCCTGGCGCTCGGAACTTCTCTTCAGAAGTTCGAGGCCTCGCGGACCAACAGCGCCGGCCGATCACAGTGGCGGGACCGTGGCCGACTTGCACGGCCTTCCCTTTAGCTATCGAGCGGCCCAGTCGCTCGCTCGAAGGCTTGTCTCACCCGAGCCGGCTAATCTTCCGAAGGAAGTCTATGCCTGCAATCGGAAGCTGTCAATCTACGCACAGAACCCGGAGCATAGCGATGCACTACGCCGTGAGGAGCTTGCGCAAGCCCGGTGCGGCGCCCCAGCGAAGGTCGTCGATCCACCAACGGCCTTCGGCGCGCACCAACGTATAGCGGGCCAAGTAATGCTCGCCGCCCTCGGCAAGCAGGTGTGTCTCGAGCACGGCGCGCTGGTCGGACTCTTCGTCCCTGCCGAAGCGCAGCAAACGCGTGTGAAACATCCGCCCGTGCGTGGCCACGAGTTGGCGAAACGCCTCAAAGGAAACCTCCCCGCGGTACCGCGGTGAGAAAAGGCCGTACGCGGAGTGCAGCTCGCCGCGGTTCAATGCTTCCAAGTGCGCTCTAACAACGCTCGCCGGCGTGCCGTCGAGCCTCCCGGAGCCGGAATGATCGAGGCGAACCAGGGTCCAGGTGGTGAGGACAAAGGCCACCCCTCCGGCGGCCAAAAGGGCCCACAAGCGCCGGCGCAGGTGGCGCAGGTTGGCTTCGCGCGAGGTTTCATCCCCTGCCGGGTTGTTCATGTCGAGCGCTTCCTCAGCGATTCTTCCACTGCGGCTTGCGCTTTTCGACCAGCGCCCGCAGGCCTTCCTGTGAATCCTCGAGACGGTAGAGCTCGTTCAGGAAAATGTTCATGGAGTGGCGTAGGCCGTCGCGCAGGGAAAGGCCCATGCCGCCGAGGATGGCGCGCTTGGCCATCGTCAGCACGGCTCCGGATTGCGAAGTGATTTGCAGAATCCATTCCTCCACCGCCTGCTCGAGTTGAGACTCCGGCACGAGACGGTTCACTAGGCCAAGCTCCCTCGCCCGCTCGGCGCTGATCGGTTCGCCGGTCAGCACGAGCTCGAGCGCCACCTTCGGCCCCACGATGTGTGGGAGGATGGTCGAGGCCAGCGGCGGAAACACGCCAATGGTGATCTCCGGTTGCGCGAAGCGAGCTTTCGGAGTGGCAAGCACCAGGTCGCCGAACGCGGCGAGCTCTGCGCCGCCCCCGATGGCCGGACCATTGACAATCACCAGCACGGGCTTGCTCACCTCGAGCATAGCGGTGAATGCGGAGTGGAAGGCGTCCAGCATCTGGAAGACGCGGTCGGCGGTATACTCGCCGATATCAATACCGCCTGAGAAAACCTTGCACGCGGAATCAAGCACGGCCAGCTTGACCTCGTCCATCTCTCCGAGCAGTTCGACGCCGGCGGCGAGCTCGCGCAGCATCGGCTCGTTGAGAAGGTTGTGCTCGGGCCGGTCGAGCGTCATCCGCGCGACCGGGCCTTCCGTGCGGAAGCGGACATACTTGAACTCTCCGGGCCTGCGCCGCGACGGCCCGCCCACGAACTCTTCGTGTTGGACTCGTTCTGTCATGCGCGTTCTCCTCAGGTAGCTTCGATAGCCACAGCGAGCCCCAGCCCGCCCGAAACGCAGAGCGTTGCCAAGCCGCGCTTCGCGCGACCGCCGCGGCGCAATTCGTGCACCAGCGTTGTCGTGATGCGTGCGCCCGAGCAGCCAATCGGGTGGCCCAGGGCAATGGCTCCACCGTTTGGATTGAGCCTTGCGCGATCGAAGTGCAGTTCGCGATCGCAGGCCAGCACTTGCGCCGCAAACGCTTCGTTCAGCTCAATCGCATCGTAGTCCTCGAGCTTCCAGTTCGTGCGCTCGACGAGCTTGCGCACCGCCGGCACCGGCGCGATGCCCATCACGCGCGGGTCCACCGCCGCCACGGCTGCATCCACGATGCGCGCGAGCGGTGTCAACTTCAAGTCGCGCAGCTTTTCCTCGCTCGCGAGCGCCAGCGCCGCGGCGCCGTCGGTGATCCCGCTCGAATTGCCCGCCGTGACGCTGCCGGTCTCGGAGAAGACGGGTGGGAGGTTGGCCATGGCCTCGAGCGTCACATCGGGGCGCACGTGCTCGTCCTTTTCCATGCGTCTCCGGTTTCCTTTCTTGTCGGTGCACTCGATGGCGACGATTTCCGCCTGGAAGCGGCACTCGGCCGCGGCGCGCGCAGCCCGCTGGTGGCTCTCGAACGCGTAGCGATCCTGCGCCTGGCGTGGGATTTGGTACTGTTCGGCCAGCAGCTCGGCGGTTTCGCCCATGACCATCTGCGACATCGGGCAATGGAAACCGTCGCGATACATGGCGTCTACCAGCGGTTGGTGACCCAGGCGGAATCCCCAGCGGCCTTCCAAGAGATACGGCACGCGGCTCATGGACTCCGTGCCGCCCGCCACGATCATCTCCGCCTCGCCGAGTAGAATTTGCTGCCATCCGAGTGCGAGCGCGCGCAGGCCAGAGGCGCAGGCCATGTTCACGGTGAAGGCGGGAACATCGACGCCAAGCCCCGCGCGCCAGGCAATCTGCCGCGCCAGGTTCGGGCCTACGCCCGCCGGGCGCGCGTTGCCGATGATCACCTCGTCCACCGGCCAGGCAGCCCTTGCCGCCGCTGCTTTTTCTCTGTCCTGTGCGCTTGCCGTGCCCGGCTTGCGCTCCGGCGGCGCCTCGCCGAAGGCGGCCGCAAGCGCTGCGCGCACGGCGATCACGCCCAGGTCCGCCGCAGTCAGGTCCGCCAGCCCCCCGCCGAACTTCCCAATCGGCGTGCGTACCGCGCTCACGATGTAGGCCGCTCGGCTCATCGAGGAGTGCCCCGTGTAGCAGCGGGCTTCAGCCCGGCCTTCTTTTTTCGAAACTCGATGCTAGCACAGGCGCCCACTCTCGGGCTGGCGAGCCGCGCCACGTGTGCCCTTGTGATTCTGGCGTTCTCGTGTCCTGATTCGATTGCTTCCAAGCTCCCGAGGCTTATTCGCACGAAAAATGATCGGCGGTTCTGAATCTCCCCTGGGTACTCGAATCGCTAACCGGCACCCCCGTTATATCATCGGGGGCGTGGCCGCGGGATTTCTGCCCATCGAGGGGCTTCAGATCGGTCATGCGCAGGATGACCAGGCGCTGACCGGCTGCACGGTTCTGCTCGGCCGGGCGGGCATGGTGGCGGCCTGCGACGTGAGAGGCGGAGCGACCGGCGAGCGCGAGCTCGAAACACTTCGCCCGGGGCATCTGGTCGAACGCATCCATGCACTGGTGCTCGCGGGCGGGAGCGCCTTTGGCCTGGAAGCAGCCGCAGGCGTGATGCACTGGTGCGAAGAGCGTGGCATCGGCTTCGATACCGGAGTCGCGCGCGTTCCCATCGTGTCCGCAGCCATCCTGTTCGATTTGGGATTCGGGCAGCTTGGCCGTTCCGTAAGCCCACACCCTCGGCGCCCGGACGCGGCCATGGGCTACGCGGCGGCGGAGGCGGCTGCGAATACCCCGGCTGGCGAGGCGGTTGCCGAAGGCAATGTTGGAGCGGGCACCGGCGCCACCGTGGGGAAGCTGTTCGGCACCGCGCGCGCGATGAAGTCCGGCATCGGCTGCTGGACCGAAGACGTCTCGGGCGGCGCGCGCGTGGCCGTCCTCGCTGCGGTGAATGCGTTCGGGGATATCCGCGATCCGGAGTCCGGGCAAATCCTGGCGGGGGCGCGTGCCGGGGTGGATTCGCACGAATTCATCGACACGGCCCTGGCCATGCGTCAGGGTGCGGTCCGCGAGGGCTTTGGCGGTCCGAATACCGTGCTCGTGGCCGTGGCCACGAACGCCGTGCTCAGCCGCACCGAGGCGCAGCGGCTCGCAACCATGGCGGCGGCAGGGATGGGGCGCGTGGTCAGCCCCGCCCATACGACCTTCGATGGCGACATCCTCTTCGCGCTTTCCGCTGGCAGCGCGCGCGCCGACGTCAATGCGCTCGGCGCCGCTGCAGCCGAAGCAACAGCGCGAGCCATTGTCCGCGGCGTCACCCAGGCGCGCTCGGTGGGAGGCTTGCGGGGGCTGGCTGGCTAAAGTTTCTGGATCGCGACGCGAGGAGGAAGGATGCGAGCCCTGGCGCTGGCCTCGATTAAGGTTCCTCGAGGGTCTGGGAAGGACACGCTCGGGCGTTCTTGCTGTGGAGGCCGACGGTTGGACACTTCCTGTTCCGCAGAAGAGGCCCGCAGCTGATCGTCGGGAC
>DATFXF010000199.1:0-20828 GCA_035258565.1 Candidatus Acidiferrales bacterium
CCACGCGGATGCTACACTCGGAATCGAGTTGCCGGTGCTGTTTTGCCAGCCCGAGGGGACCCAATTGGCGGATCAAAAAGTCGACGAATCGTTTAAGGTCATTGACCGACGTCTATTTACGGCCCAAGGTGAGCTGCGCAAAGAAGCCCTGGAGGAGGAAAAACAGGAGAGCGCCCCCCCGCCCGAGCCATCTGGGGTCGGCAGCGGGACCTCGGCGAGCAGTGGCAAAGTGTCGGCAGTCGCCGGGGGAGCGACCGGCACCGGCGCTAGGGCAGAGGCTCCCCCCTCTTCGCGCGGCTTCCAGATGCTGGTGGATTTCCTGGCGCGAAACGCCGCGGTCTTGCTCGGCGGCTATGCGGACCCGCGGACAGGCCAGGCCATCCTGGACCTGGAGGGCGCCCGCGAGATGATCGACATGCTCGATGCGCTCCGCGAAAAGACGCGCGGCAATCTTTCACCGGAGGATGATCAGCTGCTTATCGAAGTGCTGGGCAGCCTGAAGCTCAGCTACCTCGAGGTGTCCAAGGCCGCGGCCCAGGCCATGAAGGAGAAGGCCAAGTCCAAGACCTGAGCCAGATGCCCGCCCTGAGCGAAGTCCAAGGCCCCACCCAGCGCGAAGTCGTGCCGGCCTCGCTGCAGCTGACCGTGCTCGGTTCGGGCACCTCTATGGGCGTGCCCTCGCTCGGCTGCGCCTGTCGTGTCTGCCACTCGTCCGATCCCCGCGACAACCGCCTCCGCCCCTCGATCCTGCTCTCGCGAGCCGGCCGCAACGTCGTCATCGACACGACGCCAGATTTCCGCTCCCAGGCCCTGCGCGCCGGTGTCCAGCGGCTTGATGCCGTCGTCTACACGCACGGCCATGCGGACCACATTCTCGGCTTCGACGACATTCGCTCCTTCAACCTCCGGCAGAAGATGCATCTGCCGATCTACGCCTCGGCAGAAACGCTAGCCACACTCCAGCGCACCTTCGCCTACGCGTTTGACCCCGCGCCCGCCCTCAGCACCATCCCGCAGGTAACGTTGCATGCCATCGACGGTCCGTTCGAGTTGTGCGGCACACATCTGGTGCCCGTGCCTGCGCGCCACGGCAACATGCGCGTCTTCGGATTCCGCTTCGGCCGTGCCGCTTACCTGACCGATCTCAGCAGCCTTCCCGAGGCATCGAAGGAGCTGCTACGCAACCTCGACGACTTGATTCTCGACGCGCTGCGCGACACCCCGCACCCCATGCACCAGACCGTCGAGCAGGCCCTGGCCTTGGTGGCCGAGCTCACCCCGCGCCGAGCTTGGTTGACGCATATTTCACACGACCTGCCACATGCGGAGACCAACGCACGACTGCGCTCGCTCGGCTTCACACACGTCGAGCTCGCCTACGACGGTTTGAGTTTCGAGGTTGCGCCCTGATGCCGCTGGAGGTCCTCTATTCCGTGCCCGATTGGACGGCGCGCTTCGGCGCCGACACGAAGACAGCTCTGACGGTGGGGAGCTTCGACGGCATCCACCTCGGCCACCAGAAAATCCTGCGCGGTGTGGTCGAGCGAGCGCCTGCAATCCGCGCACTAGCTGCGGCAGTTACCTTCGACCCCCATCCGCTGAAGATTCTTCGGCCGGCCGAGGCTCCTCCGCTCATCTCCACACTCCAGCAGCGCTTGGCGGGCTTCGAGGAAATCGGGCTTGGCGCCGCGCTCGTCCTGCGCTTCGACCTGGAGCTCTCGCGGCTTTCGCCGGAAGAGTTCGTGCGCAGGATCCTACTCGAGAAGTTGCGCCTCCGCAGCATCCTGGTCGGGGGGAACTTCCGCTTTGGCCACCAGCAGACCGGCGACGTGAAGCGACTTGCTGAGCTCGGCCAGCGGTTCGGATTTGCGGTCGAGATCGTGCCGCCGGTCATCGTGCGCGGGCAGGTGGTGTCGAGCACCGCCATTCGCCGAGCGGTATGCGAAGGGCGTGTCGAGCAGGCGGCACGCCTGCTCGGGCGACCGTTCGTGCTGACCGGGGCAATCCGCCCGGGCAGCGGGCGCGGCCGCTCGCTCGTCGTTCCCACGCTTAACCTCGCACCTGAGCAGGAGCTATGGCCGGCCGTGGGAGTGTATGCCACGAAAACGCGCCTGGGTGGGCGCCTCTACCGCTCGGCAACCAATGTGGGCGTGCGGCCGACCTTCGATGGTGGCCCGTTGACCATCGAAAGTCACCTATTCGATTTCTCTGAGACCGTCTCTTCCGGGCCCCTGGAGATTCTCTTTTGGAAGCGCCTGCGCAGCGAGAGAAAATTCAGCAGCGCCGATGCCCTGCGGGCGCAAATCTCTGCGGACCTGGCGCGCAGCGAGCGCTTCTTCGAGCGCCTGCACCGGGTGCGGTCGAAGGGTACGCGCCAGGCCGTTTAGCGCCGCACGAGCATCGCCCGGTCACCGCTACTTGAGCGTTTGGAGATAGCTGACGATTTGCCAGAGACGCTCGTCTGGCAGCTTCGACCACGAGGGCATACCTTCCTTGAGATTCCCGTTGCGCAAAAACCAACGGAGCTTGCCCGGAGCAGTATTCTGAATCAGCGGAGCGCGCAGGTCGGGCGCCTTGTCCAGCCCGTGGCCCTCCGGGCCGTGGCAGCGCGCGCAGTGCCTCTTGAATAGCTTCCGCCCTGCCTCGATTGCGTCTGGCTGGCCCGCGTAGGGATTCCTGATCACCGCGGCGCTCTCGGGCGCCTTGCCGAGCTCCGCACCTAATTCTTCCGACTCCCGGGGCTTCTGCGCGCCCCCGGAAGCGGCCGAAAGGAGCAGCAAACTGACCAGGACCAAGCACCACTCGAGTTTTCTCATGGGCTCCTGCGATCGAGCACGGCTCGTTCAACCCTTCACTAGCGGAATAACTTTCTCATGCGACGGCCGAACCCTTCGATTTCGTAGGTCACTCCGAAGCGCAGCAGCAGGCGATGGCTTTCTCCCGTGAGACCGAACCCGGGAGAGAACCTGAGCGTGGTGCCGCTCGGCAGCTCCCAGGAAAGCAGGGGCGCGATGTAATGCGAGGTGCCAGATAGGGTGAAGTTTTGCGCGGTGCCCAGTCCGCCATAGAACTCCACGCCAGCCCGCAAATTCTCGCGGCAGAGGGTGCAGTCGCGCGGGCTGGCCGCGAGCGCGAGCGGCCGGCTCAAGCCCACTGCATAGCCAAACTCCCAGGCCCCACCTCCTAGGTTCTTTTCCGCAATGAAATTCTCGGCGACGTTCCAACCCCGGAAATTGCTCGAGAGGATCAGCTTCGTCTCCAGCTCGCGCTTGCGCTCGCGGCGCAGCTCCCCATTGGGCTCGGCGAACTCCTTTTGTGAGTCAAAACCCACAACCTCCTTGAGCGACTTATCGGCCCCGTTCAAATTGACATATTCTAAGTACAGCACGGGGTTGATCCAGTGTTCGCCGAGCAGCGGCCGGAAGCGGTTCTCCCAACGGTAGCCGGTGAAGAGCGTCTTGTCGCCCCGCGTGGTTTGACCGTCGAGGTATAGCTCGGTCGTCCACCAGCCCTTGGCTCCGTAGCCGATCTCCACGGTGAGGCCCGCAAACGTGCGCGCTGTTTTTGGCAGGCCCACGACGGGACTAAAGGCCACCTCCAGATCCCCGGGCTCTTCCATCTGATGGTCGTAGGTGACAAAGTAAGGCTTCTCCTGGGCGCGGAGAGCCGGGGGGATGGCCACCGAGGCAAACAGGGCGCCCAGCGCCAGGGCCCCGGCGGTTGCGCCTTGTGTCCCGCGCCAGTTGAAACTGAGTTGCATGTCGGGGCGCGATTCTCCCCCGAGTACCACGCCCTGTCAAGGCACGCGGAAAAATTCTGTTGCAACTCGTTTGCAACAAGCGTGTTTCCCCCACCCTCGCTCTCCTCCCCGCGGAATCGGTTTTCAGGGGGCGCTTAGGTACGGCAGGCTTCGCAGTAGCCGCCGATCTCGGTGCGCGTGACGGTGATCTTGATGCCGCAATCTCGCTCGATCTGGCGCTTGAGCTGCTCGAACAGCCGGCTCTCGAATTCGCGTACCTTTCCGCAGCGCAGGCAGGCAATGTGGATATGATCGCGCGGGCCATGACTTTCGTAGTAGTGCTGGTCCCCGCGGATGTGCAACAGGTCGAGCTCGTCAATCAAACCATGGCGCTTCAGCAGGTCGAGCGTGCGATAGACCGTGACGCGGTGCACCCGCGGATCCATCCTCCGCGCGCGTCGCAGGATGGAGCCGGCGTCGAGATGTCGCTCGGCACCATCCATCACTTCGAGCAGCACGCGCCGCTGGCGCGTCAGGCGCACGCCGCGCTCTTCGAGAGCGGCCTCGAGGCGCCCGGGCCTGGCGTTGGCATTGATGCGTTCGCCCGAAGAAACGCGATGGGCAGAGGTAGCGGCCATGTTCGGTTCCCTCCAGGCGCGCCCTTAGTCGTTGGCGCCCCCGGGCGTCAACGAGACCAGACCCTCGGCAGACGGCCCCAGCGACTGCTCGGGCTCGGTCGGGCGCCCGGCCTTCTGGTCGGAGATGTAGAGCTCGATTTCCTTCACCAGCTCGGAAACGATCTGGTCTTCCGGCACGCGGCGAATGGCTTTGCCGTCGCGGTAGATCACACCATTGCCACGGCCGCAGGCCACCCCAATGTTTGCTGTGCGGGCCTCGCCGGGGCCATTCACGGCACAGCCCATCACCGCCAGGTGCAGCGAGTCCTGGATGTGCGAGGTGTGCCTCTCGATCTCGCCGACGATTTTGAACAGGTCCACTTCCAGCCGCCCGCAGGTGGGACAGGCAATGATCATCGGCCCGCGGGCGCGGATCTCCAGCGCCTTCAGGATTTCGTAGCCCACGCGCACTTCTTCTACCGGATCGGCCGCCAGGGAGACGCGGATGGTATCCCCGATGCCCTCGGCCAGCAGCATTCCCAGGCCCATCGAAGATTTAATCGTGCCCGAGAACTGCGTGCCCGCCTCGGTGATGCCGAGATGGAAGGGGTAGTCCACCTGCTTGGCGAGCAGACGGTAAGCGGCCACGGTCATGTTCACCGAGGAGGCTTTCAGCGAAATGATGATGTCGCGAAAATCAAGCTCCTCAAGGATCCTCACATGGAAGAGTGCGCTTTCGACCATGCCCTCGGGCGTCGGATAGCCGTATTTTTCGAGCAGGTGCCGTTCGAGCGAGCCCGCGTTCACGCCGATGCGAATGGGTACGCCGCAAGCCTTCGCTTTTTTCACCACCTGGCGCACTTTATCCGCGTCGCCGATGTTCCCGGGGTTAATGCGCAGCTTGTCGATGCCGGCGTCGAGCACGGCCAGCGCTAGCCGATACTGGAAATGGATGTCGGCGACCAGCGTGGCCCGCGTGCGCCGGCGGATCTCTCCCACCGCGGCGGCAGCTTCCGCGTCCGGCACGGCCATGCGAACGATCTCGCAGCCAGCCTTCTCCATGGCCTCGATCTGGTCGAGCGTGGCGTCTACATCGCGCGTGTCCGTCTTCGTCATGGACTGGACGGCGATGGGCGCGTCCCCGCCGACGACATACCTTCCGACCCGCACGGGGCGCGTGACGCGGCGCGGGTTCAGTGCTGGATGTCTCATTCGCTCGGAGTTCCTCTAATGTGTAGGTAGGAGCCTTACTACGTCATTGTACATAACCATCGCGAAAATGACCAACAGAAACACCAAGCCCACCTGCACGAAGCGCTCTTTGACCACAAGGCTGAGGTCGCGTCTGAGGATGCCTTCCACGGCCAGCATCAAGATATGCCCGCCGTCGAGAATGGGAATCGGCAGCAGGTTCAGGATGGCCAGGTTCAAGCTGATGACCGCCATCAAGTTGATGACGTCCACTGGTCCGCGACGCGCCGCCCGCCCCGATTCCCGCGCGATGCCCAGCGGCCCTTCCACCTGCTTGAGCGACATGCGGCCTTCAAACAACTGGGCGACGACGTGCAGGATCTGCCGGGTCATCCGCGCATTGAGCCACACCGCGCGCTCCATGGCTCCGCTGATCGGATAGCTGCGCTTTTCGGTGGCGAAGCGAAAACTGAAGCCGATCTGCCAGCGCGGCAGGCCATCGCCCGGATCACCCCACACCGGGTGCACCTCGAGCCGCAGCTTGCGATCCCCGCGCCGGACCAGCAATTCAGTCGGCTGACCGGCGCGCTCCTGTACCTTGGCCGCAAACTGAATCGGGCTGATGACGGGCTGCCCTTCGATCGCCAGGATCTCATCGCCGGCCTGGAGGCCGCTGCGTTCCCCGGGCAGGCCATGGGTGACCGCGCCGACCACCACGGGCTCCGGCGGGTAGCCCACAACGGCAAACTCGTCGGGTGCGGCGTGCACCGTCGTCTTCACCAATCGTCCCTCGCGTTCGATGGTGACCGGAATCGGGGTTCCTGGCGATAGAAACAGAAGCTCGAGGAATACGCGCTCCCAGGTCGAATTCCCATAGCCACGGAATTCCACAATACGGTCTCCCGCGCGGATGCCAGCCTTTTCCGCGGGGGAGTCTCTTAGCACGCCAGCAACGACTACGGGCTTGTCCACATAGGTACGCTGGGAAGTGCCGGAAACGAACAACACCGAGGTCAGCACCACCGCCGTAATGATGTTCATTGCCGGCCCGGCAACTGCGATCAGCACGCGCTGCCAGCGCGGCTTGGAGAGGAACTCATCCGGCTCACCCTTGCGTTCTTCCGAAGGGTTGTCGCCGGCCATCTTCACATAGCCGCCGACCGGGAGAGCGCTGATGCGGTAGTCGGTCGCTCCGCGCCGGTAGCCCCACAGCCGCGGGCCGAACCCGAGCGAGAAAACCTCTACGCGCACGCCGAATAGCTTGGCCACTAGAAAATGCCCCCACTCGTGCACCAGAACCATCAGGCCGAGCACGATGATCACCGCGACAATGCTAGTCAGGACTTGAACCATGATTTCCTACGCCTTCTGATTTTCGATTTCCTCGCACGCCCACTGCCGCGCCTGGCCGTCGGCCGCCAGCACGTCTTCGATCCCCCTCAGAGTGTTCCGGGGCATTCTTTCCAGGACGCGCTCGATCACCCGCGGAATGCCCAGAAACGGGAGCCGGCGCTCGAGAAAGGCCGTCACGGCGACTTCATCGGCGGCGTTTAATGCACAAGGCAGCGAGCCGCCCAGTCGCAAGGCCTCGCGGGCAAGCCCCAGGCACGGAAATTTGCGCGTGGGGACTTTTTCGAAGTCCAGCCGACGCAGCGTCGCCCACTCGAGCTGACACCCGTTCGATGCCAGCCGCTCCGGATAGGTTAGCGCATATTGGATGGGAAGGCGCATATCCGTGGGGCCGAGTTGTGCGAGGATGGAACGGTCCATGAACTCGACCATGGAATGCACGGTGGACTGCGGATGGATGACTACTTCGATCTGCTCGAGCTTCATTCCAAACAGCCAATAGGCCTCGATCACCTCAAACCCCTTGTTGATCAGCGTGGCTGAATCAATCGTGATGCGCCGGCCCATGCGCCAGTTGGGGTGCGCTAGCGCCTGCTCGGGCGTGACCTGGGATAGCCGGGCCAGCGGCGTTCGGCGGAACGGCCCGCCCGAAGCGGTCAGCACGAGCCGCCGGACTTCGCCGTGCCGTCCGGCCCGCAGGCACTGATGGATGGCGTTGTGCTCGCTATCCACGGGCAGCAGCTCCACGCCACTCGCGCGTGCCGCGGCCATGACCAGCTCGCCGGCCGCCACGAGCACTTCCTTATTCGAGAGAGCCACCTGCTTCCCTTGGCGCACCGCCGCGTAAGTCGCCTCGAGCCCCACAACGCCGACGGCCGCCGAGACCACGAGGTCCGTGGAGGGCAGCGTCGCGACACTCCGCAGCCCGGCACGGCCCGACTGGATCTCTGGCAGTGGGGAAATGCCCTGCGCGCGGAGCTGCTTAGCCAATTCGTCCACGCGCCCCGCGTCGGCCACGGAGACAATTTCCGGCCGGTGTCGTCCGACCTGCCGAGCCAACTGTTCGACGTTTTCGCCGGCCGCGAGCGCGGCGACGCCGAATCGTTCCGGCAGCGATTCCACCACATCGAGGCACTGCCGGCCGATGGAGCCTGTCGAACCCAGGATGGCGATGCGCTTCAACTCTCTTGCCCTCCCTTTTACGGCTCTTCGATTCGGAGAGTGCCTCTCTTACCCGCGCCGGCTGATGAACAAGTCAAAATAGTACCAGACCGCCGGCGAGGCAAGAATCAGTGCATCGATGCGGTCCAGCATCCCGCCGTGTCCCGGCAAAAGCGTGCCGGAATCCTTTGCTCCGGCACTGCGCTTGTAGGCGGACTCGAACAGGTCCCCTGCCTGCCCGGCAAGGTTCCCGAGAACTGCCATAATCAATAAGTGCCGGGGCTCGATGCTCAGCCAGGGCCGAAACACGACGGCCACAAGAAGGGAGCCCAACAAGTTCGCCGCCCCGCCTTCCCAGGTCTTTTTCGGGCTGATCTCGGACGCCATCGGCAGCCGGCCCACGGTGCGGCCGACAAAATAAGCGAGCGTGTCCCCCACCCACGCCGAGACGAGCATAAACAACAGCAGCTTTGGCCCCTCGAACCGGACCCCGTGCAAGCGGACCACAAAGCTGAGCGGCAAAGCAACAAACAACAGGGCCGCCGCACTTACACTCATCGAGGGCAGAGCCTCCGACAGCGCTCGCCGGCTAGTCACCGCGAGCGTCACCGTGCCGAAGACAAAGAGGAGCACGACCGCGTCCAGCCCTAAGAACCACGGCGCCAGCACACCGCTGGGATTCCGGATCACCAGGCCACCTTGTCCGATCGACCAGCTCTCGAGGAGCGACCCTCTCCACTGATGAAACAGGAGAACGAGCGCGCAGAAGCAGGTCCATAGCCGATAGCCATGCATGTCGACGCGTTCGGCCAAGGCGAAGAATTCGAGCAACGCAAGCACGGTGACCAAGCCTGTCGCGGCGGCCACTAGCCCGGTCGAGCCCCATAACACCACCGCGACCACCGCGGGAATTAAGACCGCGGCTGTCAGTACGCGGGTGAGGGTCATGCTGGTTCGAACCTCATCCGAAGAGCGATACTCGGCGGTGCGAGGCAAGGTTTCGGTGCTGGAAGCGGGGCAGATAAAGGCTCAAACGGTGCCTCGGGCACGCGCGAGAGAGCTGGCCCTCGGGCCCCGCGCCCCGGCAGGCCTCACGACTCCTCCCGCCATTTGGAGACGGCCAGGCCACCGTAGCGCCGCTCGCGCTTTTGAAAATCGAGCAGCGCCTCGAGCAGTCTTGCGCGCGAAAAGTCTGGCCAAAGCGTGTCCGTGACGTACATCTCGGCGTAGGCGATTTGCCAAAGCAGAAAATTGCTGACGCGCATCTCGCCGCTCGTGCGGATCAGCAGGTCCGGATCGGGTAGGCCGGCGGTATAGAGGTGGTCGGCGATGGTCTGTTCGTCCACGCGGTGGGTGGCCAGCCCGTTGTGACGCACGCGGTCCAGGATGGCATTGAAGGCGTCCACCAGTTCGGCCCGCCCGCCGTAATTGAGTGCCACGGCGAGCCGCATGCCGGTATTGCCCGCGGTCAGCAGCATGGCCCGCTCGACGTCCTGCTGGACCCCCGCCGGCAACTGTTCCTGGCGGCCGATCACCAGCAGGCGAATGTTGTTCTCGTGGATGGTCGGCAGTTCCTTGCGCAAGTATTCGCGCAGCAGGCGCATCAGGAAGTCAATCTCAGCCTTCGGGCGGCGCCAGTTCTCGAGCGAAAAGGCGTACAGCGTCAGCGCCGAGATCCTCAGCCGCGCGCAAGTCTCGATCACCGCCCGCGCGGATTCCACTCCGGCGCGATGGCCAGCCACGCGCGGCAGGTGCCGGCGCTGCGCCCAGCGGCCGTTCCCATCCATGATGATGGCGATATGTTCCGGCAGCCGCTGGCAGTCCAGTCGTTCGAGGAGATGCGCTTCTTCACGGTTCGCGGGTTTAATCAGTTCCGAAGCGCTCACGTCCTGAATCCTGCAGGGTGGTCCAAGGTCTCCGATGGGTGGACCAGACATCTTTACCCGGCAAAGTTAACACACCAGATAGGCGCACGCAACACGCGCGCCGTCCGCGTCTACGGGATCGATACGGTCAGGCCAGGCGTTTCGCCGGAATGGAACAAAGCGCTAAAGATCAAGACCAGGGTCAGCACAATCATCGCCACACTGGTGGTCCAGGCCACGACATTGAAGGTGCGGCTATTGGTGAACTTCCCCATCAGGTCGCGACGGCTCGCCAGCAGAATGATGAAGACCAGCACAATGGGAAGCCAAATGCCGTTGGCCACTTGCGAGAGCACCAGGATGCGCAACAGCGGCGCCCCTGGGATCAGGATCAATCCGGCCCCCACCGCGATCAGCACGGTATACAGCCAATAAAAGATGGGGGCCTCCGTGAATTTCTGATCGATGCCCGCCTCGAACCCCATCCCTTCACAAATCACATGAGCGGTAGAAAGCGGCAGAATGGTGGCCGCAAACAGCGAGGCGTTCAGGAGGCCAAAAGCAAACAGGAGAGAGGCCCACCGCCCGGCCAGAGGCTCCAGGGCCTTGGCCGCCTCGGCGGCATCGGCGATATGGCGGTGGCCAGAGATGTGCAGCGTGGCCGCGGTGCAGACGATGATGAAGAAGACGATCACCATGCAACTGATGCTTCCAACCAAGACGTCGGCGCGAGCCTGCGGGTACTGCCGCGGCCCGACGCGTTTTTCCACGAACCCAGCTTGCAGATAGAAGAATTGCCACGGAGCGATCGTTGTGCCCACCAGCGCCGTCAATATGAGCAGATAGCTGGGGTCGGAATGAATGGTGGGGATGACGACATTCTTTGCTGCCACCAGCCAGTCCGGTTTCGCGAGCAAGGCGGAGAACAAGTAGGCGAGATAAAAGCTGCAGGCCACCAGAAAGAACTTTTCCACTTGCCGGTAGGTCCCCCGCAGCACCAGAGCCCAGACGAGAATGGCCGCCACCGGCACGGCGAAGTATTTGCTGACTCCGAAGATCTCCATGGCCGCGGCCACGCCCGCGAATTCCGCGACTACATTGCCCAGATCCACTAGGAATCCGGTCACCATCACGAAAAAGGTTGGTCGGAATCCAAACTCTTCCCGGATGAGGTCCGACAGACCCTTGCCGGTCACCACTCCCATCCGCGCGCACATCTCCTCGGTAACATAGAGAGCGATCGTCATCGGAATCAGGGACCACAGCAGGGCGTATCCATACTGAGCGCCAGTGAGCGAATAGGTCGAAATGCCGCCCGCATCGTTGTCCACGTTGGAGGTAATTAGGCCCGGCCCCACCACCGCCAGAAAAAGGCCCAATCGGCGACGAAGCAGGCGTGTGCGCTTGCGCAGAGCGATGCCCCGCTCCCGCCAGGCCTCCACTCTTGCCGAAATGACAGTCCAATCCATGGCCGGTCCTGTGGCTCAACAGTTCCTAACGGCGGCTGGCCAGTCGGGTCACCACGTCGTCCACAGCGATGGCACCGATCGGCCGCCCGTTCTTCTCCACCACGCCCAGGCTGCGCAGATCGTACTTGTCAAACAGCTCGAAGACCTCCTTGTCTTCCGCCTCCGGCGACACAAAGACGAGCGGTTCCGATTTCAGCTCTTTCATCCTTTGGTCCGCTGTGGCAAGGAGCAGACGCGCGACGGGCACCGAGCCCGAAAGCTTGGCTTCCTGGTCAATCACGAACACGGTGTCGAGCCGCTCGGCTTTGAGATCCTTCGAACGAACCCACTCGATGACCTCATCCCGAGTGGCCGTTTCGCCGACAAATACAAAATCGGGGTTCATCATTCCGCCGGCAGTGTTTTCCTCGAAACGCAGCAGTTCGCGCACCTCCTGTGCCTCGTCCCGCGGCATCTCTTGCAAGAGTTCGCGGGAAGTCTCCGGTGACAACTCGGCCAGCAGGTCGGCCGCCTGGTCCGGCTCCATCTCCTCGATGATCTCGGCGGCCTTCTCGGGATCGAGCTTCTCGACCATCTGCGTGGCCAAGCGGGCGTCCAGCTCGGCCAGGGCTTCTGCGGCGGTTTGCTCGTCAACCGAGGCAATAATGGCCTCGCGTTCCGCTGGGGAGAGCGCTTCCATAATCTCGGCCAAGTCGGCGGGGTGCAGCTTCTCAAGCTTCTGGTGCGTGATGCGGAGCTTCACGCGCCGCAACGGGTCCGGCTCGATCAGGTTGACGAACTCCCAGCGGATCAGCCGGGTGGGGAGCTTCTGCTGGAGCCGCCGGATCAGCGAGGGCGAAGCGAGACCTTGCAGGAGCCGCCGCACGGCCCCGGTTAAGCCGACATCCACCTGCGTAACGCGCAGCTCGATCGTGCCGTTCGAGCGCTGCTCGGTGAGATCGAGGTCATTGACACGCACGACCTTGCGGCCGGCGGTATCAATAATCTGCTGATCGAGCAGGTCCTTGCGCACGGCGAGCCAGGCCTCATTTGGCCGATAGGGCTCAAGCGTCTTCTCCCCCACGTTCAGCCGGATGGTGCCCGGGGCGACAAACGAAACGTGGTCATGACGGGCGACCAAGGGCTGATATTTCCCACGCCCCAACAGCAGCCGGGCGATCCGGCTGGGCTGGTCGGCCGGCTCGATAAAGAGCTCGGTCACCCGGCCGACAAAGTTCCCCTGGTCGTCGTAAGTCTCTGCGCCCAGCAGCTCTGTCGCGTGCAGCATGTGTCCCTCCTCGTGCGCGGCCGGTCTCCCCACCGAGCTCCCCCGCGGCCGCCCATCGCAAGTTGCTCGGCCAACAAAAAACCCGTGGTCGAGGGCATCCCCCGACCACGGGCCGCAATGTGGTGCATTTTGCGCCTACCCCTGGTCAGGTCTCGCCACCTCTCGAGCCGCCCAGGCTCGGCAAACTTCGAGCACTCCGGCCCGCTCCGCCAGACGCGCATGGGCCAGCCGGCAACTCGGCAAGCGCTCCGGCTCTGAAAAACAGTTCATCGAGACAGTAGGTCCTCAATTCTAGTAGTTAAAGGGAGGTCGAATCTTTGTCAAGGAAAGACTGGCGTGGGCCCTGATTTTTTCTGCGCTTTTTTCCTGACTGAAAACACCATGTCCCCCGCCGGCACGCCCTGCTTGCGGCATTGGTCGAGGTACAGGGCCAGATAGCTCCTCGTGAGGTAGTCGGCAGGTCGATATCCGAGCAACCCGGCAAGCCGATCGATGGCCGCGGGCGGGCCTTCGAGCTCCAAGAAATTTCCAAGGGGGGTCTCATCGAGCTCGACCTTCAGTCCTTCCGCCCAACCGAGTGACTTGGGAAGTTCGAAGCTGGTGCGGTACTTTTCGTAGCGGAACCAGCCCCGCAGTCCCAGGGCTTCAAAAATCAACTGGAGCCGGTCAGGATCAGAAACACCGGTCTCGAACTCCTGCCGAATTTTGTAGTGCCTGCCTGGCGCGACCTCTGGCGGCGCGACACGCTCCGTCGGGCCCTTGTAGGTGAGCAGTGCAGCATCCGGAGCGGCCTTCGAGGCGCCTCGTTGGCGGTGCGGGAGCTCGATGCGGCGCAAGCGCAGAAGCTGGCCATGCTTGGCCAGTCCTCCCTGCGGCGTGTCAAACAGAGTGTTCCGCTCGAAGACCCGGCCGGTCTGCGCAGGCCGCAGCCCCAGCCGCACCAGGCGTCGTCGGAGCCCGGGCACATCGGCCACGCGCAGCTTGATCTCAATCTCCCGGTGATCCAAAGACTTCATCGCGGCTGGGTAGTATACTTCGCTCGGGGGCGCCTGGGCGGGCCTGGGTCTGACGGTCGTTCCCGGGCGTCTCGACTCTTCCCATGAAGAACGCAAAGCGCAAAGCCTCCAAGAGAATCGTCCGCTCTTGGGCGCAGGGACGGGTGCTGCTGGAGCGCTGGCGCAGGAACCTCGTGCCCATCCACGTGGAACTGAAGCAACCCCGGGCGATTGATGCTGTCCCCGTTGATTTTCTGCGCGGTGAGCCCGTCGAGCGCACGGGCCTGGCGCGGCGGAAGTTTCAGGGTCGTCTCGTCTATTTCACCAGCGCCGATGTCACGATTCGCCGCCCATCGGGAGCGATTCTGGTCGTAGACAACTACGAGATCGCCGCGCTTTCTGACTCCCACTCGCGCCTCGAGCCTCGCTAGTGCCGCGCAGCCCTCCTCGCGGTGACTCGACAGGAATCCGCCAGCGGGGTATAAAACAGCAGAGAGTGGCAGCCGATGAGTGAACCCTCTACACCATTGATGCGTCAGTACCACTCGATCAAGACGCGTTACCCGCAAGCGCTGGTCCTGTTCCGTCTGGGCGACTTCTACGAGCTCTTCTACGAGGACGCTATTGTCGCCTCGCGGGAGTTGCAGATTACTTTGACCTCCCGGAACCGCGAACGCGGACAGCCAGTGCCCATGTGCGGCGTACCGTACCACAGCGCAGAATCCTACATCGCGCGGCTGATCCGCGCCGGTTACAAGGTGGCCATCTGCGACCAGATGGAACAACCTTCACCCGGCAAGAAGCTTGTGCGCCGAGAGGTGGTCCGTCTGATCACGCCTGGCACGGCAAGCGACCTCCACGTGCTCGAGCCCAAGGAAAATAACTTCCTGGCTTCGGTGGCGCGCGATCCCTCGGGGTCAGCCATCGGCCTGGCCGCGGTGGATATCTCGACCGGTGAGTTCAGCGCTACCGAGTTCGCGGGCTCAGACGCCGAGGGAAAGCTGCGCGACGAGCTCGACCGGCTCCGGCCGCGCGAAATTCTCCTGCCGCGCCCGACCAACCTGTTTTCCCAGCCGGTCACGGCGGAGCTTGACGGCACCGGCGGCATCGAGACTCGGCTCGAGGAGTGGATTTTCCGCGAAGACTACGCTGAGCGCCTGCTGAAGGAGCAGTTCGGCGTCATGGGTCTCGAAGGGTTCGGCCTCGCCGAGCATCGTGCGGCGGCTCGGGCGGCGGGAGCACTCGTGCACTATCTGCGCGAGACCTCCGCCAAGGGTGACAACGGAACGGGCAAGCTCGAGCACCTCGACCGCCTCCGCTACTACGAGCAGCAGGAAGCCCTCGTGCTGGATACGGTCACGGTGCGAAATCTCGAACTCGTCACTCCGCTCTTCGCCGAGGACCGCGTACGCGGCCAGCCGGCCACCTTGCTGGCGGTGCTCGACGAAACGGCAACCGGCATGGGTGCACGTCTTCTGCGCTCGTGGGT
Organism: Candidatus Acidiferrales bacterium; assembly: GCA_035258565.1. Lineage (GTDB taxonomy): Bacteria > Acidobacteriota > Terriglobia > Acidiferrales > UBA7541 > DATFXF01. Next base: position 15,144 of record DATFXF010000199.1, read on the forward strand.
TCTGCGCCCGCAGGTCGCCCGACAGGAGATCGAGGAACGCTTGGATGCCGTCGCCGAGCTCAAAGCGCGCACCGTATTGCGCGAAGAGATTCGCAAGGAACTGACCGGCATCCTGGACCTCGAGCGCTTGGTGAGCCGCGTCACGTTGGGCGTGGCGACCCCGCGCGACCTGCTCGCTGAGCGCCAGTCCCTGGCGCGGATTCCCCTGCTGCGCCGCTTTCTTCGGAGCTGCTCGAGCGCGCGCCTGATGGCCCTCCAGGAGAAGCTCGATGAACTGGACGACGTCTCCTCGCGCATTGAGCGCGCCATCGCCGAGGATCCGCCGACGCAGTCCGGAGAGCCGGGCGTCATCCGCCCGGGCTACCATGCCGAGCTCGACGAACTGCGCGCACTGAGCCAACACAGCAAGCAGATTATCGCCGCGATGGAGGAGCGCGAGCGCAAGCGCACGGGCATCTCCTCGCTGAAGATCCGCTTCAACCAGGTATTCGGCTACTATATCGAGGTCTCCAAGCCCAACCTGCATCTGGTTCCGGCCGACTTCGAGCGGAAGCAGACGCTGGTGAACGCCGAGCGGTTTACCACGCCGGAACTCAAGGAGTACGAGAGGAAAGTGCTTGATGCCGACGAGCGCGCGCTCGAAATCGAGCGCCGCCTGTTCGCTGAGCTGCGCTCCTGGGTAGCGCAGCAGGGGCCGCGCGTCCGGCGAACCGCTGCGGGTGTGGCGCAGCTCGACGTTTTGGTGAACTTCGCGCGCTTGGCGGCCGCGCGGAACTACACCCGTCCCGAATTCACCTGCTCGGGTGAGCTGCTCATCGTCGCCGGGCGCCATCCGGTCATCGAGCAGCTGCTCGAACAGCGCGCCGAGCGCTTCGTTCCCAATGATCTTTATCTGAATGAAACCACGCAGCAGGTCCTGCTGATCACCGGGCCCAATATGGGGGGCAAGTCCACCTACCTGCGCCAAGCGGCTCTGATCGTAATTCTGGCGCAGATGGGCTCGTTTGTGCCGGCGCAGCAGGCGCGCCTGCCGATCACGGACCGCATCTTCACGCGCATCGGCGCGTCGGATAACCTGGCGCGAGGTCGTTCGACATTTCTCGTTGAGATGAGCGAGGTCGCCGTCATCCTGAATACGGCGACGCCCGCGAGCCTCGTTCTCCTCGATGAGGTCGGCCGCGGCACGGCCACCTTCGACGGACTTTCGATCGCCTGGGCTGTTGTCGAGAAGCTCGAAGCGCACACGCGACCGCGCACACTCTTCGCCACCCACTACCACGAGCTCACCGAGCTCGCCGACTTGCTGCCCAGGATCAAGAACGTCCATGTCTCGGTAAAGGAGTCGGGCAAGGAGATCGTATTCCTGCGGCGCGTCGAGCCTGGCACCGCCGACAAGAGCTACGGTATCGAAGTGGCGCGCCTTGCCGGGCTGCCGCGCGAGGTGATTGACCGCGCGCGCGAGGTCCTGCTGCGTCACGAACAGACCGAGCACCGGTTAAGCGAAGAACTCGCGCCCGCGCCCTCGGCGGCATCCGGATCGCCCGCTCTTCAACAGGCCATGTTCACGGCGATCGACCGCAAGGTGCTCGAAGCCCTGCGCAAGGCCGACCTCGACAACCTCAAGCCCATTGATGCCCTCAATCTACTCGCCGAACTCAAGAAGCAGATCTCATGAGGCTTGCTCCTGCTGGTTCCCTGCCCGCCTGCTGCTCTACCCGATCCTCTCGGGGAGGGCCCGCGTGACCGCGCGCGCTCGCCGCCAAATGCGCGTGCTGGGCCTCATGTCGGGCACCTCCGCCGACGGCATTGACGTAGCCCTGGCGGAAGTCGCCGGCGCCCCGCCAAACCTGGCGGCAAGGCTCGAGGGTTTTCTCACGCTGCCGTTTCCGCCGGCCGTTCGAGCTGCTGTCTTGCGAGTCGCCAATGGCCAGCCGACCACAACCGAAGAGATCAGCCAGCTCAATTTTGTGTTGGGCCGGCTGTTTGCCCGCGCAGCGCTCCAAGCCTGCCGGCGGTTTCGCGTTTCGCTCAGGCGAATCGACCTGATCGGCTCACACGGGCAGACGATCTTTCACCAAGGCAAGCCGAGCCGCAGCTTCGGCGCCCGACCGGTGGCCTCCACGCTTCAGATTGGCGAACCCGCCGTCATTGCGGCCGAGACCGGCATCACCACCGTCGCCAATTTTCGACCCGCCGACATGGCCGCGGGCGGACAGGGTGCGCCACTCGTGCCCTTTGTGGACTACCTGCTCTCGCGTGACGTGAGCCGCGGCCGGGTGGCGCTGAATATCGGCGGCATCGCAAACGTGACGGTGATTCCGCGCTCGGCACAGCCGGAGCAGGTGTTCGCCTTCGATACCGGACCCGGCAACATGGTAGTGGATGCGCTCGTGCGCCACTTCACGCGCGGCAGGAAAAACTACGACCGCGGCGCGGAGATGGCGCGCGCGGGCCGCTTGCTGCCAGGCCTGCTCGACCAATCACTCGCGGACCCCTATTTCCGCAGGCCACCACCCAAGAGCGCCGGACGTGAGCAGTACGGCGAGTCGTACGCCCGGCGCTTCCTGGTTTGGGGCCGGAAGCACGGGGCCCGCCCGGCGGACCTCGTGCGCACGGCGACGATGCTCACTGCACTCTCGATTGCAGATGCATTCCATCGCTGGATTCTGCCGCGCGCGCAGATCCAACAAATGTTTGTTTCCGGTGGGGGCGCGCACAACCCGCTCATCATGGCGCAGATCGAGGCCGCGCTGTGCGGCGTGAAAATCCTGAGCTCAGCCCATTTGGGTGTGCCCGAAGACGCCAAGGAGGCCTTTGCCTTCGCCATCCTGGCCTATGAGACCTTCCACGGCCGCACAGCCAACCTGCCCGGCGCCACGGGCGCTCGTTGCCCAGCCATCCTTGGCCAAGTCTGCTATGCGCGACCCCACTAACGGCTCCTGGCATCGGTCGCTGGGCATCGGTGGTTTGCTTGGCTCCACTGCTCCCTGGTTCCAAGCTTCCCTGCTCCTGCTGCTGTCGGGTTGTACGAGCGGCCAACCCGCCGGACCGGGCACGGTCGTCTTCCTGATCGAAACCATGCCCGCGAATTTGGACCCCCGGATCGGCACCGACGCACAGTCCCAACGCCTCCACAGCCTCCTGTTCAGCGGCTTGCTCGAGCGCGACGTCGAGATGAACCTGCGCGGCGACCTCGCCGAGCGTTGGGAATCGCCCGACCCGCTCACCTTCATCTTTCACCTGCGCCGCGGCGTGCGCTTCCACAACGGCCTTCCACTCACCGCGGCCGACGTGAAGTTCAGCTATGACTCCATCCTCTCCGGTCAAATTCACACACCCAAGCGGGGGACTTTCCGCATGCTCGCGGCTGTGGATGCGCCCGACCCAGCCACGGTGGTCTTTCACCTGCGTGAACCCTATGCCTCATTTCTGTGGAATCTCGCGCGGCCGGCGGTGGGGATCGTGCCGGCCGGCTCGGGTGCCGATCTGGCGCAGCACCCGATCGGCAGCGGCCCATTTCGATTCGTGAGCATGCGGCAGGATGAAGAGATCGTGTTCGACCGCAACCCGGACTATTTCCGGGGCGCCCCGCAGATCGAGCGGGTAAGGTTTCGCATCGTGCCCGAGGCGACCGTGCGTGCGCTAGAGTTGCGCAAGGGCACCGCGGACATCGAACTGAACTCGCTTGCCCCGGACATGGTGCCGGTGCTTGGGCGCCAACCCGCTATCGAAGCGACTGAGCAGCCCGGCACAATCTACTCCTACATCGCCTGCAACCTGGATGATCCTGTGCTCGCGCACCGCGAGGTGCGGCAAGCGCTCGCTTACGCCACCGACCGCATGACTATCATCCAATACCTGCTGCGCGGGCAGGCACGCATCGCGCATAGCCTCCTGCCACCGAACCACTGGGCCTACGAGCCTGGCGTGACACACTACGATTACGACCCCGCCCGCGCCGAGCAGTTGCTGGACGCAGCGGGCTTCCCTCGGAACAGGGAAGGCCCGTTGCGTGGTAGGCGGTTCAGGCTGACGCTAAAGACCTCAACGGAGGAGCTTCCCCGGCTGCTGAGCGCGGTGCTCGAGGAGCAGTGGCGTCGCATCGGCGTCGAGCTCGAACTGCGTCCTCTCGAACTGTCCACACTCTACGCCGACATCACGCGGGGCAGCTTCCAGCTCTATACTCTGCGCTGGGTCGGCGGCAATAACGATCCCGATATCTTCGAATTCGTCTTCCACTCACGCCGCATTCCGCCGGACGGCGCCAACCGCGGGCACTATCGCAACCCGCGCGTCGATGAGCTGCTCGACCGCGCGCGTGTCGAATCTGACCGCAACAAGCGCCGCCGGCTCTATAGCGAAGTCCAGCGGGTCGTGGCCGCGGACCTGCCTTATCTCAACCTCTGGTACCACGACAACGTCTCGGTGCACCGGCGGCGGATCGCGCACGTCGAGCTGACGCCTTCGGGTGACTATGACTTTCTCGGGGAGATGGTCTTGGAGTAACCGAGCGCGGAAACTAGGAGCTTAGCGCCTTGCGAATGTCTGCCTCAGTCACCGTGCCTTCGCGGAGGATGCGCCAGTCGTCGCCGCGCAGCTCGGCGATCGTGGAGGCCAGCACCGCGCCGGTGTTGCCGGCGTCGAGCACCAGCGGGAGCCGCTCACCCAACTGCTCGACAAGCTGCTCGGCGCTCGAACACGCCGGAAACCCCGAAAGGTTTGCGCTGGTTCCGGTGATCGGGCTCTCGAGCAGTTCGATCAATTGGCAGGCCACTCTGGAGTTCGGCCAGCGCAGCGCCACGCGCCCTGTATTGGCAGTCACCTTCAGCGGAATGCGGTTTGATGCCTCCACCAACAGCGTGAGTGCGCCCGGCCAGAACCTCTTCGCCAGCTTGAGGAAGGTCGGCGGCAGCTCCCGAGCCAGGACCAGCGCCTGCTCGATCGAGTTGACCAAGATGGGCAGTGCGCGGGTGTCCGGCCGGCCTTTCACGCGATAGATTTCCTCCACTGCAGCCAAGTTGAAAGGGTCCGCGGCCAAGCCGTAGAAGGTATCCGTGGGAATACCGACGACACTTCCCCGGGTGATGAAGTCGGCCGCATAGCGCATGGCGCTGGGTTCGGGGGCTTCCGCTGAGACCTTCAGCAGTTCAGCCGGCAATTTTTATGCGCCTCTCGGTCCTGTCGACAGGCGAAACGCATTTCGCGCGTTCCGCAGGGCCATGGGAACGGTCGCTCCCCCAGCTCGGTGGCTGGCGTCACCGGGAGAACTGTGCGATGGCCGCAAGCTATCACAGCCGCCGCGCGCGGCGCAAGGCAGGCGCAGCGGGCGCTGCCCGGGCACGCTGCCCCTTTACCGCTCCTGGGCGCCTTTGTTAGTCTGCTGTTCGTGACAGCGGGCGAAAAATCCCGTGCAGCAGCGAAGCCTGGCGAGTCTCCCAGGCAGCTTACTGGCCGCGACAATCCCTGGCTCAGGAAGTTCCGCGCCGCCTTGCGTGGCGGTGAGGCCCCTGCCGACGGCTCAATCGGCGTCGAGGGACCCCACCTTGTCGAGGAAGCCCTCGGCGTGGGTCTGCCCATTGAGGCCATCCTGGCGAGCGCCGCGGGCGAGCGTCATCTCGCGAAGCTCGCGCCGCTGGTCCCCCCCGGCATTCCCGTGCTGCGCACGACCGATCGCCTCTTCGCAGG
>DATFXF010000200.1:0-2577 GCA_035258565.1 Candidatus Acidiferrales bacterium
CGTCATGACCGACAAAGACTGGTTGGTCCGCCGTCTCGACCGCAAGAGCAGGCGGCTGGGGGATGCGTTCTTCGACGTGCTACGCGAGCAAGACCCGTTGAAGGAGCAGGCGAAGACGGCATCCAGCGAGGCGATCAAGAAGTAGGGTGGACTCTGCCCACCGGGCTCGCGGTGGGCAATGCCTACCCTGCGATTTTGCAAGACACTAAGAGGAAGTCATGGCCACCCGTGCCATCAAACCTAAGCGCGATGAAGGAGCCCGACCCTGGTCGTCGCTGCCGGAACGAGCGCCGTCAATCATTCGCTCGGATCAGCCGATGGCCCGGCATATTATCGGGCTGATCAGTCTGCTGCTGGTCGCCGCGGGGGCGCTGGCGATGCTGGCGCCGCAATGGGGCCTGCGCTATATTTTCGGTCCGGGCTGGGGCTTCTTCTGGTTCGCCCTCGGTGTCGCCGGGCTGCTTTTCCATGCCTTCGATGAAAAGGATGCGCAGTTTCGCTTTCTGTTTGAGATCGGCGGCACGCTGCTGCTCGTGGCCGGTATCGTGCTGCGCGTCTTGCCCGCCGCCGACGGCTTCGGCGCTCTCTTCCTGCCCTACGGCGTTCCTTGCCTGGCTCTGGCGTTGGCGTTCCTCGTTTCCGTCGGACGCAATGAGCCCAGCGTCACGACTCGCCAACGTATCCAGCGCATCGTCGGCGTGGTCGGCGTGCTCATGGCCGTCGCGGGTTTCTTCTTCAGCACCATCGACGCGAATTTCCTCACCGGCGAAGGTGTGGTGCTGATCGTGGTCGGGCTGCTCTACATGCTCGGGTTTATCGGTATGCAGGAACGCGGCAGCGACCTCGCGTTCTGGGCCGGTGTGAGTCTTGGCGCGATTGGCCTGATCGCGTGTGTGGTCGCGCTCGTTCGCTCGCTCCTGCCGGCGCTCGGCAACCTTCCCTGGGTCCGCGCGGTTTTCTCCAACCTGGCGAATCTCGATTCGTATGTCGTCCCGAACGGCCTGCTGCTGATGGGGTTGGGCGGCACGTATTTCTTGATCTCCCTGGCCCTGTGCTCGGACGCCAAGATCGTGGTGCTCACGCGCCGCGAAATCGGCACCTTCTTCTATTCGCCGATGGCGTATCTGCTGATCATCGGTATGACGCTGGTCGGCTGGCTGCAGTTTTTCCAGTTCGTGACCCTCGTGCGCGATCAATCGGTCGGGGCCGGGGGGTTCATGCAGGAGCAGCGCGGCTTGCCGGAACCGATCATCATGTTCATGTTCCTCGACTTCGTGCCCGTGATTGCGCTCATCTTCATACCGCCGCTCATCACCATGCGGCTTTTGAGCGAAGAACAGCGTACGGGTACGCTCGAAGTGCTGCTGACCGCGCCGGTCAACGAGTGGAGCGTCGTGATCAGCAAGTTTGTGGCGGCACTGATCTTCTTCTTCGTGACGCTCTTGCCCTGGGCCTTATTCCTGGTGGCCTTCCGCATCATGGGGCAACAGACCTTTGATTACCGGCCGCTGTTGAGCTTTTTCATGGCGCTTTTGAGCACCGGAGCGGGATTCCTCGCCGTCGGCCTGTTCTTTTCCAGCATTACACGCAACCAGATTATCGCCTCGGTGCTCACGTTCGCCTTGTTGCTGGGACTCACGGGCGTGTTCTTCCTCAAGCGGGCCTTGAATTTCCCACCCGTTGTCAACGAAATCCTTACGTATGGCTCGCATCTGGACCTCTGGATCTCGTCCTTGGAAGGCCAGTTCGCGCCGAGGCTCCTGGTATTCCACATCTCGATGGCGATCTTGTTTTTGTATCTGACGACCAAAGTGCTGGAGTCCCGCCGCTGGAAATAAACGTAAGCCGTCGGCGCTGTCGCGGCCTCACGATGGGAGTTTTGAGCAATCATGGCAACCGCGCATCCATCACCAAGCTTGCAGTCCTCGCTCGATCAGCGCCGCTTCGTCGGCTGGGGCCTGTTCTGGGGCGCTATCGTTCTGGCCATCATGGGCTGCTGGCTGAACGTCAAGTACCTCGATATTCCGGACGCCGTGGTGTGGGCGCTGTGGCTGCTGGCGGCGGGCGCGCTGGTGCTGGCCATCTTGCAATGGCGGCGTCCGGCCACGCTTGACGATGCTGCCTTGACCGGCCAGCGCCGGCTGGTGGCGACCATCCTGCTCATAGTCGGCCTGGTTCTGGTCCCGGCCGCGCTTTGGCTCCTCCTCCGCTACGGCCTGCAAGGTTTCGGGGAATCGATCGGCCTGCTCACCTTGGGCTGCATTGCCCTGGGCGCCGGCGTGAAGCTAAATTCGACAACGCCCGCGGTGCCGTTTCAGGAGCGCCTTCTGCGCGGCGTCATCGACGGCCGCGCCGGCATCAGCACCGTCCTCGGCGTCCTCGGCGCTGCCCTCGCGATCTTCGCCTTCTGGCTCGCGCGCTTCAGCCATGCCGGGACCATCGAGGACCCCGCGCCCGATTTCCCGCTCTGGCTGGCACCCGGCTTGTTCGGCTTGCTCTTTCTTGGCGTCAGCGCCTATCTCCGGTTCACGCCGGACTTGAATGTCGCCACGGCACGGTTCGTTGTTCTCGTCGCGG
>DATFXF010000201.1:0-3410 GCA_035258565.1 Candidatus Acidiferrales bacterium
GTGCCGCCCGATAATGGCGAGGATGCGTTCTACTTCGTCTCCAGGGTCGACGACGATCGCTTCGCGCGTCTGGGGGTCTCCCACAATCGAGCAGTTGCACTGCAAGAGGCCCACGGGAAGAATCTCATGAATGATCCGCTCTGCCACGGGTCCAGTATAGCATCCGATCCGGGCGTGAGCCCGCGGCAGCCGCGCCAATTGCCTTCTGTTAAGATAGAACGCGGAGCAAGAAGCGAGCCCTAGCCATGCCCATCGAGAGTCCCTTGCGCGAGCAACACGAAAAGGCTGGCGCGGAGCTTCGAGTCTATTTCGATTGCCTGCTCCCACATCGCTTCTCCGACCCAGCCGCTGAGTTTCGCCAAGCGCTGGAATCGGTTGTGCTGGTGGACACGAACTACCACGCCTTTTTCTACCTCGAAGGCCCAGACCGCGTCCGTTACCTGAACGCCATGCTCACGAACAACATCAAGGATCTGGTTGCGGGACAGGGGAACGTCTCGCTTCTGCTTAACCCGCAGGGCCACATCCTGGCGGAGGTGGAAACCTACGCGCTTGCCGAACGCCTGCTGGCCGTCACGCACGCCGGCGTCCGCGAACGCACGTACGCCACCTTGGACAAGTTCATTATCATGGATGACGTTACACTCGAAGATGCAACTGATCGCACAGGGTCGGTCGCGCTCGAAGGCCCGCAAGCCTTGGCATTGCTCCGCGACCTGTGCGGCATAGACCTAGAAGCTATGTCGGATGGCGCGCATCGCGAACTTTCCCTGCACTCAATTCCCTGTCGGGTTGTTCGCCGGTCGCTCATCGGCAGCGTGGGCGTGCAGTGGATCGCCGAGCGCAGTCAGTTGGCAGGGCTCTGGCAGGCGCTCAACGAGGCGGTACACGCGCGCGGCGGGGCGGCGCTTGGCTATGCCGCGCTCAACGCCCTGCGGTTGGAGGCCGGCATTCCCTGGTTCGGCTACGACTTCGACGATAAGGTCATTCCGCACGAAGCCGGACTCGAATCCACTCACATCAACTACGTGAAGGGGTGTTACACGGGGCAGGAGATCGTTGAGCGCGTGCGTTCGCGGGGCCACGTGAACCGGCGACGGGTGAGCTTGGAGTTCTCTGGCTCTCGTGTGCCTGAGCGCGGCGCCAAGCTTTTCGCTGGTGAACAAGAGGTTGGCTATACCACTAGTGCTGTGGCGATGCCGCTGGCGCCCCACCGCGTGGTTGGCATGGGTTATGTCCGCCGCGAGCACAATGCGCCCGGCAGCCGTTTGCGCTGGGCCGACGGCGAGGCGGAGGTAATCGAACGCCCCCGGACGAGTGTCCATGCAGCCGCCGAGCGGCCAGCGTCTTAAGAGATTCCGTGAGTGGGCCAAAAGAAGCGAAGCAGAGATTTGAAAAAGGAGTTCCAGGCGGGGGCGTCCTAAACATCAGGCAAGATTCAAGGCCTTCTTAAAACTGCCTCGCTCGGCCTCGATCTTCTTTTGGAGCTGCAGGATGGAGTAGAGGAGCGCCTCGGGCCGTGGCGGGCATCCGGGCACATAGACGTCTACGGGAATCACCTGGTTAACGCCCTGCACGACAGCGTAGTTGTTGAAGACGCCGCCCGAGGTCGCGCACGCGCCCATCGAAATCACCCACTTCGGCTCCGGCATCTGCTCGTAGAGTTGCCTGATCACCGGCGCCATCTTCTGCGACACCCGACCGGCGACGATCATCAGGTCGGCCTGGCGGGGCGAGGGGCGAAAGACCTCGGCGCCGAACCGCGCGACATCGTAGCGCGACGCGGCCATGGACATCATTTCGATCGCGCAACACGCCAAGCCAAATCCCAACGGCCAGAGAGAGCTCTTCCGGGCCCAGTTCACTGCCTTGTCGAGCTGTGTGAAGATGATGCCCTCGTCGGCCAGAAATTTGCCGACGTCTTCTGGCCGCTCGAGCGTAACGTTCTTGCCGAATACCGCGCTCACTTGTGCCTCTCTGACAACGATCTTCTCATATTTGCGTAGAGCGGACAAATGGGCGCGCGCGCGCCGCTGGTGCCCGGGCGCCTCTGCCCTAAGGGATGAGGACGATCTTGCCAAACTGCTCGCGCTTCTCCACGAGCGCGTGGCCCTGGGCGCACTGCGCGAACGGCAATACGCGGTCAATCACGGCGTGAAGCTTCCGCTGGCCGATCAATTTAAGCACGGCAAAGAGCTCCCCACGCCTGCCCATGTACGAGCCGAGCAGCGAGAGCTGACGACTGAACAGATACCGCAGGTCAAGTTTGGCCTCGTAACCTGTGGTCGCCCCGCAGGTGACTAGCCGCCCCCCCACCGCCAGGCTGGCCACGCTCGCCTCCCAGGTGGCCGTGCCGACGTGCTCAAGCACGACGTCTACCCCACGGCGTTCGGTCAGCCGCTTCACCTCTTCGGCGATGTTGTACTTGCCGTGGTGGATGAGGTCGTGCGCGCCAAGCTCCTTGGCTTTTTCGAGCTTCTCTTCGCTGCCCGCAGTGGCAATTACACGCGCGCCGAGGAGTTTCGCGATCTGGATGGCTGCGCTGCCCACGCCGCTCCCGGCGCCCAACACCAACACATCTTCTCCCGGCTGCAGGTGGGCCCGGCCGATCAGCATATGCCAGGCGGTGAGAAACACCAGTGGCACCGCCGCGGCTTCTTCAAACGACAGGTCACCCGGAATAGGGATGACGTTCACCCCGGGGGACTTCACAAATTCGGCGCAGCCACCATCCACCATATAGCCAAAAATCGTGTATCGGCGGCACTGGTTGTCATCTCCCGCCGAGCAGGCAGCGCACACCCCGCAGGAAAGCCCTGGCGCGAGCAGAACTCTCTGCCCCACCTTCACATGCGTCACGAGTTCGCCCACCCGCGCAACCTCGCCGGCGATGTCGCTGCCGGGGATGTGCGGCAGCGGAATGGTAATGCCCGGCAGCCCACGTCGCACCCAGAGGTCCAAGTGGTTCAACGCACACGCGCGCACGCGCACCAGAACTTCCGTTGGGCCGATCCTGGGCTCTGCAACCTCCATGTAACGCAGTACTTCCGGTCCACCATGCTCGGAGAAGACGACCGCCTTCATGAGCTACCTCCCGGACGGTTCGCGAGGCGCCTAAATGGCGATTATTCACTTGACGCAAGCGAACTTGTTGCTGGCATCGCGGCCGCGACCTTGGGCCCAAGCCCGTTTGGCGCATCGCCTAGCGCCCGCGCGCGAATATTCCGCGCGGCGATTGGTCCGCGAGCCCAGCGTGCCCGCACAACCGGCAACAAAACCCTCCTCGGCTCCTTCGGTTTCCACGTTCCGTATGCCCGCAGGCCGGGCAGGTCTGGCTGGTGTGAGCGGGATCAACCAGCTGGACCGGGATACCCGCCCGTGCCGCCTTGTAGCATAAGAACAACCGCAGC
>DATFXF010000202.1:0-7764 GCA_035258565.1 Candidatus Acidiferrales bacterium
GCTGTACGAGGTGGCCTTCCTCCGGGGGGATGCGACCGAAATGCAGCACCAGGTGGCCTGGGCCGCGGGCAAGCCAGAAGCGGAGGACCTGCTGCTTTCCTCTCAGTCTGACACTGACGCGTTCTCCGGGTGGCTGGCAAGAGCCCGGGAATTGTCCCGGCGGGCGATGGAATCTGCCCGGCGAAACGACCAGAAAGAAACGGCGGCAACGTGGCAGATGAACGCGGCCCTGCGAGAGGCCGAGTTCGGCAACGCTGCACGGGCCCGCGACCAGGCCGCCTCGGCACTGGCCCTGGCCTCGACCCGGGACGTTCAGATTCTGGCGGCTCTGGCGCTAGCGCGGTCCGGGGATACAGCCCGAGCGGGGAAAATAGCCGACGAACTGGCCAAGCGCTTTCCGCTGAACACGATGATCAATGGCTACTGGCTGCCCACGATTCGAGCCGCTATCGAAATCAATCGCGGCAATCCAGCGAAAGCCATCGAGCTTCTGCAGGCCGCGGCTCCCTACGACCTGGCTTCGCCCGCGCCATCTGGGGGAACTCTGTATCCGGCTTATATGCGCGGCCAGGCTTATCTTGTGTTGCGCCGGGGCAGCGAAGCGGCACCGGAGTTCCAGAAGTTCCTCGACCATCTCGGCATCGTGCAGAATTACCCGCTGGGCGCACTGGCCCATCTCGGGCTGGCCCGCGCCTATGCCATGCAAGGCGATCCAGGCAAGGCGCGCGCCGCCTATCAGGATTTCTTCACGCTCTGGAAAGACGCCGACCCCGACATCCCCATCCTCCAGCAAGCCAAGGCCGAGTACGCCAAGTTGAAATAACCACCTGCACTCCGACCCGCGCTTCCAGGACCTGCTGCGCCGTGTCGGCCTGCCACCGTAGCAGAAAGAAAGAGTCAGCAGCGGGTATGGAACTGTCAGCCTTCCACCAACGCAGACCTTTCCACGACAACCGCCCTCGGGAACCCTTCCTTGCCCACATCGAAAACGACCAATTCGACCGCGATCTGCTCGAAGCTGTGAGCGCACGTCGGACAGGTCAGGCGGATGACGGTTGACGGCGGCAGTTTTCTCTTGCAAATCCGCCGCACGAGTTGAAAGCGTTCAGAGCACTTGGGACAAGTTGAGAGGCAGAAAGGCATACCGCTGATGTTATTAGAGATTCGGACAGGCCGGTTGTCACAAACGTGTGACGCGAGGAAAACGTCCGGCAACGTAAGCATCCCGCGTGCGCCGTAGCGAGGGGAGGGAGCGAGGAGGGGTTTGCCGAGCGACCGACCGAGCAGAGGCGAGTCACGACTCTCTGAAGGTAGGAAGTCAAGCGCAGCGGCTATTCCTCCATTCTGTTTCGGGATTCTAGCAACGGCCACGGACTATCTCCTACATTTGGCAGAGTCTGTGCTAGTGTTGCCAGCATCGACGACGCGAACACCAAGCACAGGGTGCAGTTCAATTCCGTTCTTCGCCTCTCCACGCTTGTCGTGCAGGAAGTCGAAGAAAGCGACGCCAACCAGTTCGATTACAGCATTGGGACGGAGAGGCAGCACGACCAGTCGTGCCCGGCGATAGGCGTCTTCATGGCCGCTGCCGGTTGCACATTCGGGTGCAGGAATCTCGGCAATCATCCGGACGTTCGCGTCATCCAAGTCCGCTAAGATCAGGTGCAGGTCCGAATCACGCTCTCGTCGCACTTCCAACAGTCGTGCAGGGACACGGTAAACTTGCAGTTCTTCGGGTTCGATGCGGCGGTCTTCGGGATATGGGATTTCGTGAATGGGAATGCCAGCGAGCTTCGCAACAGTCGAGTCAGCCGGTTTGAAGTTGACGCGCTTGCTGTCTTTGTCCGTGAGAGTCTTCACCGGCCAGCGGTCGTGTCCGCATTGGCCTGGCGCTACCTGTCCGGGCGCATAGGCGCTCGCACCGAGCATGAAGAGTGCGGCAAGTAAGCGGGGCCTACTCGCAATGTTCGGCCAATTCTTCCAAGGCTTGGCTCCTGGAAAGCCAGTAATCCTCAGTGTAGAGCCTTGTGTTTTGGTCAACAGTCTCGTCGTAAACATCGTGGAATCCGTAGGATTCATAGGCACCGACTAAGACATCTCCTTTATCGGGGTCATAATCCCCGTCCATTTCTGGCGTTTTATGCGGATTATTGGAGGTAAAATGAAATCTGGCGGAGAGGGTGGGATTCGAACCCACGAGCCCGCTTTTGGCAGGCTACCCGCTTTCGAGGCGGGCTCTTTCAACCGCTCAGACACCTCTCCGCGGCGCGCAAATCATTCTAGCACGGGCCCCAGACGGGACGAGCGCACCGTCTCCAAGGGTTTTAGAGCTCACGAGCGCCGCGCTACAAAGAACTCCTGGATAACCGCAGCGGCATCTTCCGCCAGCACTCCCGAAGTAACCTCGACGCGATGGTTGAGTTTCGGATGATCGAGCATGGCGAAGCAGGAGCGCACCGCTCCGCCCTTCGGGTCGTCGCAGCCGTAGATGAGCCGCGCGATGCGCGCCTGAATCATGGCACCAGCACACATGCCACAGGGTTCAATGGTGACGTAGAGGATCGCGCTCGCCAGGCGGTGATTGCCTAACTCCTTTGCCGCGGCGCGCAGTGCGACCATTTCGGCGTGCGCCGTGGGATCGCACTCCGCGATTGTGCGGTTGCGCCCGCGCCCGATGACGCGGCCATCCCTGACGAGGATGGCGCCGACGGGCACTTCGCCCTGCCGCGCTGCCGCGCGCGCCTCTTCGAGCGCCAGACGCATGTACTCGATATCGCTCGCCTGCATTGGGCGAGCATAACACGAGCCCAATGCCGCGGTGCGGTCGAGCCAGCAAAAGCAGGGAAGTGGGAAAAGACTACGCCGTTGGCTGCGAGGGAATCAGGTATTCCACAAGCACGACGTCTTGAAAGGTATTCTCGCGATGTGCGTGTTGGTGGTGCTTTCCGACTTCGCGCCAGCCTGTTGATTGGCAGAGCCGCAGGCTATCGCGGTTCTCAGCCAGCACCCATCCGACCAGCTTCCGATAACCGAGCCTCTGGGCTTCTCTCTGGATCGTTCTCATCAATTGCCTGCCCACGCCATAATTGCGGAAGGACCGCAGGACGTAGACCGTGATTTCCCCGACGCCGTCCAAGCCGGGCCGCGGGTCGTGCGGCTGGATGGTGATCCAGCCGAGAGCCCAGCCACGCAGCTCGGCCACGAGGATGGGGTGTTTGGCATCCTGGTTGGCCGACTCGATCAAGACCCTTTGGTCCTCCAGTGTGCGCGGCTCGGTTTCAAATGTCTCGAGACCGTCCTGAACGGCTTGGTTGAAGATCTCGCGTAGCGCTGCGGCATCCTCTCCCCGTGCAGGCCGGATCACCAGACGTGGACCAGTTTCCGGAGTGGCAGTCATGGCCGGGATTCTACCATTGCGTGCGAAGCCCGGCACAGAAGCCAGGAGACCGTGCAAGTGCGGCCCGGAGGGGTAAACTTCGTCCGCGAAGCAATGCGAGACCGCGGAGAGTTTCTTGACAATTCTGCGGCATGGTCACAGACTAGAATGGTATGAAGCAGCTCTTGCGCCGCGTGTTCCAGGTGGATCTGATCAAAGGTTTGATCCTGACCTTTCGTTACCAGAGCCCCAAGAAGATCTACACCGAGCAGTACCCGCTTGAGCGACCGATGGTAGCCGAGCGTTATCGCGGCGCGCCGCGCCTGAACAAGAACCCTGAGACAGGCGAGACGCTGTGCATCGCCTGCAACCTCTGCGCCTTAGCCTGTCCAGAAAACCTCATCGTGGTCGGTTGGGAGCGCGATGACGCCACCCGCCGCAAGGTGCTGACCACCTTTACCTACGACACATCCCGCTGCATGTTCTGTGGTTTGTGCGAAGATGCGTGCCCGACCGATTGCCTGGAACTCACCCAAGACTTCGAGCTGGCTCAGTACAGCCGGGAAGGGGCCATCTGGGACCGCCACCGCCTGGAAGAGGGACCCACGCCGGCGCGGTACACGCGATAGATCCTTGAGTTAAGCACTCACCCGGGCGAGTTACGCCCGAAGGAACGCCTGCGGAGAGGAAGGCTCCAGCTCGAGCCATGCTCCGGTGAAACCAGCCCCGGTGAAGCAGGTATCAGCTGTAGAATGTTGGTCCCCGGTCTGAGCAACGAAGCTCTCTCCGCTTGCAGGAAGCTCTCCCGTGCGGTATAAGTTCGCGACCTCCATGCGGCGAGCCTCGGTCACCTCTCGAGATGGAACTTCGTAAGGATCCCATCACACGAAGTTGGGTCGCGCTGGGCTATCCAGACGAGGGACCCGCTCCGGCCGACTCCTGTCCGCTTTGCCCTGGCCACGAGAGCGAGAGCCGGACCTTGCTTGCGCTTCCGGGGCAGGACCCCTGGCAGGTGCGTGTCTTCCCTCATTTCAATCCGCTCTACCGCATCGAGGGCGATCCCGGGCGGCAGGCCGACGGCATCTATGACCGCATGCGAGCCGTGGGCGCGCACGAAGTTATTGTGGAGACCCCGCAGCATGACCGGAAACTTTCGGCAATGTCCGACGAAGAAATCGAGCGTGTGCTGGCGGCCTACGCCCTGCGCATCCAGGACCTGAAGCGCGATTTGCGTTTCAAGTACGTGACCGTGTTCAAGAATCTTGGTGCCGAAGCTGGGGAGGAATGGCCGCACTCGCACTCGCAGCTCACCGCCACAACCTTCGTGCCCCGGCGCGTACTCTACGAACTGCGTGCCTCGCGGGAGTGGTACCAGGAAAAAGAGCGCTGCGTCTTTTGTGACATCGTGCGGCAAGAGGAGCGCCAGGGCCGGCGTATCGTGGATAGCCAGGGTGAGTTGGTGGCCTTGTGCCCCTATGCCTCGCGCGTGCCCTACGAACTGTGGCTAATCAACCGCAGGCACAATCACCTGTTCGAGCAGCCTCTCCCTGGCGCGAACCAGCGCCATCTGGCTGCGCTGCTGGGGCGCACACTCCGGCGCCTGGAGAAGGTTGCCGAGGCCTACCACCTGGTGGTTCATACAGCTCCCAATACCCGGGTCGCCAAAAGCGAACTCAGCTACTGGAAAACCATTGCCGATGACTACCACTGGCACATCGAGATCCTGCCCATCGTCGCCACGCGCCGCAAGTCGTACAGCCTCAAGGAAGTCTATTTCAATGCCCTGTTGCCCGAGCAGGCCGCCGAGCAACTCCGCCAGTTGGACCCCACGGCATGAGCTCGGATCAACGCGGGGGAATCATCTTCAAACTGTTCGGGCTGCTCGTGCTCGTGGCGCTGGGGGTGCTCCTTTACCTGTTGCGCCACCCGGTGCTGCGTGCGGCGGGAGAATTCTGGGTGATAGACGAGCCGCCGGAAGCTGCCGACGCCGTCGTTGTGCTCGGCGACGATAATTTCTCGGGGGACCGCGCCACGCGTGCAGCGGAGCTCTACCACCGCGGCTTAGCGCCCCGCGTCGTTGCGAGCGGCCGCCAGCTGCGGCGCAACGCAGGGGTGGCCGAGCTGATCGGGCGCGACCTCGTCGAGCGGGGAGTCCCAGCCGCGGCGGTAATCCGCTTCCCACACCGCGCTGAGAATACCCGCGAAGAAGCACAGGCGCTCCGTGGGGTCGTGCTCGAGCGCGGGTGGCGCCGCGTCCTGGTGGTCACCTCGAACTACCACACCCGACGCACCCACTATATCTTTGGGCGCATCTTCCCGCCAGAGGTTCAAGTGCGAGTGGTGGCCGCCCGAGACGTCGGCTACGACCCTCGAAACTGGTGGGAATCGCGTCTAGGAACGAAGCTCTTCTTCTTTGAGCTCGTGGCTTATCCTGTGGCCATGTGGGAATTGCGCCACACCGAGCCCTCTGGGCGTCGGGCACCGGCTAACATCCCGATCCCGGCACGCCCTTAGGGCAGGGTTTCCTGGGCGGAACGCGCTGCCCGCACAGAATACCAATTCCAGTTTACTTAGCTTTCGGCTTGTACTATATTCCGGAGCCAGCCGTCCTCTCTGAGCTTCCTTGCTGGACTGCCCAGCTCTTCAAGCTCTGGAGTACCGGTCGCGGAGGATCTTATGTGGCGCAGACAGGATGAGCCCAAGCCACCTTCCTCACCTGAAACGGTGGCGGCTTCGCTTGTGGCCCCACAGGGGACTCCAACACCTCTGCGGGAGCTTTCCACTCCCGGGAGCATCAGCGAGACACTCCACATCAAGGGCCAGATCACGGGTCAGGGGGACCTCTACATCGATGGTGAAGTGGAGGGAAGCATATGCATCCCCGGTGGCAGCGTGATCGTGGGGCCGAGGGGCCGCGTCACTTCCGACATCGAGGCGCGCGAAATCGTTGTCCAGGGCAAGGTGAAGGGTAACCTAGAGGGGCGCGAGCGCGTGCAGATCGGGCGCACCGGGGAAGCTTATGGTCAAGTCCTCACCCGGCGGATCGCCGTTGAGGAGGGCGCGGTGTTTCGGGGCAAGGTGGAGACCGTTCGAAGCCAGGAGGTTCGAAAGACTCGGCCCGCCGAACGGCGGGCCGCCACGGAAGCTCCCCCTGCCTCCCGACCGGCCGAGGGGATGGGCAGTCGTGAGCAATGAGCCTTCTGAGTAAATTCCGGGCGGGTTCACATCACCATGTGGTTTCTCGGGGCATCAGTAGCAGCCGGGTGGCTGCGGGAGCTGGGCGATCTGAGCCCCCGCATACTCCCGCCAACGCGCGCCCTTCCAATGGCCTCAAGGACTTTCTCTGGCACCTCGACGGGATCCAGCACGGCTGCCTGCTCGACCTCGGTCCTGTCTGGCAGTCCACTGTGAGTTTCTTCATCGAGCGCGGATTCAAGGTTTACACCGAAGATCTGCTGGACGCCTGGCGGGCTTTCCTCCATCTCGAGGAAGAGCAGTTGCGCGTGCTTCGGCCGGGCGAAGAGCCGACGGACATGTCGCCCCCTGCGCGCGCCGAACGTTTCCTTCGCGGGAGCCTGCAATACCCCCGCGACACCTTTGACGCCGTTTTGGCCTGGGACCTGCTCGACTATCTCGATGCTGACCTCGTTGCGCGTCTGGTGACTCGGCTGACCGATCTAATCAAGCCGGGGGGCGCAGTCCTGGCGCTATTCCACAGCCGCAAGCCGGAGGCTTTTCAGCGCTATCGCATACTCAACGCTCAGAATCTTGAGTTCCTCCCTGCGCCAGTCATCTTTCCGGTCCGGCGAATTCTCCAAAACCGCGAAATCCAGAACCTGTTTAGCGGCTTCCACTCTTCAAGAACTTTCGTCGGGCGCGACCAACTTCGCGAAGGCCTCTTCATCAAGTAAGCGCGCTTTGACCCCTGTTGGTCTCGACCAGGGGTGGAGGCCATCGGTGGCTCATCCTTGGAAAAGGATTCCTGCTTGCATTCTGAGTCCTGCCGGAGTAGAAGGGGAACGAAAGTTCTGGGGCTGCGGAGGAGGAATGACTCCACCGGGCTCAGGACTGAATGACGCTTAAGCACACCGCTCTTGCGGTGCGAGCCTTGCGCGATGCCGAGCAGGCGCGACGCGGGCGAAAAAGCAAAGTGGCGAATTGGGGAGCTGCCAGGCTCCCCAATTCGTTCTTTATGCCCCGTGGTTTCATCCCAGCGACGGTTCGGTCCGCTGGGAAGGTCCTCGCGGATTGAGCGGGTTATGTCTAACTTAACTAAGTCCGCGCTGGGAAAGAGGCGGCTCCATGAACCCCCTGAGATCGGCCAGTGGCCGGACGCGGATGGTGACGGCGCTTGCGGTTGTGGTGCCGGCGACGGCGGTGCTGCCTCT
>DATFXF010000203.1:0-19320 GCA_035258565.1 Candidatus Acidiferrales bacterium
TGTCTTTATCGCGATCCTTTTGAGTGTCCCGATGTTGCGCCAGCCTCACTCGGAGCGCGCGGGACGGAGTTGCTTGCCGCGAGGCTGTGTCTTGCGTTGCGGCGAGCAGTGGGCTTCCGACCGTCCCCAGGACCGCGATCAGGACCGTAGAGGTCAGTAGCTTCATGCCTTGCCTGCGCTACCAACTGCAGATTCGTCGAAGAGCATATCGGATTCCGTGTTGGGTTGGTGGAATGTCCCCGCCCGGCGAATCCTACCCGCCATACTTCCAGGACCACATCCAACGGATTACTTCTCTCTGGTAAGTAATCACGTCCGACTGCCAGAGGATCGCCCAGAGCATGAGTCCCATGGTCACCGCGGAAATACCCAGTGCGATAGCCATTTGGGACTCACTGGCGGGAACGGTAAGGCGGCGCAGAAACTGCATGGTCTCGGTCCTCCTGGCGCGTCGACGCCTTGAACCCCGGCAAGGTGAAACCTCGCTCGCGCGGGGGATGGCGGCCGAACGGGATTTTCGCAATCGCCATGCCAAAGAGCTTCGGTTTGCCGACATGTCTTAACTATCGGAATTTCAGCTGGTTAGGCATGGTGCCCAAGTTGGGGAGTCTCAGGAGAGTGGGAGCATGGGTAATCCATGTACTAATTTCGCCATAACCTTTCCGATTTCTTGGTCTATTCCCCCGCCGCGAGGATCCGCAACACGGCCTGATTCCAACCGCTCGGCCCGGGGGCCGAGCCACGCCCGACATGGGGTAGTTGCCTCACTACCTCCTCGGCGAAGCTCCCATCGGGTCGTGGCAGCAACACGGCCTGATCTACGGCGGCCAGCAGCGACAGGTCATTCGGGCTGTCTCCCAGGCCGACGGTGCGGAGCCGGCCGTGCCAGGCCTTTTGGTAGAGCCCGGCGAGGAGACGTGCGGCGCGGCCTTTGTCGCTACCGGCCACGAGGTGCCAGAAGCGGCCGCCGCGCACGACTTCCATGCCACGGCGATGCGCCTCACGGGTGAACTTCGTCTCGGCCTGTTTCTCCCCTCCGACAAAGAAGAAAGGTTCGTCGAAGTCGCGCTGCTTGGCGAGCTTGGCTTCGCGCAAAGCCAAGCCGGTGTTTTGGGCGATTTCCCGTGCGCTCATCTGGTGGAAGCCTACGACGCCCACGCCGGCCGCGCTGGCGATCTCCTCGAGCGCCGCGACCATTTCCGCATAAGGCCGCGACAGGGACAGGCAATGGTAATGTGCGATACGGTGCGCACCTTCAATGTGCAGGTTGAAATAACCGTGCGGGATGAAGATCCCTCCGCCATTTTCGGTGATGAAAGGGTGGGTGTGACCCATTCTTCGGCGAAGGAGTTCCAGTTCCGCACGGGTTTTGCTGGTGACCAAGATCAGCGGCACTCGCCGTCGATCAATCTCGGCGAGGGCCTCCTTCGCGGCCGCCCACGAATAGGTGTGATGGTCGAGGAGGGTCCCGTCGAGGTCGGTAAAGACCAGGTGACGGGCGCGCAGCACGGCTAGAGGTGGCGAAAGACTTCTTCCTCTTCCTCCGGTGCCCGTGGCTTGAGCTTCGTGCGCAGCCATTCCCGGGCCAGGTCGCGCGCGCCGAAACCGAAGGCAATGGCTCCGGCCATCACCACTCCGGCAAACAGGATGGCAAAGCTCACGAGCAGCGCGGTCCTGCCAATGCGGAGCTGTTCGAGTGCCACGACCACCGCCAGGCTCATCACCAGGATACGCACTCCTCCGGCGAGGGCCCGCGCGCCGGCCCACTGCGCATTGACGGCGGCGAGCAGCGTGCTCCGCGCGAGGAACTTGCTCACCACCGTGCCCAGCAGCAAGACCACCGCGGCGGTGACCAGATCAGGAAGATAATTGATGAATCGCGTCACCAACTCCTGTGTCATCCGCGTATCGGCGGCGCTCAGCGCGAGCAGCGCGATCAACAGCCACACCAGTCCCGCCACCACGCGCGCGCCGAATTCCGCGGGGGAGCGGAAGATGCGCGTGCTTTCGAGCGTGCGAGCCAGCCCCGTATGGGCGACAATTCGATCGAAGCGGATCAGCACCAGGAGCCGATGGACTACGCGTCGCGTGATCCAAGCCAAGATGGCGCCGACCAGGACAACGACCAAGACAATCATCACCACCGGCGTCACCCGGCTGAGCTCTTCGGCGAGACGATGAAATGGTTCGAGGAAGGCCCGATCATATAGACTTTGCATGAGTCATCTCCTTTCCGACTTCTGCCACCCAACGCTCGAGGAGATAAGGTTTCTCGGATTCGAAAACGGTGCAGAGCCGCTCGATGCGCTGTTCTACCTCTGCGGCAGAACTCTCGCGCATCTCAATCACGAAGGAGGCGGTGCGCCCAAGATAGAGGGGCACGAGCGATTGCAACAAGTGGTCGCGGTCAAAGGTGTGCTGCTGCCAGGCCGCCGCGAATTCATAGATCAGGTGCACCCAGACCTCATCCTGCAGGTGAAACTGCCCGTGCGGCTGCTGCGCGCAATTCCCCAGCGCCTCCAGCGTCTGGGGCGCGAGGAAGCCCTGATAGATTTCGCGGAGGTCGCTGACGCCTTGGCTGAACGCCTGGATCATGCGCTCCACGTTCACGCTGATCGGTTCGACGCCGACCTCAAAAGGGAAGCCGAACATGGGCACCGGCTCAGAGCTCTTCAGGCCCTGCCAGACATTTTGGTAGGTCTCCATCAGCCCGAAGACCGAGCCGACCACCTGGCGGAACATGCTGGTCAGGTCGGCCCCGGGATCCTTAGCGTCGTGGAGTTTGGCGCCCAGGTAGGACTGCCCAACCTGGAAGCCCTCGGCGATGGCCGTGACTGTCATCCAGATGTCCACGCCGAAGCGCGCCACATCCGTTTCCCAGACATCCTTCTCCAGATAGCGGGCCGCCAGGCGACCCGAAAAGCCGAAGTCGCCGCCGATGGGTTGGCGCACGCGCTTGCCGAACAGCGCGCGCGTCATCGGGTAGATGATGCCGTTGGTGATCGTGCCGTCATACTTATGGCGCAGGTAATAGGGAGCGATAAAATCGAATTCGCGCTCGAGCACGGGTTTGGCGAGCAGTTCGATCCACTGTGGCGTGATGCTGCGTAAATCGGCGTCCACCACGACGCACGCTTTGGCTTTCGCGTGCCGGGCCAGGGCGAAGATCGTCCGGAAGGCGCTGCCCTTGCCCGGCAGGCCGTGGTAGGGCGTACTGATCCGCTGGACCGGGTGAACGGGATGCGAGACGATCAGGAGGGAGTCCGTGTCCAGTTCGGTGCCCAGCACTGCTTCACGCGTCCCGTCCTTTGAGCCTCCATCGGAATTGACGATGATCGTCTTGTATTCCGGGAAGTACTTCGTCAGGCCAGCGTAAACCGCCCGAACCACGTGGCTGACTGTCCGCGCGTTGTTGTAGCTGGGGATGCCGACAACAATGTCCGCCTCGCCAATTTCTTCGAGGCGGGCCAGCAGTTCGCTCGGAAGGAAATTGTCCACGCTGCCCTACCTCGGCTGGTTTTCCGAACAACGGTACGCTTAGGTGCGGCTGGCCGCCAGCGACTCCGCCTTCCTTTCGAGGAACTCGGCGTTGTCTGCCTCCACCGCCTCCCGCAGCGCCCCGAGGAAGCCTGGCAGCGCCGAGCTGACGCGGGCCCAGTTGGGGATGGGGGGTGTGCCCAGTGGGTCGGCGAAGAACTCGTCGGTGGCGAGCTTTAAGGCGCGGGCGAACGTTTCCACGGCCGTCTCTTCCTCGTGGCGATCGAAGATCAACCCATTGATCATGGAGTCTGCATGGTAGCGCGTGATGCTGTCCTCGGCTGTGCGAACATAGCGGGTCAGTAGGGTCTGCATCTTGCCGATATCGAAGCTGACGCCCTCGGCCGAAAGGATCCGGAATAGGGCCTTGGAGATATCCATGGCCATCTTCATCAAACCCTTGGACGGGTCGGACGGCGAGAGTTCCTGGTGCTTGTGCTCGTAGTTGTCGGCGATGTCGACTTGGCAGACGCGCTTCTTTGAGCAGTTGCGATAAATCTCGGCAAGCACGCCGATCTCCAGTCCCCAATCGGAGGGGATGCGATTCACGCGGGCCAGGTCCGCCTGCATCGCAAACTCTCCGGCCAGCGGGTATCGGAAACTATCGAGATAGCGCAGGAAAGGCAGATAGCCGAACAGCGACTCGAGCGCGCGCACCAGCGGCGTGACCAGCAGCCGCGTGACGCGCCCGTGCATGCGGTCGCTCACCCGCGCATAGTACGCTTTGCAGAATTCGAAGTTGATATTGGGATTCACGACCGGATAGCAGAGCCGCGCGAGCATCTCGCGGCTGTAGTTGACGATGTCGCAGTCATGGAGCGCGATGATGTCGGCCTGGTGGCTGGCTAGCACGTAGCCGTAGGCCATCCAGCACGAGCGGCCCTTGCCATCCGGCCCGATGCGCAACCCGTTCTCTTCGAGCGTGCGGTAGAGTTTCTCGACACGCGGCCCATCGTTCCAGACGATGCGCACCTCGCCGGGCAACTGGGCCAAGCGCCGTCCTGCTTCGCGAAACTGCTCGAGCGTGGTCCGCGCCATGGTCACAACGAATTGCCGGACGTAACGGACCTGGCTGAGTTCGTGGAGGATGAGCTCCATCGCCTGCTTTTCAAACTCCGAATAGAGGGCAGGCATCACCAGCGCGATCGGCCGCTCCTGAGCAAACCGTTCCAGTTGCTGCTCGAGCGTTTCGACCTTGTGATCTCCCAGCCGATGGAGCGTGGCCACCGCGCCGGTTTGATAGAAATCGGACATGTATCCTCCTCGGGATGAGGTCTTCTCTGCGCACCGGGCAGTGTGCTCGAACGGGTCGCACACACTGCACTTCGGGGGTGCGCCCCAAGGCTGGCCGGGAGGCGCCGCCGCGGCGACGGTGCAAACGCGATTATAACCCGGATTTTAGAGTAAGCTCGAGCGGAACACCAAGGGCTTTCTTTGTTCCGCCGCTCGAGCACCGCGGCGGGCAGGGAGGACGGTGCCCGCCGGTCCTAAGAAAGAGAAGCAGGCCGCTGCCAGACGACTGGTCCGGCCTTTCGCGCCCCGGACTCGAACCGACCGGCTAGTCGCCCGCTGCCGTCTGACTCAGCACCTTCGGGATGCTCAGATAGCCGACGATCTTGTCCTTGACCACCTGGTTGACCACAATTTCCATGGGCTGCTTCGCCCCGCGCGTGTAGAAGAAGATGGGCTCGTTCACGGTCCGGTTCCGCTTCTCCACGTTTAGGTCGTCCACGCCAAGCCGAATAGAGAACTGGTTGCTCTTCGGATTCGCGCCGCGCAGCGTAACGGTGATGTTGCTCACCTTTTGAGGTTTGTTGCGGCCGTCGATAGTGAACTCGACGTAGTCGCGCTCGCCGAGCCGGCGGAGCTGATCGATCTGCTCGTGATTGCGCGCAATCAGTGTGCCCATCTCGCTCTTCGCCATTTGTAGGCTCTGCTTGGTGGCGTCGAGATCGGTCTTGACACCGCTGACTTCGCCGCTTACCGCCTTCACCTCTTCGTTACTGGCTTTGGTGGCCAATTCCGTTTTGACGGCCGTGTCCATCGCAGCCAGTTGTTGGGCGTTCTCGTCACGCATCCGCGCCGACTCTTCCCGGGCTTTTTGCAGTTCGCCCTGCGTCAGGCGCAGACGCTTGGTCACCACTCCCAGGTCGCTCTGCAGTTCCCCGTTCGTCTTCTCGGATTCCGCCAGGCGTTGCTGCAGCGCTTCGAGGTTATGGGTGAAGGTCTCCCGCGTGGTCTTGAGGTCGGCGCCCAGGGTCTGCTGCGTGTCGTGAGCGCGAGTGGTAGCGTTCCACCCTACGCCCACCCCGACCAACGCAACGATACCCAGAACGATGACCGCCGGCACCAGCCAAGCCGGCGAGCCGGCATGTGTTACCTCGTGTTCTTCTGGCATAACTCCTCCCCCCTCCGAATCAGGAATCTGCGGGCATGTTTGCACGCGCCCCACCAAAGGGAAGCAAAACGGCAGAGCGGTAACCATTGCAAAAAGAATTGGTTGAATCAGGCCAGGGAGGCCCGCAATGACCCATGAGGTACTAGTACGCGCAATCTTTACGCTAGGCTGGTGATTTCGCGCGGGCCGCGTGCGGTTCGTGAGGATGGACACAGGAAAGATGGAGAGACGAGCAAGGAGCAAACGCTATGAAGGCGCGCCTACTGCCATCTGATGCCGCGCTGACCTAACTCGGCAAGCAAGCCCGCGGCTCCCCGAAATAGAAGCGTGTCAAAACCAGCGCGACGGCCGGCCTCGACGCAGGCCGGAGTATCGTCAACGTAGAGGATGGCTTCTAGCGGGACGGCGGCCTCGCGGAGAGCCTGCTGGTAAATGGCCGGGTCGGGTTTGCTCACCCCGGCCTCGCAGGAGTAAACCCGCCCGTGAAAGTAACGCGGGAATTCGAAGTTTGTCTCGATGTAGGTCACGTGGATGGGGTCAGTGTTCGAAAGCAGCACCAGGCGATAGTGCTTGGCCAATCCGGCGAACAGCTCTTCGCTGAGAATGAGCTGGGGGTCGAGGGCGCTATTCCAGGCCTGGCAGAATTGCTCGAAGGAGAGTCTGAGGCCGAAGCGCTGGGCCAGATGTCCATACCACTCCTGCGGGGTCAGACGCCCTTCCTGAAACTCGCGCAGCCGCGGGTCGGCCTCGATGGCTGCCCAGGCTTGCTCGGCGGGGATTCCGGGGTCGGCGCCCAGGGTGGTCATTGCTCGGCTCACGTTCACACCCACGATGACGCGGCCCACGTCGAAGATCAAAGCTTGGATGGTCCGGGGCGAGAGTTCCACGAGAGCTAGTCTTGTCCGGTTTGCGCGTGCGGCAGGGATGCGGCGGGCTTATCCGGTTTTTGACCCCTTGCGCGCAGCGCTGCGATGATCCCTGGTAACAAGGAGAGGAAAACGACGACTGCGATAACCCAGTGGATGCGTTGCTGGATGTTGGGCACGGCGGAGCCGAGGAAGTAACCGGTCAGCACCATGCTGCCCACCCAGAAAAAGCCACCGAAGACGTCATAGGTCAGGTAGCGGGTATACCGCATCTGGGCCGCTCCGGCCACCGGCGGGCAGAACGTGCGCACAATGGGGACGAAGCGCGCGAGGATGACAGTCTTCCCACCATAGGTCTCGTAGAACTGGTGAGCGCGCTCAAGATGACGCTTTCTGAAGACGAAAGAGTCCTGACGTTGATAGAGCGCCTGACCCGCCTTTCGCCCAATCCAGTACCCCAGCTGGTCTCCCGCAATGGCGCAGAGCGAGACCAGCAGCAAGAGCGCGGCCAGCGGCAGGTGACCCGCGGCGGCGAACACGCCGGCAGTGACGAGTAGAGAATCGCCCGGCAAGAAGAACCCCACAAAGAATCCCGTCTCGATGAAGACAATCACGCAGACCAGCAGGGTTCCGCCCCACTGGATAAGTCCCTGCACGTCGTAGAGAAAGTGGAAAAAATCTCTGAGCGATTGGAGCATTGAGTCTCGTCCCCCGGATTTCCTCCGCTCCGCTTGGCGCGGACCAGAAGGGCTGACCTTTTACGGTAACAGAAAACCGCGGAGTTCTCGCGGCATTTTCGATCCCAAGGTGACTAGCTGGCGACAGCGGAGACGACCAAGCGGGACGGAAGACTAGGTAAGCGCTTCCTCGGTCGAGGCGCCGCCAAGGTGGCCGCGGGCGGCACCGAGGTCTGGCCGCGGGGTGTCCGGCAAGCCAAGAAGTTCGCGCAGGCGAGGCAGCGCCTGGCGCGCTGCCTTGGCTCCGGCGGCGATGGCTTCATCGGCACGACGGAATTCATCCCATTCGATATCCTGCACTTCTGGCTTGAGAACAACGTCGGCGCAGCTCTCCCATTGCGCATTCTGATATTTCTGGGCTGCAGACACGGCCCGGCTGACAATCTGAAATAGATTCGCCGGCGCGCTGCCGTCCCATTTGTTGAAGCCGACCGATACGCCCATCACGCAGCGCGGGCCCATGTCCGCGGCCGCCTTTGTGGGCACGGGGGCCACGAGGCCGCCGTCGGCCAGGCACCGGCCTTCGACCTGCACGGGCTCAAACAGACCGGGGAACGCGCAGCTCGCGCGGATGGCTTCGGTCAGATCGCCGCGGGTGAAGACCACGGGCTCCCCGGTGCCGAGGTCCGTGGCAACCACCCCGGTGGGGATCAACAGTTCTTCGAATGTCAGGGCATTAAAGCAACGGCGCACCAGGGCGGACATGCGGTCGTTGCTGGCCAGACCGAGCCGCGAGATACGCCAGCGGCCGAAGTCGCGGAAGTGGATATCGCGGCATACGCTGGCGATCCTCGCCAGTGGGACCCCGCTGGCATAGGCTGCGCCAACAATACTGCCCACGCTTGTGCCGGTGATGCAGGCGATAGGGATCCGGTTCTGCTCGAGCACCTGCAAGACGCCGAGGTGTGCAAATCCGCGCGCGAACCCGCCCCCGAGGGCTACTCCGACCCCTGCGGCCACGGAACTATTCCGAGGCTTGGGGGCACGCCGCACCTTGTCCGTCAGCGCTCCGATCAGTGCGCGGTAAATGGCCGTCATGGGGGATAGCATGCCGGGACGTACCGCCCGCGGCAATAAACCAGAAGCACCATCCGCTAGGTACCAGGGTACCTGGGTTCCATCCTCGAACCCCCCTTGTTCTGTATCGGATAACAGTACTTTCCGGCCATGGGTCTAGAGCATCGGTACCATGGCGTCCAGCAACCCGCAGGCCCAGAATCGCTGGCACGGAACCGAATTGATCAAGGAAGGGGGACAAGCGATGCAAGGCGCCTACGCAATGTGGATGGGCCAGCCGGTGGTGTTGCAGCTTACCGCTGGCGATATGCGGATGCCCCTCCGCGGGACGCTTGTCGGCGAGTCGGATAATGCCGTGCGCCTCCGCCTCGGCAAAACCTGGGAAGTGGATATCTACAAATCCATGATTCTAGCTGTCGAAGAAGACAACTGGGCCAGCATTATTACCTAGGGGAAGACGCTCGCGTGGATGGGAACAAACAGAGTCTGGTGGACGAAGGCCGGGCGGCTGTGCTGCTCGGCGTGACAGCCGCGGAACTGCGGCGACTTTCGCGTCTCTCTGGTATAGGTCACCTGGAGCGCAACGAAAAGGGCGAGCGCCTGGTGTTTACGCATGAAGAATTGCGCAGATTCTGTCTGATGGGAGTTTCGTCGTCCGAATAGCAAGCGGCGACTAAGAGTTCTATCCGGCCCCGCCTCTGTCTCAACCCCCCGGCCCCGGGTCTTCACCCCCCTGATGAGCCCGGGGCCCCCCCTTTCGAGACCAGCTGCTCGCCGGCCGGGCTACACCCAGGCCAGAGCACCTTGCTGTCGACGCTCTTGAGCGTGGGCGTGCCGCAGAGCGCCATCGCCGCCTGCAATTCAAGTTGCAGCGTCCTGAGGGCATGTTCGACGCCCCTTGCGCCGCGCGCAGCAAGTGCCCACAGGTAGGGCCTGCCGATCAGCACCGCCCTGGCGCCGAAGGCCAGCGCCTTGACCACGTCGGTGCCGCGCCGTACCCCACCGTCAAGCAAGACGGGGACGCGTGCCGAAACCGCCTCGACCACACCCGGTAGCGCCTCGATTGTGGCCGGAGTCGTATCCAGGTTGCGCCCGCCGTGGTTCGAGACCACGATGCCCGCGGCCCCATGTTCGACGGCCAGGCGCGCATCTTCTTGCGTGAGGATTCCTTTCAAAATCACGGGCACCTTCGACACCGAGCAGATCCACTCGACGCCTCTCCAGGTGAGCGTAGGGTCCATTACCATGCTGTAGATTCCCCCTTGGAAGACATGGCCCGTTCTGGCCGCCTTGGTTCCGAGCGGGCGCAGGTTGGCGAACTCCACGCCCGCGGGTGGGCGGAAGCCGTCACGCATCTCGCGATTGCGTATCCCGATGACCGGGGTATCCACGGTGACGCAGAGGGCGCGGCAGCCGGCCGATACGGCGCGCTGGATGAGGTCGCGGGTGAACTTGCGATCGCGCTGCACATAGAGCTGGAACCATAGCGGCCCTGCTGCCGCCCGCCCTACCTCTTCAATCGTGTAGGCCGCCAGCGAACTGACCACAAACGTCGCTCCCGCTGCGCCCGCGCCGCGCGCTACGGCGCACTCGCCTTCGCGGTGAAACAGCTTCTGGTACGCGGCGGGTGCCAGCAGGATGGGGAACTCCATCTTCTGGCCGAAGAGTTCGAGCTGCGTGTCAATCCGGCTGACGTCCACGAGCACCCGCGGCTTCAGCAGAATCCCTTCGAAGCGCTCACGGTTGCGCCGCAGGGTGATTTCGTCGGCGGCCGCCCCGGCAATATAATTGGAGGCCATGCGCGAAAGTCGACTCCTCGCCAGGGGCTCGTAGTCGAACAGGTTGACGGGTTGCGTTGCGCGCTTCACCGAAGCTCCCTGTCGCCAGGACGGACGCGTGAGAATGTTCGAGATCTGTGCCGAACCGCTCGAATTCTACTTCCGACGGCGTGCGGGTCAAGCGGAACCAGTGCTTCTCGCAACTTCATTCCTGATTGGCAAGTATGCTTGGGCTGTGTAGTGAGCGAAGCGCACTCGACAACCTGTTGACCCATTGAAAAAAGGGAGAAAGCCATCAAAAGGCTGGCCAGGACACACCCCTCCCGAGCCAAGAGAGGGAAGTGAGCCTCAAATCTTAGAACGGCACTAGCCTATCCCATCGCCGCCGTGCGCACCGGTTTCACTTTGTAGATCACCCGCACTTCCCCTGGTTGGCGGTAAGGATATTTATCGGCCCCCAGGTATTTCTTGGCCAGATAATCAATGTGTTCCTCCGCTCCCCGCTCGGTAATCTCCACCACACGGCCGAGGATTTCCAGGTAGCGATAGGGGTTATCCGGATCGATGACGGTGATCGTTACCCGCGGGTCCCGCCGCACATTGCGGTCCTTTAGGCGGCCTCGCGCCGAATTAAAAACCACGTGGGTTCCGTCATAGTCCACCCAGACCGGCGTCACCTGAGCCCAGCCGTCTGGCATCAGCGTTGCCAGGCTGCCAAAGGCCCGCTTTCGGAAAAGGTCTGCATATCTTTCGGGAATTGCTTCGGGCATGTCGTTCTCCTCGATTGCGGTGCTGTCACAAACTTCCGAACATGGGATAAAGTCGAACTATAGCACGGAAGTGCAGGCGACTCGCCTGAGGCGCCGCTGCACGGTCTTCGCTGACAGAAGCGCGGAGTGATCGAAGAGAAGCAGATTGCCGTCGGGCTCTCCCTCTCGCTGACGGGCAGTTTTGCGCGCCAGGGACAACAGGCACTGAATGGCATCCGGATCTGGCAATCCTACGTCAACAGCGCCGGCGGGCTGGACTTGGGAGGGCAGGAGCGAACCATTCGACTCCTCTTCTATGACGACCGGAGCCGCGCAACCCTGGCGCAACAAAATGTCCTGCGACTTCTGCGGGACGACCGCGTGCACGTGCTTTTCGGGCCGTACTCGAGTGGCCTGACGCTCGCCGTGGCCCCGATTGCCGAGCAACACAGAAGGATTCTCTGGAACCATGGCGGCTCGTCGGATGAGATTGGGAACCGCGGCCACCGCTGGTTGGTGAGCGTCCCGAGCCCGGCGAGCGATTACCTGCGAGCGCTCCCGCAGTGGCTAGCGACGCACACGCCCCATCTGCGCCGCATTTGCGTCTTGCACAGCGTCCGTGGAACTTTTGCCTCTCACGTTACGCGTGGGCTGATGGAAGCGGTGCAGGCTTTGGGCCGGCATGCAAGCGAAGTCGTCCCGCTGGAGTTCCGCAACCTGGGCGAGGACGCGATTCCTCGAAGGCTCGACTCCCTTCGCCCGCAAATTGTCGTAGTGGTGGGGCGTTTCGAGGAGGAGGTGCGCTTGCTGCGCATGCGACACCGCTGGCCGGAGACAATCGAGCTGACCGCTGGGGTGGCCCCGGGCGTGCATGCCTTCTACGAAGAGCTGCAGGGAGCTGCCGAAGGTGCCATCGGACCTAGCCAGTGGGAGCCGCAGGGGCACCGCGGCCCGATCCTCGGCCCGGATTCGGACTGGTTTGTCCGCAAGTTCCACGAGCGCTTCGGCGACCTTCCCGAATACACGGCCGCTGCAGGCTTTGCGGTTGGTCTGGTCTTTGCGGAATGCGCCCGGCGCGCCAGCTCGCTAGAGGAAGAGGGCCTACGCACAGTGGCAACGGAGCTGGATTTGAATACCTTCTATGGCAGATTTTGCCTTAACCCCACCACGGGCTGTCAAATCGGTCACCGCGTCCTGCTCATTCAGTGGCGCCAAGGACGAAGGGTTATTCTCACTTAAGGGTCGCTCTACGCCTATTTCTCAACAGGCTCTCTTTCTCGCCGGTATGCCTTTAGGGGGCAGATGGCGCATAAACTTGCTATGGGCCACATTTCCTCGTCTTTTAGAGTACCGTCCCAGCCAGTGGGGCAACCAATATGGAGCTTGGCAAGTGCTAGGGGAATTCCTAGCATAATGTCCCATGAGCAGACGCGAGAACGACGAAGACGGAACGGAGCAGGGCGTTGCGACTCTTTCGTGGCTGAGGCAACGCGAAGACGAGATCGCGGCCCTGCTGTCGGAGCTTGTTGCGATCCCCACGGAAAATCCACCCGGGGCGAATTATCGCGCTTGCACGGATTTGCTCGAGAGATGCCTGCGACAAGCCGGTCTTGATTGTGAACGTTTAGCGCCCAGCGTTTCTGGGGATGATGCGGTAGATGTTCCCGAGAGTCTTCTCGTGACCCATGGAAGTGGAGAACCGACTCTCTATTTTCACGGCCACTACGATGTCGTTCCGGCGCAATCCCGGGAACAATTTGAGCCTTTGCGGAGAGAGCACTTCTTGTTTGGACGGGGCTCTTGCGACATGAAGGGCGGCATCGTCGCAATGTTCTTTGCCATCCGTGTGCTCAAGGAAATTGGCGTGGAGCTGAAAGGCAGGATTGGTTTGACGCTGGTTCCCAATGAAGAAACGGGCGGAGAAGGAGGCACGGCGTGGCTGGCGCGGCAAGGATTGCTCGGCCGCGACGGTATGGGCATGCTCTTGGCGGAACCAACGAGTGGTGTGGTGTGGAATGCCAATCGCGGCGCGATTTCCCTGCATGTGCGGGTGTTCGGCAAACCCGCGCACGTGGGTCTGCAGCATCAGGGCGAAAACGCGTTCGAACGCATGCATGCGGTTGTCGAGAAACTGCAGCAACTGAAGAGCGAAGTGGAACTACGCACGACCAGATTAAATATTGGCTCGGAACAAGCGCGCAACTCCATCCTGATGCTGGGAGGACAGAGCGGTGGCGGGGCAAACTTCAACGTGGTGCCGGAGGAGTGCTGGTTCACCGTCGACCGACGGATGAATCCGGAAGAAGACCTTGCTGCGGAAAAGATAAAGTTGCTGGGTGTTCTAGAGCACTGCAAAGAAGATGGCATTCCTCTCGAATGGGATATCTTACAGGAAGGCACCTCGGCCTCCTGCAATGAGGATGTGCCACTCGGCAAAGCATTGTCCCACAGCGTTCAGGCAGTCACCGGACAAGCCCCGCGCTTTGAGATGTGCCCCGGGCTGCTAGAGACCCGTTTCTACGCCGCGCGGGGGATGCCGGCCTATGCCTATGGTCCGGGACTGCTCTCCGTCGCGCATGGCCCAAACGAATACGTCGACCTGAGGAGAGTAATCGACACAGCCGCCATCTATGCGCTGACAGCGATGGAACTGCTGAAGCCCTAGCCCACGCAGCCTTGGTGCTGACAACCCAGGAGGAGGGAGCTTCGGCCCTCACCCATGTCACATCAACAACAGCGTGCCGAGCGACCTGGAGCGTTTCTGGAATAAACGAACGAAAGGCACAGGGGGAAGCAGCTCACGGTCAGCCGGTAATAGTCAAACAATAGTCAAACGAAGCGTAGTTCCCCATCGCCTCCGGGGCTGCGAAGGAGTTCTCATTCCCTGCAGAAGGCAGCCGGCGACCAATGCACCAGCCGGATCATGGAAACCGATATCCCGGCTTGAGCTCGCAGCGATAGAGCTTCGACCGATCCTTCTCCATGCTGACCTTGCACTCTGCCCAGCTCAAAAGGGCATTGGGGGGTAGTGGGAAAACGATCGGGACGCCGCTTAAGGTGGCGTCCAGGCTCGGTCCTTGTGCCGCGGCGGGCAAACTGAAATTCAATGCCCGGCCGAAAATGACCGGGTAGGATAGTCGGACAGTGTTGCTGACCGCGGAATGAAATACTTCCGCCTGGAGCAGGAAGGTAGCTGTATCGGACCAAGCACGAGCCGTCACTTTGAGCGTGCGACCGTTCTGGGAAAGCTCTTCAGAGTCGATCTTCGTGAAAGGACACGGCCCCGCGATGCAGGAAACCCGGGGATTTCCGAACACATTCCCTGCCCCCGCATCGAGAGAGGCTGAACCGACCGCCGCCTTCCATTTCCCGTCGGGCGAGCAAGGAGAATCCTGAACACACGGAACGTTACCGGTATTCACTACTTGAAATGTCTTTACCCCCGTACCGATGCTCACCACCGTGTTGGATTCCACCGAATACCGCACCAGGACATCCGAGACGACCACGCTGGCGGGGGCGGGGCTGGCCTTGGCCTCAGGATTCCGGGGCGTCAGCCGCGCAATGTAGAGTTCGTCCCCTGCAAGCACGTGCAGGTCGAGCGGCTGGTAGCCAGGGTGCCGGAATTGGAGCGTGATTGCCCGGCCTCGTCTGACTTCCGGACGCAGAGGGAGCCTGAAGAAACCTGAAAAATCAGATTGGGTGCTGGCAGCCGCCAGGCCGTCGGCTACATTGATCCCGACATCGGCGATTGGGGCTTCCTGTCCTGTGTCGGCGTCCTGTCTGATGACCGCGCCCATAAGCGTGATCGGCCCCTTCCTGCTGTGACGCGCTACAAGGGCCGCCCAAACTCCCCCCAATACCGCTAGCGCTACCGCTCCAGTTGCGATCTTCCATCCGCGAGTCATCGGCTCTCCCTGCGTTGATATTAGCAAACTGCGGGCAACGAAACTCCAAGAGCTCGCGCATTGGCTCTTGGCTTCTGCCCCTGCAGACTCGGACTGCCCGATCGGTGCCGCATCTAGCAAGCGCGTGATCATCGTGCAGAACAGCAGCTTCTGGCCGCGCCTTCAACGCGCCTGCCTCGCGGAATCAGGGCGGGCTCGACCTCCCCGCCGAGTGCTGCCTTGTTTTACTTTTCGGCAGCCCCCCGAGGGGTTTTGCGCGACCTTGAGGAAAGTTTATGATAAGCATGGATCGGATGGACGGAACACATGGCAGCGGCAAAGGCGTGTCGCGCCGCAAACTACTAAAGCAAATCCTGTGTTTGGGCGCTTGGGCTCCGTTTGTCAAGTGCGGCATCCTGCCTTCCCCGGCGTCAGCGGGACAGAGCGCTTCGCCGGCCTCGCCTTCCACTGGAAGCCTTCTCTCCGCGAGCGACACATTCTTGCGGGAAGTGCAGAGCTCCAACCAGACCTCGCTCTCAACGAGCGATGACTCTTTCTTGCTCGCGCTGGAAGAAGCAAATTTTCGCTATTTTTGGGAGCAGGCTGACCCGAACACCGGTCTTGTCAGGGACCGCTATAACGTGCTGAAGCCGGACAAGAGCGATCTGGGGAGCATTGCCGCGACGGGCTTTGGTCTGACGGCGCTCTGCATCGGTGAGAAACACGGATTTGTTCCCTATCGCGAGGCGGCGGAACGTGCTCGCAAGACGTTGCAGTTCCTATGGACAAAGCTGTCCCATCATCGGGGATTCTTTTTTCACTGGGCCAATGTCAGCACCGGCGAGAGATTGTGGGATTCGGAGGCCTCTTCGGTTGATACGGCCATCCTGCTTTGCGGAGTTCTCACTTGCCGTGTGCACTTCCGGGACTTGGAGATCCGCCGATTGGCGAATCTGATCTTCAACCGTGTCGACTGGAGTTGGCTTTCGGGAGATACGCATTTGCTGCCACACGGATGGACGCCGGAAGGGGGCTTCCTGCCGTACCGGTGGGGCAACTACAGCGAAATGATGATGATGTATCTGCTGGGTTTGGGGTCTTTCGCCCATCCCCTGCCGTCCGAATCCTGGAATGCCTGGAAGCGGACGCTGTTTGAATACGACAGCCTTCGCTACATCGGCTCTTTCTCGCCTTTGTTCATCCACCAATATTCGCAGGCGTGGTTTGATTTCCGCGGCAAACACGACCGCTATGCCGACTATTTTCAGAATTCGATCCTTGCCACCGAAGCTCATCGCCGTTTTTGCCTGGACTTGGCAAAGCAATTCCCGAATTACAGTGACGATCTGTGGGGCATCACTGCCTCAGATTCGCCAAGAGGCTATGTCGTGTGGGGCGGGCCTCCCGCCACAGGGCCAATCGACGGAACTGTCGTCCCTTCCGCCGCGGGAGGCTCGCTGCCCTTCCTCCGGCAATCCTGCCTGCGTGTCCTTCGAACAATCAAAGATCGCTACGGCAAAGACACCTGGTGCAAGTATGGATTCGTCAATGCCTTCAACCCGCTGACAAAATGGTACGACAGCGACGTCGTTGGTATCGACACCGGAATCATCATGATCATGGCGGAGAATGCGCGGACCGGCTTCGTTTGGGAAACCTTCATGAAAAACCCGGAAGCCCGACGGGGCCTGGAACGCGCCGGATTCATAGCAGAGCGGTCGGCCGGAAACCTGCAAAACGCCTGACCCACTTACGACAACTCCACTGGCCGGCATCTTTACCCTTATCGAATCTCGATCAAAGCGAGCCCCTGAGGGGGAAGCACGATCGTCAGTTCCCCGCGCCGAAGCGGTTTCCTTTCCGGGGGAGGGAGCTCGCCCGCGCGGCGCAGCTGCTGAATCTGTTTGCCGGTCGGATAGACTGGCCGGCCCATGGCGGCGTAGGCATCGAACAACGACCCATGCGTCGCATCGAGACGCGAGATCACAGCGGCGTGCTGACCCCGGAGTTGCTTGAAGACGATCGTCACGCTTTTTGGTTCGCCTCGCTGCTCGGGCTGGAAGAGGTTCCAGATCGCCATCACCAGCGTGCCATCGGCCCGCCGCGTCACAATCGCCGAATCGGAGTCCACGGTGATTCGCTCGCTCCCGAGCCGATGCAGCAGCTTGAAGGCGTTGAATGAAGGCTTCGGCAGGCCGTCTTCGGCGAGCAGTCCGAACCCTCCGTAGAACGGCTGTTTGACCACGCCCTGCTCCTCGAAAACGTCCGAGAACGTCCAGAAGGCCAGCAGGTCGGCCAAGCCATCGCATTGCCGAATCGTGTTGGCAATCCAGGGACCCATGAAAAGCGAATCGGTGACGTCGGTTTCGTTCTTGTAGCTTGCGTTGTACTCACTCACGATAATCGGCACACTGGGAACAGCCGATGCTTTCACCTCGTCGTGAACTTTGCGGATGGCCCGGCCGACCATCTCCGTGCGGAGAATCGTTTCGTCCGTGCCGAAGACGTCTTTGGCGGAATCATTTGCGTACACGTGCGTGGAAACAAAGTCCAGCGGAACGTGATTCTGGACGCAGTGCCCTATGAACCGGCCGATCCAGGCGGCCTGGGCAGTGGAGGGCCCGCCGACGCGCAGTCGGGCGTTCACCTTTTTTAGCGCTACGGCCGTCCTATCGTAAAGCTGGTTGTAGGTCTCGTCCTTGGGCTTGCCGGCCCAGAAATCGATATTGGGCTCATTCCAGACTTCGAAATACCATTGGGAAACTTCGTCGATTCCGTAGCGATCGATGAGATGCTGTGCGAAATGGGTGACGAGATCAGCCCATCTCGTCGAGCTCTTGGGTGGGGAAACAATCGGCTTGTACCAAAACGGATGCACGACAACCGGCTCCGCCGCCAGCTTTTCGGGCATAAAGCTGAATTCGACGAATGGACGGACACCGTTGTTCAAGAGGCCGTCATAGATCTGATCAACGTAGGAAAAATTGTAGACGGGCTTTCCCTCCGCATCTTCCTGGTACACCCCCACCTCATCGTTGAGAATTCCGTGGAAGCGGACGTATTCCATCCCGGTCGCCTGCTTCACCTCGCGCAGGTCACTGCGATAGCTGCACCGCAGCGACAGTATCGCCCGGCCGGACCCGAACATGCGCTCCCAAGAGTGCGGAAAAGAGTGGCTCGCAGCCCTTAGATCAATCTCGATCGCTTGCATTTGGGATTGCTGGGCGCGGTCCGCTCGTGCACAAAGCAAGACGATACAGATTGCGAGCAAGAGAATGCGGAAGGCGGCATGAAGCCGGGTCGGCTTCAGCATAGCTGGCTCCTGGTTGTGGGCAGCGC
The DNA here is from genome assembly GCA_035258565.1 of Candidatus Acidiferrales bacterium. Classification (GTDB taxonomy): domain Bacteria; phylum Acidobacteriota; class Terriglobia; order Acidiferrales; family UBA7541; genus DATFXF01. The sequence goes on from DATFXF010000203.1 coordinate 18,309, forward strand.
CTGATTCCCCGCAACAACCCTCGCCGGTCAATCGCTCTCTCCCTTCGTCCATGCTCAGCCACCACCCGCTTCGGTAAAGCAGTAGCCGCGCCCAGATACAGCGCCGCAAGGCCTCAGGGCCTGTCGACTGCTACCGTTCCCTCGTCAACCACGTACACTTCCGGATTGAGCCAGAACGCCCAGATGGCTGCACCGATGAATAGCAGGCTCGCCGCCACCGCGAAAGGCGCGCCCCAGAACCCACGAGCCACCAGATATCCGAACACGGTGGGCGACAGAGCCCCACCGATATTCCCCGCCATGTTCATCATGCCGGAGACGGTGCCCGAGTATTCCCCTCCGATATCCATCGGCACCGCCCAGGCCGGCCCGATGATCAATTCCAGGAAGAACACGAGCCCGCCAAGCAATAGACGGCCGTAAGGGGGTTGCTTGTGAGCGCGGCAGGCAGGATGAAGCCTCCGCACCCCAGACATCCCCACGATTGCCACCGACCGGCGGGCGAACTTGATGTTCTTCGTCTTCACAAAGAGGATGTCGGTCAGCCAGCCTCCGAGAGTATCGCCTACGCCGGCGAAAAGCGGCGGAGAAGCAAAGTAGCCCGCCTTCAGAAGGGTAAAATGGCGGAAGTCCACGAGGTACGACGGCAGCCACGAAAGGAAGATCCACAGGCAGTACACATAGTTGAAGTACGCAGACATCACCGCCCACATATTCGGGTGCTTCAGCAAGACGCTCCAGGGCACCATCGGCCGCTTCGGGATACTCAACTGCTTGATTTCTCCCCGGTCGTCAACTCCGCGGATGTGCGCCAGTTCGATGCGGCCCACCCCTTTGTGCTCCTCCGGGATGTTGCGATATGCGCCAAGCCGATGACGCCGAACACATAGAACACCATCCGCCAGCCATACCGAACCATGATCGCCACGGTCAAAGGAGGGGGCAATCGCCGCGCCCAGGCGGCTTGCGCTGTGGGTGACGCCCTGCACGAAGCCGCGCTCCTGGCGCGGGG
>DATFXF010000204.1:0-5613 GCA_035258565.1 Candidatus Acidiferrales bacterium
CAACGTATTGCAGCAGAACATCAGCCAATACGAAACCACGTTCGGTGAAATTAAGCTCGATCCCAAGGCAGGCATGGGTGTCGTACAGTGACGACGCGCGTTCCGGCCTGCGCGCCGCGCTTGCCTGCTTTGCGGCAGCGCTGGCATTTCTACTGATCACGCATTGGCCGTTTCTCCGCTTGCCGTACCACTGGGATGAATTGGGTCAGTTTGTCCCGGCCGCCCACGACCTGCTGGTCTATGGGGCGCTCGTGCCGCGCTCGACCCTACCGAATGTGCATCCGCCGCTGCTGATGCTTTACCTCGCGGGCGTTTGGAAATTGTTCGGCTTCGCGATTCTGGTGACGCGAGTGGCCATGCTCGTGGTGGCCGCGGCAACGATTGCCGCTGCCCATTTGCTGGCGCGGCGGCTGGCGAATGCGCGCGCCGCGTGGACTGCGGCGGCGTTTCTCGCCATCTCGCCGCCGTTTGTCGCGCAGGGCATGCTGGCCCAACTGGACTTGCCGGCCGCGCTCTGGGCGTTGCTGGCGATGTGTTGGTTTGTGGAGGGCCGCTGGTGGCTCTGTGGAGTCGCGGCCACCGCGCTGGCGCTGACCAAAGAAACAGGCCTGATCGTTCCGGTAGTACTAGGTGGTTTTTCTGCATGGTGGTTTGTGGGGCGGCGACGCCGGGCCGCAGCCGGCTCCTGGCGCGGCTCCTTGGCGTGCAGGAAAGTCCGGACAGAGGCCGGCCAGGGGGCCGGCCGCGGCCCGGGGGGGCCGCCCCACCAAACCCTCATTCAACAAGTGCCTCTGTCAAGGCCACTCATGCCTCTGCTGATGCCGTTCGTGGCCGTGGGGGGGTGGCTCTTCTACCTGCACTCGGTGACTGGACACTGGCTGGGAAATGCGCAATTTGGGGAGTACAACTTGGCTGAGCCGCTGAATCCTGTTCGGATTCTGCTGGTGCTCGCGCGGCGGCTCTTCCAGATTGGGCTGGCTGATTTTCATTGGGTGGCGACGGCCGTGTTGATCCTGGCGGTCCTGCGATATGGGGCCCTGCGAGAACTTCCCTGGCGGCTCCTGGGCGCTGTCATCGGCGCGTATTTGATCTTCCACAGTATTGTGGGTGGGGCAGTGCTGTTGCGTTACCTTCTTCCGGCCATGGCGCTGTTCTACGTCGCAACGGCGGCGGCGCTGAACTCCGTGCCACGAAGAACCCATATGCCGGCTCTCGCTCTGTTTGTGGCCGGCCTCGCGGTCTCGAACTGGTGGAATCCACGTTACCGTTTCGCGAGCTACGAAGACAATCTGGCCGTGACGGATTTCATCCAGTTGCAGCTCAACGCCGCGACCTGGCTGTCGGAGCACGCCCCCGAGCGCACCGTCATCAGCGCCTGGCCCCTCACCGATGCGCTCTCCAATCCTCTGCTGGGGTACGTAAGGCGTCCATTGCGCGTGAATCCCGTGGAGAACTTCCAACCTGAGGCCTGGCAAAAAATTGACAGCAGCCGCCTGGAAGTCGTAGCTCTCTATTCGCGAAGCTGGGATCGCCCGCCCGGCTGGCAAGACTGGCCGCCGATCGCCCGTCTCCTGCGAAAGCATTTCAACTACAAACGCCAGCTCCCCCGCGAGGAACTCATCCAAAGATTTCGCCTCCGCAGCGTGGCCCGTTGGGAGCGAAGGGGGCAGTGGATGGAGATATTTGTGATTTGGTGATTTCGTGATTGGTTGATTGGTCGGGTCTGCGGCCTTCCATCAACAAATCACTAAATCACCAAATCACCCAATGGCTTGTCAGCTCTGCTCCCCCTGTGCTATCTCTAGGGTTCAGGCACGAGGTCGGCTTGCCCTTACTCGAAGGCTGCAAACACGAGCTGGAAATCACTGTTCCGCCCGAGACGGTGGCATTGGAAACGGAGCGGGTAATCAACAAGATCAAGAGCCGCGCTAAGATCCCGGGCTTCCGGCCCGGCAAAGCGCCGTCCTCCATGGTGCAGATCCGTTTCGCCGACGAGATCCGCCGGGAAGTTGTGGAAGCTCTTATTCCCCGCCACCTCTACCAGCAGATCGAGGCGGAAGGACTTCGTCCCGTCGGTACGCCGGACGTCAGTGACGTGCAGTTCGAGGCCGGCGCCCCGCTGCGCTTCAAGGCTGAGTTCGAGGTTCTGCCGGATTTTGAGCTGAAGGGATATCGCGGTCTCCGGGTACCCTACAACGAGCCGGAGGTCACGGAAGAGGAGATCGCCGCCGGCTTGGAGCACGTCCGCGAAAAGCACGCGGGGTACCGCAATCTCGATCCGAGGCCGATTGCGGACGGTGACGTTGCGGTCGTCCGGCTGACGTCGAAAGTCACGCCGCCGGGCGTCGCCCCCATTCAGCAGGACGAGCTGAATGTCGAGATCGGCGGAAAAGAGACCCTACCCGCCTTCACGGACAACCTCGTCGGCGCGAATCCCGGCGATAAGCGGGAAGTCGAGGTAACCTATCCCGAGGACTACGGCGAACGAAAGCTCGCCGGCAAGACCGTGACCTTCGACATCGAGATCCTGGGCTTGCGCAGCAAGGAATTGCCGGAATTGAACGATGAGCTGGCCAAGGACGAAGGCGACTTCCGCAATCTGGAGGAGCTGCGGGATCGGATTCGCGCCGAGCTCGAGGCTGCCAAGCGCGACCAGGCGCACCGCGATACCAAGGCCAAGCTGGTGGACATGCTGGTGGAGGCTCACGATTTCCCGGTGCCGGAGGCCTTGATCGAAAAGCAGACCAGCGCCAACGTCGAGCGCAGCCTGCGCGCTCTGGCCGAGCAGGGCATCGACCCCGCCAAGCTCGACCTGGACTGGAAAAAGATTCAGGAAGCCGAGCAACCTCGGTCCGCTCGCGAGGTCAAAGCCGGGCTGATCCTGGACAAGATCGCCGCGCAAGAGCATATCCGCGCCACGCAGGAAGAGATCGACCGCGAGGTGCATAATTTCGCCCGGCGCACCGGACAGCCGGTCACGGCCGCCCGGGCCAAACTGAACGAGCAGGGCACGCTGAACCGCATCAGCATCCAGATGCGCAATGAAAAAACCTTGCAGTTCTTGTTCGAGCAGGCGACGAAGGTGGCGAGCTGATGACCCAAGGCTTTCAGCCGTCAGCTATCAGCCATCAGCGAGCGACGCGGTGGCGGGTTGCTGAAAGCTGACGGCTGAAAGCTAGCTGACAGCTTCCGTCTGAGGCAGCGTTATGGTAACCCCGTATCAGGGCCTGGTCCCTATGGTGGTCGAGCAGACCAACCGCGGTGAGCGCGCTTACGATATTTACTCCCGCTTGCTGCGTGACAACATCATTTTTTTGGGCTTCCCGATCGACGACAACGTGGCCAACCTGGCGACGGCGCAGTTGCTGTACCTCGAGGCGGAAGATCCCGAGAAAGATATTTCGCTCTACATCAACTCGCCGGGAGGCTCGATCACCGCGGGGATGGCCATCTACGATACAATGCAGTTTATCCGGCCGGACATCACAACGTACTGCATCGGGCAGGCGGCTTCCATGGCGGCGCTGTTGCTGGCGGCGGGCACCAAAGGCAAGAGGTTTTGCTTGCCCAATTCCCGGATGCTCATCCACCAGCCCTCGCTGGGCGGGCTCTCGGGCCAGGCTACGGATATCGACATTCAGGCGCGCGAGATCCTGCGCATGCGGGAGATCACCAATCAGATCCTGGCCAAGCATACCGGCCAGCCGCTCGACCGGATCCAGCGCGACGTGGAGCGCGACTTCATTATGAGCGCCCAGCAAGCCAAGGAATACGGGCTGGTGGATGAGATCATTGTGAAGCACTGAATCCGAAGCTGTCAGCGGTCAGCTATCAGCTTTGGGCACCACGCGCCGGAAATGCTGGCGTTTGGTGAAGGCTGATGGGTGAAAGTTCCGATAGCACCACGGCCTAGGAGGGGGGCCCAGGGGTACGTACTTTTGCTCACCTTCCGGGGTTAAGTCGCCTTAGATCTATTGCCAAGCGACGCCCATTGGCCGCATAATGAGATGGGGTGGCTGGCTCGATCTGGCCCCGGTGGAGTTTTTCGGGCCGTAGCAGGAGGGGTAGCCAAGGTGAAGAGATCTGGTAGCGAAGAGTCCTTGCGCTGTTCGTTTTGCCACAAGAGCCAGGAAGTGGTGGGGAAGCTGATCTCCACTCCGAGCGACTATCCGAAGGCTTACATTTGCGACGAGTGTGTGGCAGTGTGCAACTCCATCCTGGAAGACGACCGGGCGGAGCGCAACCCGGCCGCCGCCCAAAGGCTGCAACGGCCCCAGGAGCTGAAGGAGCTGCTCGATCAGTACGTCATCGGACAAGAAGGGCCCAAGAAGAAGCTGGCGGTCGCCGTCTACAACCACTATAAGCGCGTGTTCATGAACCTGAACAACAAGCGCGCCGGCGACGTAGAGCTCGCCAAGAGCAACATTCTGCTGATCGGACCCACCGGCACCGGCAAAACCCTGCTTGCCCAAACCCTCGCCAAGCTCCTCGACGTCCCCTTCGCCATCGTGGACGCCACCACTCTGACCGAAGCCGGCTACGTCGGAGAGGACGTCGAGAACATCATTCTAAAGCTTCTCCAGGCCGCCGACGGAGACGTGCAACGAACGCAGCAGGGAATCATCTATATAGATGAGATCGACAAGATCGGCCGCAAGGACGAGAATCCCTCGATCACCCGCGACGTTTCGGGGGAAGGCGTCCAGCAGGCGCTGCTGAAGATCCTGGAAGGCACGGTCGCCAACGTCCCCCCGCAGGGAGGGCGCAAGCACCCGCATCAGGAGTTCACGCCGGTCGATACGACGAACATCCTGTTCCTGTGCGGCGGGGCGTTTGTGGGGATGGAGAAGGTGATCGGACGCCGGATGGGCAAGAAATCCATGGGATTCCGGGCGGGGGCCGAAGAGGATAAGGATAAGGAGAAGGACAAGGAAAAGGACAAGATCAAACCGCCGGTGGCCCACAACGGTCGTGACATCGACTTGCTCGAGCAGGTCCAGCCGCAGGACCTGATCAAGTTCGGCTTCATCCCCGAATTTGTGGGCCGCTTGCCGGTGGTGGCGGTGCTGGCCGATCTGGACCGCGACGCCTTGGTTCAGATCCTCACCAAGCCGCGCAACGCCATCGTGCGGCAGTACCAGAAACTATTCGAGTTCGAAAACGTGCGGCTACGGTTCGACGACGAAGCGGTGGAGGCGATTGCCGATCTGGCGCTGGAGCGCAAGGTGGGCGCCCGCGGCCTCCGTATGATCCTGGAAGAGATGATGCTGGATTTGATGTATTACCTGCCGTCTTACAAGAAGGTGCGGGAGTTCGTAGTCACCCGAGAGATGGTGCTCAATCACGATCTGAATCTGAACTTCTTGGAGAAAGCGGGATAGAAACAGCCGTCAGCCATCAGCTATCAGCCGTCAGCAAGCAGCCCTCAGCCCTCGAGGTTGAGACCGTTCGCTGATGGCTGATAGCTGACCGCTGACAGCCTCTTATGCAAACCACCCGGGAAAGATCCGATACCAAACGACTGCCGATGATGCCCATTCGCGACGTGGTCATCTTTCCGTATATGATGACCCCGTTTGTCGTGGGTCGTGAATCGAGCGTGCGCGCTCTCGA
>DATFXF010000205.1:0-4357 GCA_035258565.1 Candidatus Acidiferrales bacterium
CAAACCCCGTGAGATGATGAGAGCCGCAGCCTCGACGATGCCTTCGCAAGCGGACTTTTACCCAGGCTGTAACCTTCATTGCGTCTCGTGCGCCCGGTTGGCCACGTCTTGCAAAAGGTACTGATGCTCCGACTTCACGCCCAGCCGTTCCAGAGGGCGCCAGTACCAGGCTGGATAAAGGTGCGAACTAATCACGGTAGTGCGCGTCAGCCGAGTTCCCTTGCCTTCCGGCTCCAGGATGTAGGATGCACCCTCAAAACCAAGCCAGTGCCGGCCGGGCATGTGTGTGCGATCGATCTGAAGACTCATGAAGTGCGGAGGATCCCACTTCACGACCGTCTCTTCGATGTAGCCCTTGTCGAAATAGCAGGTCCTGCGCGCACCCACCGATGCTTTTTCCAAAGAGCATCGTTGTGGAACGGGCAATCCTACATACATCAGCCAAGGCTTGGCTCCGTGAATACTGTCAATTGATTGAATCTCCAACCATGTGCGGTCCGGAGAGTCTGGCACCCAAATGCTCGTGGAGACTGTCTCCATGCGTGCGCGATCGAGCAAGGGCTTTTCTAGTTGCTTGGCCCAGAAGAGGAGCACCGGGGCCACTAAAACGAACATGCCGGCCGTGGTGTTTTGCGCGCGGCCTGATTTGACCAGGACGCGTGCTGCGATCCCGAGAAGAACGCCAATGCCAATCGTCACCAGAAGAAATACAAAAGCCATCAGCGCGCACAACGGACCCTCTTTGCCGAAGGCGATCAGAAGAACGAGAGACCCTAGGAGGGCGATAAGCGCCGATGCGGAAGCCGCCTTCGCTGCCCGCGCGAGAAACCCGATTGCGAACCCCGCGGTCATCGGGAAGAGACAGAAGATCAAGGCGCCCATCCCCTTGGTACCGGTCTCGGCAAAATAGAAACCCACCAGGCCAATGGCAATGCCGATGACCGATCCGGCTGCAATTCTCTTGTACGTCAATGTGCGGTCTTCCAATCGTCACCCCCAAACGGCGACTTGAATTACGAATGCTTATTGCAATATTTGAACGCGTTCAAATTGTCTTTGATTCCAACCCAATTTGTCAAGGACATATTTCGCAGAGTTTCTGAGACTCGTCCGGGGGCCTGAACTCAGTTTCCCGCGCACCGTGGTGGAATTCGCGCTTCTCGCGGGAAAGCGCCTTTATAATCCAACTCACCTCGCATGACCGAGCCCTCCACCCCGCTGATGCGGCAATATGCCGCCATCAAAAAGCAGCATCCCAACGCATTGCTCTTCTTCCGCCTGGGCGACTTTTACGAACTCTTCTTTGAAGACGCCGTGGTCGCGGCGCGCGAGTTGCAGATCACTCTGACGTCGCGGAACAAGGAGAAAGACCAGGCCATCCCGATGTGCGGTGTGCCGTACCACTCGGCCGAGAACTATCTTTCCAAACTCCTGCGTAAGGGCTTCAAGGTAGCGATCTGCGATCAGATGGAAGATCCCCACTTGGCGAAAAAGCTGGTCCGGCGCGAGGTTACGCGCGTGCTCACGCCCGGGACGGCGCTCGATGGATCGATCGGCTCGGAAGAAAACAACTTCCTGGCCGCGCTGGCGCGCGCTTCTGGCGCCGTCGGCCTCGCGGCTCTCGATCTTTCCACCGGCGAGTTTCGGGCCACCGAGTTTCGCGGGGCTGAAGCTGAGCGACGGATTCTCGAAGAGCTTCAACAACTTCGGCCGCGAGAGGTTTTGTATCCCAGTGGGCTGCCGCTCTTCGATCGCGCGCCTTCCGCCGACAATCCACTTCCGGGCGATCACCGATCTGGATCGGCAAAGGATACACAACGCGCGCAGCATGCCTGGCGGCAGACGAGAGATCTCTCTGGCATCGCAGCAGACCGACCGCGCTTCACGGAGACTCCGCTCGAAGACTGGGTGTTCGCCCCCGATTACGCCGTGCCGTTGCTCGAAAACCAGCTGGGCGTGATCTCGCTGGAAGGCTTTGGCCTCCAGGGCCGGCCCGCAGCCGCAACTGCGGCGGGCGCGATTTTGCACTATGTCCGCTCTACCCAGCGCGGGACACTCCAGCACGTGGACCGCATCGGGTTTTACGAGCGACAGGAACATCTGGTGCTCGACGCGGTTACCGTCCGCAACCTGGAACTGGTCGAACCGCTGTTCGCCGGCGCCGGCAACGAGGTCACGCTCTTCCGCGCGCTCGACGCCACTCTCACGCCCATGGGCAAGCGCCTGATCCGCTCCTGGATGCTCCGCCCCTCGATCCAGCCCGATGAGATCAACCACCGGCTCGATGCCGTCGAGGCCGGTTTCAAAGACTTCATTGCCCGCGAGGAACTGCGCCGCGCGCTGGGCGGCGTACTCGACATCGAGCGGCTGCTGAGCCGCGTGACGCTTGAAACCGCCAACCCGCGCGACGTGCTGGCGCTCTGCGCAAGCTTAAACCGCATACCGCTGATCAGGAGCGCGCTCTCGCGCTTGAGGTCAGCGCGGCTCAACGAACTCCATCTGCTCCTCGACGAGATGTCCGACCTGCGCGAGCGTATCGAAAAGACCGTGGTGGCTGAGCCGCCGCTCACGCTGGTGGATGGCGGCGTAATTCAGCCGGGAATCAACCCGGAGCTCGATGAACTGCGCGACTTGAGCCGCAATTCCAAGCAATATATCGCGCAGATCGAGGAGCGGGAGCGCAAGCGCAGCGGCATCGCCTCGCTCAAAGTGAAGTTCAACTCCGTCTTCGGCTACTACATCGAGATCAGCAAGGCCAACCTGCACCACGCGCCTGCCGACTACGAGCGCAAGCAGACGCTAGTCAACGCCGAGCGCTTCACCACACCTGAGCTGAAAGAGTACGAGGCCAAAGTTCTGGACGCGCAGGAAAAGATCGTGGAGATGGAGCGCCGCCTGTTCGCCGAGCTGCGCGCCGCGATCGCCGCCGAAGCCAAGCGCATACGGCAGACGTCGCTCGCGCTGGCCGAGGTTGACGTTCTGGCTGCGCTGGCATTCATCGCTCAAAACCGCGGGTATTGCCGTCCCCAATTCATCGCGGCAAACCAAGCCAGCCCGCCAGATCCGGAAGCAAAAGATGTCCTCGAGATTATCGAGGGCCGTCACCCGGTTCTTGAACTCTCGGAGCTTACCGGCAGCAACGATCGCTTCGTGCCCAACGACCTCTACATGGACTCGGCCGGCCAGTCCATTGTTTTGCTGACCGGCCCCAACATGGGCGGCAAATCAACCTATCTGCGCCAAACAGCTCTGATCTGCCTGATGGCGCAGATGGGCGGCTTCGTTCCCGCGCGCTCGGCACGCCTGCCGATCGTCGACCGCATCTTTACCCGCATCGGCGCCTCCGACAATCTAGCCCGCGGCCGCTCGACCTTCATGGTCGAGATGACCGAGACCGCCGCGATTCTAAACACTGCCTCGCCCCGCTCGTTGATACTGCTCGACGAGATCGGCCGCGGCACTGCGACCTATGACGGCCTGGCCATCGCCTGGGCGGTGGTCGAGTATATTCATTCCACCAGCCGCGCCAAGACTCTTTTCGCCACCCACTACCATGAGCTGACCGAACTCGACCGGCTCGAAGGTGTAAAAAACTTTCATGTCTCGGTCAAAGAGAGCGCAGGCGGAATCGTGTTTCTGCGCAAGGTCGAGCCCGGCGCGGCCGACCGCAGCTACGGCATCGAGGTCGCCAAGCTCGCCGGCTTGCCGGCGGAGGTCATCGACAGGGCGCGTGAGGTGCTGCACGAGCACGAGAGCGCCGAGCATGAGGCTTCTGCACATCTCACGCCGGGAGCAGAGACTGCTGAGGAGGCTAGTTCGGTACAGCTGACCATGTTCACGCCGCTGTCACAGAAGATCGTCGACAGACTGAAGGCGGCTGATTTGGATCATCTGACACCCATCGAGGCGCTGAACTTGCTCAACGAGTTGAAAAAGCAGATGGAGTGATTCAGGACTAAAGAAATGCCACAATCCATTGGTGGAACCCCGAGGGCCCTCGTTTCAAAATCATCTTCGGGAGACTGAACACATGTACAATGGCTGCCGTTTGGGAGTCAAAAAGTAGGTTTCCAGCTTGGGGGGACACGCTTCGCTGGGAATCGCCGTTCCAAGGGCGATCGATGATAACAGGGGAAATGGCTTAGAGGAGGCCCGCAATGGCGAACACGCTTCGGGAAGTCACGCTCGCTTGCCTTCTAATTGGGCTCGTCACGGGGCTGGCGATGGCGCAACAGCAGGATGTGAGAGGAAGCAAGGACCATCCGCTCATCTCGCGTTATCCGGGCTCTTTCATCAAAGAGTATTCCCAGAAGGAGTTCGACCAGTTCAACCTCCCGCTGGGTAAGCTCTCGAAAGG
>DATFXF010000206.1:0-4039 GCA_035258565.1 Candidatus Acidiferrales bacterium
ATGCTCTCCCCATCTTTCAGCCGCAATACAAACCGCATGCGTTCTTCCACGACGGACCGCTCCTTCCATGGCATCGACACCTCCGGGCTGGATTAATCCAGCCCGGAGGTGTAAACCATGTCTCCGGAACGTTTTGTATAGCGAAGATCCGAACGCTCAGGGGGTCCAGCCTGGACACATGGGTTACAGAATGTACCGGCTACATGGGCTCACCGGCTAGCTGGCGAGCCACAAACTGAAACCTTTCGTCCCTCACCGAACACTCCTTCCACGGCATCCACACCTCCTCCCAAGAAGGAGAAAGTGTAACGATTCGGCCCTGCTGTGTAATGCGGAACATGTCCGAGGAGTACGAAAGTACTATGTGTGCACTTCCAGCCTTGGAGGATAATGTGTTTCCGGCCCCGCAAATGGGACTGAGGCGCGGAGCGCCGGAAGCAGGGCAGGGACCCCCACCTCGTCGAAGCGTAGTGCTAATCCACAGGAAGACCCTCTGCTAGGCCTCAAACGGAGCATCATCGACCTGGGTTCTCTGGGGGGATTCGGAAACTCGTCTGGAGCGGGCTTGAAGGGGGCGCCAGTAGGCAGCCAAGCAGGTAAACGTCCACATGGGAGACGTCGCAAATCTCGTTTTTATATCCTGTGGCCAAGTCACCGAGCGCGAAAGAAGGCTGGGCATAGCTGTTGCTGAACTCATCCGTCGGCTGACCCCTTATGAGCCTTACTTCGCCGAAAACCAGAGCAGCTTGGAAGGCCTTACCAAGAACCTCCTGGCGGCACTGAATCGATCCATGGGCTTAATCGCAATCATGCACCCGCGTGGCACGGTGACATTCGCCAGCGGACAGCAGCAGACTCGAGCCTCGGTTTGGATCGAGCAGGAGATTGCGATTGCTGCGTTTATTGCCCAGGTGCTTGGTCGGCAACTCCGCGTCGCGGCCTATATCCACAAGGACATCGCCCGCGAAGGAATGCGGGAAGAGCTCCAGTTGAACCCTGTCATGTTCCGACACGATGAAGAGGTGCTGGCCCACTTGCGGCAGCTCCTTCCCACTTGGAAACGCACATCTTGGGCTCGCCCACCTTGAGGCAACAGACCATTGCGCACCAGATCGGAGAAGTGCGGCCTCCTTGAGCCCCGAAGAGCGGCCTTGCGCCGTCGAGGCCCCTTCCCTGACAGAGAGTCTCTCTAGCAGGTGATGGATAGAGTAGCTAAAGCGGGTCAGTGGGCCCCGACGGGCTCGGGGCTGGACCGAACCACTGTCCCGACCTAAACGGCCCATTGCCAAAAGGTAGCTTCGAGCTCACAATGATCTTGTGCGGTCAGAAACAATTTCAGTCCGGCTGGTGTCCAAAGTAAAGAGGCTAATGGCCCCTCGAGGTGGCGCAGATGATACCCTCGACGGAACCAGGGTCCTGACGGCCCAACGGGGGGGGAGGAGAAAGGTGGCCAGTGTGTCAGACGTGGCGCGCGTTCTTTCCTGGGGCCGGGACGAAGGTGCCCTCGTCACGGAGCTCCAGAGCGGCTCCGAGGCGGCCTTCGACTGGCTGGTGACCCATTACCACGCCGCCGTGTTTAACCTGGTCTCCGGAATGCTGGGAGACGCGGCCGATGCTGCTGACGTCACGCAGGAAGTCTTCTTGAAGGCATTTCGTGGCATGCGCGGGTTCCGGCGAAGCAGCTCGCTGAAGACGTGGCTCTACCGGATCGCCATCCGCGAGGCGCTCAACCAGCGCCGCTGGTGGTGGCGCCATCAGCGGCACCAGACCTCAATTGACGCTAGGGTCGGGGCCACGCAGGCGCCGCTCGATCTTGAGGACCTGAGCGCGACTCCGTTTGATCAATTGGCTGCCCGGGAAATTCAGACTGTGGTTCGGCAAGGGCTGGGGACAGTGCCAGAGGTATTCCGCAGCGCGGTGATCCTGCGCGATCTCGAAGGCTTGTCGTACGAAGAAGTGGCTGAGGTGTTGGACGTGTCCGTGGGCACGGTGAAATCGCGGATCCTCCGTGGGCGGCGCGCGCTGCGCGAAACGCTGGAATCGCTCCTGGCACCGGCGCGGCGTTCGGCGCCGCGGGAAGTTGCGCCAGCGCACCCTCCGACCCATTCCGGGGGGGGCGAGGTCGAGGGCTATGGGAGGCGCGCGGTCGGGGTGAGTCACGGCGCCATGCGAGCAGGAACCTTCGAAGGGGGTGCCCAATGACCTGCTGGAAGATTCGGAGCAAACTGCCTGGGTATCTCGATGGCGCATTGCCGGTCGAAGAACACGGGACGGTGCGCGAGCACCTGGAGTTCTGCGCGGACTGCCAGCAGGAGTTGGAGCGTTACCGGAGGCTCTCGCTGCTGATGTCGCGAGTCGAGCGTTCGGTGCCCCCACTGGACCTAGCGGTGCGCATCCGCGTGGGGGTTTCGCAAGCACGCGCTACGGGCGGCTGGACTGGCCGGCTACGCAGACTGCGGAGCCGCACCCATCTCATCCTCGAGAATATTCTCGAACCGCTGGCGCTGCCGGCCACCGGGGGCGTCGCAGCAGCTTTGCTCACGTTCGCCATCGTGTATCAGGTCCTTGTCGTAGGCATGCCGTTGGGCGCTGTGCCGAATGACCTGCCCACAAACCTGCTCCAGCCCGCGCGGCTCGAGAGCCTAGCGCCGTTCCCGGTTCCGGGTCTCGAAGAGTTGGGGCGGACGGGCCCGAACGCCCTGCTCGTCGAGGCCACGGTGAATGCCCAAGGCGAAGTAGTGAATTACCAGATTCTTGCCGGACCCGACGACCGCGTCGTACGCCGCCAGCTTGACCAGGTTCTCTTGTTCTCGCGCTTCCGGCCGCAAATGAGCTTCGGCCGTCCGACACCGGGCGGGCGTGTGGTGCTGAGCTTCAGCGAAATCCGCGTCAAAGGTTAGCGCCAGCTGTTCGAGAACGATTGGGCGACTCCGCCTTCCTTGACTCGCCCCCAACACACTTGTAGATTGGACATTGGTAGTCGCGAGCGATCGGCGTCTCTTTTTGGATCCCCCAGTGAGTAGGGGCAACCGTTGAGGATTTCGAAGCACCCCGTCAGCAACGCTCGAGCATCTCGAGTCTTCCTCTCTGGCAGTCTGGCCCTGGCCACGGCCTGGACGTTGCTGGCATGGCTGCCCGGTTGCGCGGGTGGGGTTGCCGGGCAAGTGCCGCCTGCCGGAGCGACCGGCAACATCACCGTGGAGGCGAATCCCCAGTTGTTTGCAGTCCTGTGCGCGCTCCATGCTGCTGGATTCGAGGCGAATGTGCCTACGGCGGGCGTCCATCCGGTGCGCGCCCGGCTACACGCGCAGTTGCTGCGCCAGGAGGGCCCCGCGACCCAAGCTTTGCGCGCGTTCTACCGGGAGCACCAACCTTCGGCGACACTCTCGCGCTACATCTCTTTCGCGCTCGTGGTCGGCCCGCCGCCGCAGTTCAACTATCTGCTCCGTCGCGAGGAGCTGCCGCCGGACGTCCTGGCCATTGACGGCTTCCCCGAGGTGCTGGTGAATTTCTACGGCGAAGCGCAGATAGACCGACTCTGGGCTCAGGTGGGACCCGAATACGATCGCGAGATCGCGCGGATACACGAACCCGTCTCCCAAATCGTGCTCACGTCCACCTCTTACTTGCGTGAACTGCTCAAGTCGTCGAGCTCGCGCACGTTTGCCGTGTATGTAGAGCCGCTGGTCGGCGGCAAAGTCAACTTCCGCAATTACGGCGACCGCTACGTGATTGTCGTGAGCCCTGGCAGCGAGCTTCCACTCGACGAGATCCGCCACGCCTTTCTACACTTCCTGCTCGATCCGCTGGCCCTGCGCTATCGCCGCGAGGTGGCCGCCAAGAAGTCGCTGCTCAATATCGCAGCCCGCGCTCCCCAGCTCCCCGCGGGGTACAAGGAAGATTTCTCAACGTTCTTGACCGAGTGTCTGGTGCGCGCGGTCGAGTTGCGCCTGCGCCGGCTACCGCCGGAGAAGCTCGCCCGCGCAATCGACCAGGCCGAAGCGGAGGGCTACATCCTGGTCCGCACGTTTTCCCTCAA
>DATFXF010000207.1:0-21038 GCA_035258565.1 Candidatus Acidiferrales bacterium
CCGGTAGCGCATCGCCCGCAGCAACCGTTTGCCGTGCGTGGGGCATATACGCCCCTCGCACCGCGCCCCACATTTGCGGCACTCATACCAGCCCCCGCCGACTTTGACGCACGCCGCGCGCCACGCGTCACGGTCGTCGCCGAGCGGGAACACCAAATCGTCCGGCGCGCCGGGGTTGCGGTCGAAGTCCCTGGGCAGGAACACGACTCGCGACTGCCCCGTCTTTGTAATGGCCCCGGGCAGCGTGGCGATTCGCTTCTTGAGATCGATGTTGCGCCAGCGCAGCCGCCCAAGCTCACCGACGCGGATGCCTGAGTGGTACGCCAATACGAAGGCACTGCGGAGCGGCTCCTTGAGCTCCTTCCGCAAGCGCTCATACCATCCTGGCTCGACGAGGATCGCGCCGCGCCCCTCGTTCCTCTCCTTCACCATCGGGAAGTACGCGGGCATCTCTTTGGCGGTTATAAGCTGGTCCTTGGCGGCCTGGCGGAACATCGCGCGCACTGTTGCGACGTAGCGGTTGAGCCGAACGTCCGAGAGGCCGTCCTTCTTTCCATCCTGGCGGAAGCGTCGTACGCCGGCCTGGGTGATCTCGCTTGCGCGCCAGTTTCCAAAGAACGCGTCCAATCGCGGCAGGGTATCGAGCGTCGCCTTGCCGTCCGCGGTGCGCCTGAGCGACCTCAGCCCCTTCTCGTCCAAGCGTTCCAAGAAGTTTTGACGCAAGTCCTCATAGGAGACTTTCTTAGGGTCAACGTGCGTCGGCCGGCGACCACCGATCTCCTGGAGCCTAGTGCGCAGGAAGTGCTCAGCATGCTCGCGGTCTCCTGAGCCGGTCGACTCGCGGTGCTGCACGTAGTCGATGACGGCGTCCGGGCGGCGGATTACCTGGCGATATCGCACCCAGAACACGCGCCCGCGCTGATAGATGCCCCCGCTGCCGTATCGAGCCGGCTTCCGCTTTGTCGTCATGTGGCCCTTTTCCTTCGACCGCAACGATTATACCGTAATTGTGCTCAATTGTGCTCAATTATTTGTAAGCCAATATAATCGTACGTAAACGATAAGGCCATCTGTAGCGGTTTTCTTGCAGATCTCGGGCATTCTGAAGGGCTATATTCGGACTCAAAATCCGCTGGCCGCAAGGCCGTGTGGGTTCGACTCCCTCCTCCAGCACCAGTTCGAATCACCCCCAAAAACCTAAGAGCGGATTTGCACGAGGTCGGTTTTTTGTCCTGGCTGCGGGGGACCGGAGTGCCAGCGAGCAGGGAGAGTGAATCTGCGCCGGAAGCGGTTCGCGAGCAGTCCAATGCCAATCGAACCGCGGATCATGTGCTCCATCTTCAGCGGGCCCGCGAGCTTCACGGTTCTCATCCAGTGCAAGCCGCTGCTGATGGCGCAGCCACACTGGGTGCAGTCCGGTGTCCCGCCAAACACGCAGGGTTCGACTCGAGTGTTGAGATCTGCTGAGTAATTCGTGGACATTTTTGCGAAGAGGCATTCCTGCGGATCCCGCGGTGGACGAACGAAGGCCTCCGCGATGCCATCGTTCATCAACAGTTTCGGGCAACTCTTCCGCAAAGGCGGCAGTTCTCGAGCCAACATCCGGCGATCGTCTGGCGTCAGCATTTCGTCGCTCTGCTCGCCGATTTGGGGGCTGTAGAGGCTGACCCAGATGCGGTTCACTTCGGGGCGCGCATTCCAAAAGGAGACGTACTCTTCGAGATACGGGCGTCGGGCCAGCATCGGCCGCGTGATCACCCAGTGGATGTTCACTTGCCGGCCCTCGATGTTCTTCAGGATGCGCTCGTAAGTGGCCGGCTTTCGGCGGATGTCATGATGCTCGGGAAGTCCATCCACGGAGACAGCCACGCGCACGCGCGGGATTTTCATCCACTCCGCGGGAATAGGAATAACACCGCTGGTGACCACTAGCGTGAATCCGCCCATCTTGCTAAGTCGAGGAAGAATGCGGTTCAACTCGCAATGCCGGATCAAAGGTTCGCCGCCCACCAGGGAGACATGGATGGGCTGGTACTTCTGAACCAATGCGACCACGCCTTCGACCAGTGCGTCGCCGCGCAGGTCATTGAGCTGCCGCAGGGTAACCTCGCCTCCCAGGTGCGTCTCGCCATAGGCGTAGCAGCCCGGGCAACTGAGCGGGCACTCCCGCGTGATTTCAATGGACAACATGGGAGACCTGCCGCTCAGAATCTTCCACCAGGAGGCAAGGAGGTCTCTGGCGGTGATATCCGGTTTAGAGGCGGGCGCGCCCATCAACGGATTATAAGAGATCGACGGAACGTCATAAAGAGGCAAGCTACGGCATCGAAGGTGCGGTCGAGGAGGGGCCTCCTACTGGCCTGCTCTGTCTCTCTCCTCTGTCCTCTGTCGCCTAATGTTGAAACCTGCCTAAGAATTAGCGTAGAATCCTCTTGCCCGCTCGGAGCCCCGATCCCTGATGAGGAATTGAGCACAAGAATGAGTTTCCCCGGCTCAGCAATTTCCTGTGTTCAAACGAAGTGGAGTGCGCAGGTCATGCCATCTCTCGCTCTCGCTATGGAGGAGCACCCATGAAGCGCAATCTCGCAACGATTCTCTTGCTGGCTGGTGGCCTGGTGCTGGGCGGCTGTGCCACAAAGAAGTACGTGGCGCAGACCGTGGACCCGGTGAAGGCTAAGGTGGACCAGGTTGCCGACCAGACCAACAAACAGGGCGCCACGCTGGAGGAAACCCGCAAGGAACTGGAGAAGGATGAAACCCAGTTGAGCGCCACAACAGAAAAGGCAAGTTCGGCCGACTCCCGCGCATCGGATGCGTTGTCCAGGGCCGACGCTGCCAATCGGGCGGCGAGTGAACTCCGGCAGACGATCGCCAACTTGGACGACTATAAGGTGGCGGGTCAAGGTACGGTCAACTTTAAGTTCAACTCCGACAAGCTGACGGACGAAGGCAAACAGCAACTCGACCAGCTGGTCGCGCAGAACGGCACGCTGAAGCGCTACTTCATCGCTGTAGAAGGCTTCACCGATCGTATCGGCTCGGACGATTACAACATTGACCTGAGCCGCCGCCGCGCCGATCGGGTCGTGCACTATCTGGTGATGCAACACAATGTCCCGCTTTACCGGATCCACCTGGTGGGGCTGGGCAAGGCGAAGCCGGTCGATGAGGGCAGGACGCGGGATGCCCGAGCAAAGAATCGTCGCGTAGAAGTGACCATCTTCAGCGCCGATTCCGCGCTCGCCAATATCCAGCAAGGTCAGTCGGCGAAGCCGCAGCAGTAGCGTCCGCCCGAGTGGCCCGGACGGCAGCGCAGAGCGGGAGATACCCACCAGGGGGAACTCTCCGCTGTTCCCGCAGGTCCGCGTCAGTGGCGCGGCCTGCGCGCTTTCCCGCGCTCAGCTGAAGAAGGGCCCAGGCAAGTCTGTTCCAGGGGCAACCTAGAGGTGTATGCTGGAGCCGGTAACTGGGGGAGCTCCACATCGCGCCTGGCCATCAGTCGAGACTGGGGGGAATCCATGAAAGGTCGACTCAGGTGCACGCGACTTGCCACTTTTCTAGGAGTCCTTGCGCTGGCGCTTTCGGCCTCAGCCGATACGCTCGAGATGAAAGATCGCCGCGTCATCCACGGCAAGTACTTGGGCGGGACGCAATCCCAGGTTCGCTTCCTCGTGAACGGGAAGGTGGAGCTGTATCCCACCGAGGAGATTGTGGCGCTGACGTTCGGTGGAGACGCTCTGCTGGCCGGGGAGCAGCCCGGCCCGGCGGCAAAGCCTGCGGGCCAGGCGAGCGATCGCGGCGCGTCAGAACGCGTAACCGTTCCAGCCGGGACGCGGCTGCTCGTTCGCATGATCGACAGCGTGGATTCAGCTACGAATAAGGTGGGCGACCGCTTCCGCGCCAGCCTCGAAGAGCCCCTTGTTGTAGGGAACACGGTCGTTGCGCCGAAGGGTGCCGAGGTATACGGCCGCTTGACGGAAGCGAAGGCTGCGGGGAAGATCTCCGGGCAATCGGATCTGAAGTTGGAGCTGACGGGCATTACCATCAATCAACAGGTGCAGGCCATCGTCACCGGTGACTATGACGTTGCTGGGAAGTCGCGTGGCAAGCAGAGTGCGGAGCGGATCGGCGGCGGTGCCGTGCTGGGGACCATCATCGGAGCGATCGCTGGGGGCGGCAAGGGTGCAGCGATTGGCGCGGGCGTGGGTGCCGGTGCGGGTACTGCAGTGCAGGTGTTGACCAAGGGGCAGGAGGTGAAGGTACCGAGCGAAACCTTGCTCGAATTCACGCTTGAGCAGCCCCTGACTGTGCAGCTTCCAACTGGTCCCTGAGCCGCATGCACGGGAAGGGGTTCTGGGTCGGGCAAGTTTGCTGGGTATCTTCCGGCTGCGAGACGCGCCGAAGGGATTCAGGGATGGAAGTATCAGGTTGCGCGCGCCTCTTGTGCTGCGTAGAATGATCCGAGACTTGAAGGGCTTGGTCGGTGCCAAAAGAGAAGCCCAAGGTTAACATCGGCGAAGTCATCCGCAGCTACCGGGGCCAGCGAGGGCTGTCCCAGGGCGATATCGAACGCCGGACTGGATTGCTGCGCTGCTATCTCTCCCGCGTCGAAAACGGGCACACCGTCCCATCGCTCGAAACCTTGGCCAAGATCGCTGAAGCCATGGATATCAGCCTGGCTGACTTCTTTCCCGGTGCGGAGACCGCGCGCGACCGCGACACCCAGAAAATGCTGGGCGAACTGTCGGATGACGAAATTCGGTTTCTCTCCGAGATCAAGAAGTACAGCTCCACGCTCTCCGACGGTGACAAGCGCCTGGTGTTAGCCATGATTCGCAAGATGGCCACCCTGGCTCCGCCACCTCCCCGCAAGGCCGCAACGCGACGCTCGGTCTTCTAACCTTCATGTGGGGTCGAGCGCGGCAGTCGGTGCTGCAGACGCCGGCGAGAGTAGCCAAAGAAAAAGAATGAGTCGGGATTAGCCACACGCAGCGAGGTCTGGGGTGTGTTATCAGGAGGCCAGCCTGTTGCCGGAGCTCACTGCGCCGGCTCTGCGCCGCCTGCCGAGCCCTCGGCCAGCGATGGCCTCAATTTCAGCAGGCTGGAGACGATCTCGGTGAGCGTCAGGCCGAACTGTCGCCACAGGCGCTGCTTCAGGCTGCGATAATCTTGTGCGCCGGTGAAGAGGTCGGCCATCAACTCGCGGAAGGTTGGGCTCCGGCCCACGAACTGGATCATCCTGGTGGCCACCGCCCCGCCGAGGAAGCGCCCGCGATAGAAGCGCCGTGCGATGCGCGTGGCAAATTCGAGTTCGGCGGAAAAATCGGCGCGTGCGCGGGCGGGGTACTCCTCAGCTCTGCCCTCGGCAAGCGCTTCGGCCAACAGGTCGCCCGAGCGTAGCGCGTAATAGAGACCCTCGCCAGTGATGGGATCGACCCAGGCGGCCGCGTCGCCGATGAGAGCCCAGTTCCGACCTACCACGCGACGTCCGCGGAGTGTCTGCGCCTCGGGTGATGGCAGGACGTGACTGTAAAAGCGCGCACCATGAACTCGAATGCCTTCGGCCCGCATAAACTCGGAGAGATGCCTGCGCATTTCCTGACTGGTGTGGCGCGCCATGCGGGCACAAATTCCGACCGAGAGATGGTCCGAGCGCGGGAACGACCAGAGATAGCCTTCAAAGTGGCGCAGGAACTTGACCTGAATAGAGTCCGCATACGCGGGGACGAAGTAACCCAGGGTCATCTCCAAGTCGTTGGGCCGCAGCGGCCGCGTTTCCGGCAAAAGTGTGTTGCGCGCGCCGGCCGCCAGGACCACGAAGTCGGCAGTGTGCTCTCTGCCGTTCCCACGCACGAGAACCTTTGCGGCGCGCGTATCCACTTGCGTCACGCGTGAACGCACGACCCGGCAGCCCGCCCGAGCGGCGCGGTCGAGCAGCAACCCGTTTAGCACGGCGCGCGAGTAGATGACAATCGGTTGGTCAAGACGTAGCTGGGCGCGATGTCCGCGGCTCGAGATCAACTCCACGGTGCGGACCAGCCTCTTTGGATGCCGGCCGTCCAGCAGGAAGGGATAAGCTTCGACGGCCTTGTGCGTCAGGCCACCGCCGCAAGGTTTTTCCCAGGCCAGGTGCTCGTCGAACAAGGTGACTTCAAAGCCGGAGCGTGCCAGCCGCTCTCCGCAGCGGGCGCCGGAAGGCCCCCCGCCCACAATGACTACTTCGCGCACAGCGACACCGCGCTCGCCTTCCTGTTCGTCGTGCGACTCTTCCCACTCTAGAATCCGGGTTCTGTTTACGTCAGTGGGAAGACGGCGGCGACAAACCAAGCATTCAGTATAGCACCGAACAACACTGCGGCTCCGGGAGAGCCTGTGCGCCGCCCGACTGCGTCAATGGCCCATCTCTGAAGGATAGCCAGTAAGGCTAGGTAGACGGAGAGCAGCAGGATCAGGATCTGGCGGCTGTCCAAGGCGTAGAGCCCGAACATCAACATGAGCCAGAGCAGCGCGCGCAGCAGTAGGAATAGGCCGAGGCGCGCCGGGCGGCTGCGGGCGCCGGCTGGTCCGAGTGCGATTTCCTCCACGGCGGAATAGGGCAGGAACGCGAGCACAAGGGGGAAGAACCGCAGCCATCTGGGGAGATTCATCCATGCATCAATAAGCTGCCAGTTCAGCCACGCGCCTACGGTCAAGACCGTCAGCAGTCCCAGCATCGCCGCCACGGCCATGGGGCCCAGATCAAGGCGAAGAGTAGCCTTTTCCCTCCTCGGCTGAAGAATCAATAGCAGCGCGCCGACGAGCAGAAGGAACGAAGCAAGATAGGCTCCCGTCATCATTCTCAAGAAGCGAAGAGGCTCCCAGTACCGCAGCAGGAGAACAGAGAACAGTGACGCCAGGACCCAGAGAACGACCAAACGAAGGAAACCCGGCGGAGAAGTCACTTCGCTCTCTCGTGCTCGGACACGCGGCGAGGCGGTCAGGGCACTGGTCGCCAAGGGGAACAGAAGCGCTAGGCCCACGAATCCGAGAGTACTTCCGAGAACGGGTGAGCCGAGTGGCTGGCTCTCCACCGTGCTCAGGTGGAGGGCCCTGCGCGTCCAATCAACCATCCATCCTTTCACGCGGGGGTCGAAAACTAAGCTGGTATGTGTGGCCCGAGGGATGACAGCGAGCTTGGCCGCGCGTCGCTCGTCAAAATCTTCTGCTTCCAAACGTTCACCGCCCGCGGCACGCAGGAGAGCCTGGTCGGCTAGGTGGGCAAATGACGGCTCCCAGCCGCCGACCAATACCAGCAGGTTCACGGGCATCCGCCGCGGTAGGGTGAAGTTCGGGCTTCCAGGTAAGCGCGGTGCGATCGGCAGCATCGGCGGTGGTGAGATGGCAATGGTGGCTGCGGTAGGAAGCCGGTCCGCCATGCGCATGGAAATCACAGCGCCCAGGGAGTGCCCGACCAGTATGGTCTGATCCGGATTGATTTCACCGCGCTCGGCCAGCTCGTCGAGCAGACGCGCCGCGCATTGCTCGGCATGCGCGTAAGTGAACGGATCGGTGCTGTCGCCGTGGCCTGGAAAATCCAGCAGAAAGATGCGCAGGCCGAGCGCGGACAGCCACTGGCCGGTGGTCTGCATTAAGTGGCGGTTTGCGGAGAGCCCATGGAAGACGACGGCGGAGCCAGTCGGTCGCCCGGTAGGTGGCTCGAGAACGCGAAGGGGTGTGTGGCAAGCCTCCGAGAGTACTAGGTCACGCGACGCACCGTGTGACACCCAAACCATTCCCGCACCTAGGGCGACAAGAATCACTCCGAGTGCGGCCAGCAGCCATTCGCGGCGTTTCATCGGGGTCGTTTGGACGCGTGGTAGAATGAAATTGTCTGCCGGGTTCGGCACCGCGTGGGCTCGACGAGGGCTAGCGAATGGGGCAAGTGATCTCGCAAGACGAGTTGATTCTCCGCGCCGCCGAACGAAAACGCAATGGCGAACGAGTCGTGTTCACGAACGGATGCTTCGACCTGCTTCATCCCGGCCACGCGCGCTGCCTCGAGCGGGCCCGGGCCCTCGGCGACCTGCTTGTGGTGGCCGTCAATAGCGACGCGAGCGTCCGGCAGCTCAAAGGCGAACGGCGGCCGCTCGTGCCGCAAGCAGAGCGTGCGGAGGTGCTGGCCGCACTGGCTGCCGTGGATTATGTGGTGACGTTCGACGCGCCCACGCCGCGCGAGCTGATCCGGGAGCTCCGACCGGACGTCCTGGTCAAGGGAGGGGACTGGGGCCCGGAGGAAATCGTGGGCCGCGAAGAAGTCGAAGCTGCCGGAGGGCAGGTGGTTTCCGTACCGCTCGAGCCCGGCTACTCGACGACTGGCATTCTCGAGAAGATCCTGAATTCGGCGCGTCCACCAGCGGGCCGCTCTTCACGGAGCCGTTCTCCCGAGCGCCTGCCGTGACCATGCTCCTTTCCTCGATCGCGGAGCTTCTGGCCCGCGTGGTCCGTCATCCCGCCATCGAGCAGACTCTCGCTGGGTTGCGCCGCGGCCTGCCCGAGATGTTTCTCGCTGGGCTGACCGATCCCGCGAAGGCGCTCGTCGTGGCGCAGGCCGCGGTGGAGATGCGCCGGCCAATTCTGTTCCTCGTCGAATCGGGCCAGCGCGCGGAAGAACTCGCCGAGCCGCTGCGATTCTTTTATCGCACGTTGACTGGGAAATCGGGCACGCAGGTGGCTACGCTGCCCGCCCTGGATGTCTGGCCCTGGCAGGGACTCTCGCCACACCCGGAGATCCTAGAAACCCGCGCCGTCGCGCTCTGGCGGTTCTCAACCGGACAGGCGCAGATCCTGGCTGTGCCGGCTTTCGCAGCTCGGATGCGGCTGCGCGAGGCCGAGTTCTACCGCAGCCGCGCGTTCTCTCTCGAGCGCGACGAGGATGTCTCGCTCGATCGACTGGTGTCCCACCTGGAGGGCGTCGGCTATGAACGCCATGAAATGGTCGAGATGCCGGGGCAGTTTGCCGTGCGCGGGGGGATCGTGGATCTCTTCTCGCCCGAAGCACGGCGCCCCGTGCGGCTCGAGTTGCTCGGCGACACAGTGGAGTCGCTGCGCGAGTTTGATCCCAGCACGCAGCGCTCCGTGGGCCCGCTCGAGCGGTTCACGATTCCTCCATTAACGGAGTTCCCGCACGAGGAGACCGCACCCCCGGAGCGCGCGTCGGCCACTCTGTTCGACCTCGGGGAGCAGCCCGTGGTCATCCTCGATGAGCCGGAAGCGCTCGAACAGGCCATCGAGCGAGAGCGCGGCAAATCGGATCGAGCGGCGGCGGCCGCCGCAGCAGAGAGCTACTTCCTCACCGAAGAGGAATGGCGGAGCGCGCTGGCGGCTCATTCCCACTTGCTTCTGGAGCGCCTGCCAGTTAGCCGCCAGGGCATCGAGCCGCGCGCCGTCCTCACACAGCCCACGTTGCGCTATCACGGCCAGGTCGCTGCATTCATGGCCGAAGTTCGCGGGCGGCTCCACGCAGGGGAACAAGTCTTGGTTTCGGCCAGGACTACGGGAGAGCTTGAGCGCCTGGCCGACCTGTGCCATGAGTACGAGATGCCCTATCGGCTGGCCGAGCTTGAGGAGGGCGCGACCACCGCGCGCCTGGCAGAGGATTCCGCCGTCGGCAGCGTTCCTGCCCTGGTGCTGGCAAAAGCGCCGCTAGATGAAGGCGTAATCTTCCCGGAAAGCAAGGTAGTGCTTTACGGCACAACGGATCTGTTCGAGACGCTGCCCTCGGCAGCGGGGCCGCGGCGCCGGCCGAAGATGGCAGGCTTCTTCAGCGACTTTTCCGAGCTGAAGCCGGGCGATTACGTTGTGCACGTGGACCATGGCATCGGCCAATTCGAGGGACTGCGACAACTCGAGAGTAACGGTGCTCGCGGCGAGTTCATGTTGCTGCGCTATGCGGATGACGCGCGACTCTACGTGCCGCTGGAGCGGCTGGATCTCGTGCAGAGCTATCGCTCTTTGGGCGGCGAACCGCCACAGCTCGACAAGCTCGGCGGTACATCCTGGGCGACACGCAAGGCGCGTGTGCGCAAGTCGCTGGCCGACCTGGCCGACAAGCTGCTCCGCTTATACGCCGAGCGGAAGACCGTCCCCGGGCACGCCTTCCGAGAGGACACTGCCTGGCAGAAGGAGTTCGAGGACGCTTTCGAATTCGAGGAAACACCGGATCAAGCTGGCGCCATTGCCGACGTCAAGCGCGATATGGAGCGTGCGCTGCCGATGGACAGGCTGTTGTGCGGAGACGTGGGCTACGGCAAGACGGAAGTCGCTATGCGTGCCGCGTTCAAGGCCGTTTGCGAGTCGAAACAGGTAGCCGTGCTTGCCCCCACCACCGTGCTCGTCTTCCAACATTACGAAACCTTCCGCCGCCGCTTTGCTGCCTTCCCGGTGAGGATCGAAATGCTCAGCCGGTTCCGCAACCCGCACGAGCAGAAAGAAGTCCTGGCGGCGGTGGGGACAGGGCAGGTGGACATCGTCATCGGAACGCACCGGCTGCTCTCGGGCGACGTCCGCTTCCACGAGTTGGGCCTGCTCGTCGTGGATGAAGAGCAGCGCTTCGGTGTCGCGCACAAGGAGCGGCTGAAGGAACTACGCAAGAACGTGGATGTGCTCACGATGTCCGCCACGCCCATCCCGCGTACGCTGCACATGTCGCTGGCAGGGCTGCGCGATATGTCGGTGATCGAGACTCCACCGAAGGGCCGCTTGGCCATCCAGACGGTGGTGGCGCCTTTCGGGGAGGAACTCATCCAGCAGGCCATTGAGGAGGAGCTGGCGCGGCAGGGCCAGGTCTTTTTTGTGCACAACCGCGTGGAGTCCATTGGTTCGCTGGCCTCGCTTGTTCAGCGCCTGGTGCCGCGGGCGCGGGTCGTGGTGGGCCACGGCAAGATGGGTGAAAAGGAACTCGAGAGCGTGATGTTGAAGTTCATCCGCGATGAAGCGGACGTGCTCGTCTCCACGACGATTGTCGAGAACGGCTTGGACATTCCCCGTGCGAACACGATCCTGATCAACCGCGCCGACCGGTTTGGCCTTTCGGAGCTTTACCAGCTCCGCGGCCGCGTGGGCCGATCGAACCAGCGCGCCTACGCCTACCTGCTGGTGCCGCCCCAGACCGCGCTGACGCCGCTCGCGCGGCGGAGGCTTGCGGTACTCAAGGAGTTTAGCGAGCTGGGCGCCGGGTTCCGCATTGCCGCTCACGATCTGGAGCTACGCGGCGCCGGCAACTTGCTCGGACGGCAGCAGCACGGGCACATCAACGCCATCGGCTTTGACCTGTATTGTCAGATGCTGGAGCGCGCCGTGGCCGCCCTCGAAGGCCACGCCGCCGCTCCGGAGCTGCGTGCAACGCTCAACCTAGGGCTCGATATCCGCATTCCCCCCGGGTACATTCCCAGCGAGAACCTGCGGCTGCGCACCTACAAACGAATCGCGGGGATCACGAATGAGACGGAACGCGACGAGGTGCGCCGCGAGCTCGAGGATCGTTTTGGGTCGTTGCCGCGCGCAGTGGAGAACCTGCTCGACTACGCCTCGCTGAAGGCGCTGTGTGAGAAGCTTCTGGTGGCTTCGATCGAGCGCCAAGGCGAGCAAGTGCGCATCAAGTTTCACGCGCAGACGCCGCTCGGGCCCGAGCGCGTGGTCCGCGTCGTGCGCGAGCGGCGCGGGATGCGGCTGGACCCCAGTGGCGTGCTCCAGATGAGCGTGGCCCGCGGGCAGGACAGCTTGACCGAGGGAATCAGAAACGTATTGCTCGAACTCCAAGCGGGGGCATAGAATCGTTGGAGAAGAGAAAAGAATGAGAGTCCCAGCAGCGCTTATTGGTTTCCTTTTGCTGTCCGCTCCGTTGGCGGCGCAGACCAAGAGCCGCGTAGTCGAAGAGATCATCGCCCGGGTCAACAACGAAATCATCACGCGGACCGACCTCGAGCGCTCGCGCGCCACGCTTCAGGAGGAGGCCCGGCAGGACTGCGCCAACTGCCGGCCGGAGCAGTTGCAGATGGTGCTGGCCGACAAGGAGAAGAACCTGCTGCGGGACTTGATTGACCAATCCCTGCTCGTGCAGCGCGCGAAGGATATGGCCATCAGTGTCGACACGGAAGTCGTCCGGCGGCTGGACCAGATCCGCCAGCAGAACCACATCGAGTCCATGGAAGATCTCGAGAGGAAGGTCAATGAGTCCGGGACGAACTTCGAAGACTTCAAGAACAACATCCGGAATCAACTGCTGACGCAGGAAGTGATCCGCCGGGAGGTGGGATCGCGCATCATCATCGACCACGAGGAGATTCAGAAATACTACGGGACGCACAAGAAGGAGTTCCAGCGTCCGGAGCAGGTGTATCTCCGGGAGATCTTCGTGAGTACGGATGGGAAGAATGAGGGGGAGATCCCTGAGCTCGAAAAAAAGGCGCAGAAACTGGTCGAGCGCGTGAAGAACGGTGAGGATTTCGGCGAATTAGCCAAGCGCTATTCGGACGGCACCACCGCCAAGAGCGGCGGCGAACTGGGCGTCTTCGAGCGTGGCCAACTAGCCAAGGACATCGAAGACAAGGTCTTCAGGCTGAACAGGGGCCAGATGACGGAGGTGATCCGGACCAAGACCGGGTTCCTGGTCCTGCGCGTCGAGCAGCGCTTTGAGGCCGGGCTGCAGCCCGTTGAAAAGGTCGAAAGCGAAATCATGAACCGTTTGTACTCGCAGAAGATGGAGCCGGCGCTGCGCAACTATCTGAGAACTTTGCGCGAAGAGAGCTATGTGATCGTCAAGTCCGGCTATGTGGATTCGGCCGCTGTCTCGAGCGCACCAATCGAGGAAGTCACCGGCACACCCGACGAAGGCGGCAAGTCCAAGAAAGGCAAGCGGAAGAAATCAGGCGTATGAAGTCTGCCTACGTCCGGGACCTCCAGGCCGATCAGAGCATTACCTCTTTTTTCCTCGTTCACCACCGAGAAATTCGCGCCACGCGCGAGGGCAAGCTGTTTCTGCGGCTGGAGCTCGGCGACCGCACCGGCACCGTGGAAGCCCGCATGTGGGAGGATTTTGAGACCGCCGCCGATACCATCGCGCGGGACGACTTCGTGAAGGTGCAGGCGCGGGTCGAGAGCTACCGCAATAAAACGCAGCTTGCGCTCGACCGGTTACGGCGTGCCGAGCCGGGTGAAGTCGATCCGGCCGATTACTTTCCGCACACCACCGAGGACGTCGAAAAGCTCTACGCCCAGCTCTTGGAGTACGCGTCCTCAATCGGCAATCCCTGGCTGAGGCGGCTGGTCGAAAGCGTGGTCCAAGACGCGGAGATTGTGCCGAAGCTCAAGCGCGCGCCGGCCGCGAAAACGATGCACCACGCGTATCTCGGCGGTTTGATCGAGCACGTGGTGAGCCTCTGCGGGCTCTGCCGGACCGTCGCGGTGTGCTACCCGGAGGCGGACGCGGATCTGCTACTGACCGGCGCGATCTTGCACGACATCGGCAAGATTGACGAGCTCAGCTACGAGCGCTCGTTCCACTACTCCACCGAGGGACATCTGCTCGGGCACATCATCATGGAGCTCGACCTCATCGCCAGAAAGATGGACGCCATGGAAGGTTTTCCGCGTGAGCTGAGGGCGGTCGTCCTGCACCTGCTCATCAGCCACCATGGGCAGTACGCGTTCGGCTCGCCCAAGCTACCCATGTTTCGTGAAGCGGTGATGTTGCATTATCTCGACGACCTGGATTCGAAAATGGCAGCGATGCGCGCGGCCCTGGCCTCGGACAGGGGCGAAGGCGATTGGACGGCCTGGAGTGCCGCGCTGGAGCGCCGCCTGCTGCGGCTCGAGCGCTACCTTCGGGGTGCGCCCGCCACCGATGCCGCACCCAAGCAGCTCCGCCTCGAGCCCTCCGGGCCGCCGCCGGAACACGAGGACTGATCGTGGCTTCTTCGACGTCACTCCCGGGGGGCCGTGGGCCGCGCAAGTCGATTTTGGATCTTGCGCCGCTTGAGCTCGACTGCATGAACACCCTCTGGCCGCTCAGCGAGGGAACGGTGCGGCAGATCCAGCAACGTCTGGCGCGCTCGCGGCCGCGTGCGTACACGACGATCATGACCATCATGGACCGGCTTGCACGGAAGGGCGTGGTAACGCGCCGGAAAGTGGGTCGCGCCTATCTTTACCGGCCCACTCTGACCCCCGAAGAGGCGCGCGCGCACGCGATCGAGCAAGTCGTCGAGGGATTCTTCGCTGGCTCGCCGGAAGCCTTGGCCGAGCATCTGGCTGGTCACGGCGGGGGCCCGAGCGGGGAGAAGGAGCTGCCCGGGCGTTCGGGCGAGCTCGCGCCGAGCATCCGAGTTGAACCAACCACCGCGCCGCCCGAGGTTCTTCCCACCACGCGCCTAGACGAGAGTCTGTTGTAGGGGACGATGATTCCCGCTGCGCTCCAGATTCGCGACGTTAGGGTCCGGCCGGCAACGGTGCTTGCGCCGATGGCCGGTGTAACCGATACGCTCTTCCGCCGCGTCATCCGCGGGCTCGGAGGGTGCGGGCTTATCATGACCGAGTTCACCAGCGCCGAAGGTGTGACCCGCAACGCTGCCCGAACGCTCCACTACCTCTCTTTCGAAAGCGACGAGCACCCCATCACTGCGCAACTATTCGGCGCAAATCCTCAGGTGATGGCTTCTGCCGCAGCCCTGGTGGAAGAGCTGGGGTTCGACATCGTAGACATCAACCTGGGCTGCCCGGCGAAGAAGGTGGTCAAGTGCGGCGGCTCGGGCTTGCTGCGCGACCTGCCCCGGCTCGAGGAGGTACTCCGCGCGGTTCGCGCGGCGGTGCGCCTCCCCCTGACGATCAAGATTCGGGCCGGCTGGGATGAAAACAGTATTGTCGCCACGGAAGTGGCGCGCATGGGCGAACAGATCGGCGTCGAGGCCATCGCCGTGCATCCGCGCACTCGCGTGCAAGGGCTGAATGGCCAAGCCGACTGGGGCATCATTCGTGCGGTGAAGGAAGCGGTGCGCATCCCCGTCATCGGCAATGGCGATGTTCGGTCGCCCGAGGATGCAACACGCATGATTCGCGAGACGGGCTGTGATGCGGTGATGATCGGCCGCGCCGCCGCCACGAATCCGTGGATCTTCCGGCAGATTGGGCAGTACCTGGAGACGGGCAGATACGACCATCCCTCCCAAGAGCACCGCTACCGTTTACTCTCGGGCTATTTCCAGATGCTCGTCGAAGCGGCGAGGCCCGACGTCATCGGCAAGATGAAGCAGTTCGCCTGCTGGTTTACTCACAGCGTGTCGAACGGCAGCGAACTCCGGCGTCAGGTGTACTCTGCTCGTGCGCCGGCCGAACTGCTCGAGCGCGTGGACGCTTTCTTTGCTGGGGCAGTAGCAGCCGGGGAGCGGTGACCACCCCATCGCCCTCTACGTCCCTGGCGCGTCACCAGCCGTGACGCTTCCCATTTCGGGAAGGATCGACCGCGCAGCTCTTCCCTCGGACCGCGTTACCCGCGCTCCGCCAGGAGTTGCTTGTAGGCCTCGCGCTTGGGGAGACCGCGTTCGCGCGCCGCCTGCCTGAGGGCGGCTTTACGGTTCACGTTGTGCTCGCGCATGATCTGCTCGACGCGCTCGGAGAGTGAAGCCTCGGGCGCGGTCGCGCGCGGCGCTGCGCCTGGCGGCCCGATGAGAAGCGTCATTTCGCCGCGGGGCGCCTTGCGGTGCATTCCTTCGAGCAGCTCGGCAAGATTTCCGCGCAGGAATTCTTCATGCAACTTGCTGACTTCCCGCGCAATCACAGCAGGCCTCGGTCCCAGCACCGCCAGCGCATCCTTCAAGGTATCGACGATGCGGTGCGGTGCTTCATAGAAGACCAGGGTGCGAGACTGCGCCGCCAAGCCAGCGAGAGCTCTGTGCCGCTCACCGGCGCGCGCAGGTAGGAAGCCGAGGAAAAGGAACTCCTCAGTCGGCATGCCGGAGGCGGCGAGCGCCGCCACGAGCGCCGATGGCCCCGGGATGGGCACAATCGGGATGCGGTGCCGCAGGCACATGGTAACCAGCCGGTGGCCGGGGTCGGAGATCACCGGCATCCCGGCATCGCTCACCAGAGCGGCCCGCGCTCCCTGCTCGAGTTCGATCACCAGCTCCGGCGCCCGCGTCATCTCATTGTGCTCGTGGTAGCTTACCAAGCGTTTGCGGATGCCGTAGTGGTTCAGCAGTTTCTGCGTCTGGCGCGTATCTTCGCAGGCGATCAGGTCCACCTCCTTGAGGATGCGCAGCGCGCGCAGAGTAATGTCTTCGAGGTTGCCGATGGGCGTAGCGACGAGGTAAAGACACCCACCCTCCGCCTCTGGCTGCCTGTCAGGTTTCATCGATGGCCGAGTCAGTCTAGCACGTCTGTCGCACCGTCGGCGGTTGCCCCGGCGACGGGAATGAGATGGAACCTTCAGGGGTGCGCGGTTCGCCACCCAGCAGCCCGGACGTGGTAAGATTTTCTTTTGTTCTTCTAGCCTTGAGGAGTTCCCTCGTGCCCTTGTACGAGTACCAGTGCACGCGCTGCAGCCATCGGTTTGAGAAGATCGAGAAGGTTTCTGGACCGCACGCAAAAAAATGTCCGAAATGCGCCGGCAAGGTCGAACGCCTGATGGCGCCGCCCGCGATTCAGTTCAAGGGCACAGGCTGGTACGTCACCGACTATGCGCGCGGCGCTGCCTCTTCAGGGGATGCGAAGGGCGCCGAGCCAGAAAAGACCGGAAAGGCAGAAAAGGAATCCAAGGAAGCCACGCCCGCCAAGGAGACGAAGGAGGGCAAAAAAGAGAAGGCCAAGAAGGAGACTTAGTCTAGCGCCCTAGGGCTTGAGCGAGCGCAGGTATTCGCGAAAGTCGCGGCCCAAATCGGGATTCTTCAACGCGATTTCGACCGTAGCCTTCAGAAAGCCCAGCTTATCCCCCGCATCGTAGGACTTGCCCTCGTAGACATAAGCCCACAGGCCGTGCTCCCTGGCCAGCATCCGGAGGCCATCGGTGAGCTGAATCTCACCGCCGGTTCCGGGCCCGGTGCGCTCGAGACAATCGAAGACTTCTGGTGGCAGGAGGTAGCGTCCGGTAATGGCGAGATTGGAAGGCGCCTCGGCGGGCTTGGGCTTCTCAACCAAATCGCGAACGCGCATCAAGCGCCGGTCCCATTTCGCCTTGCGGGCCGGTTCGCCAGCCACGATGCCGTAGAGATAGGTCTTCTCGGGCGGGACTTCCTCCACCGCGATGGCTCCGATGCCGGTGGCTTCGTAGACCTCTCGGAGTTGTCGGGTTGCCGGCTGGGGGCCCGGGATGATCACGTCGCCAAGCAGGACGGCGAATGGCTCATCGCCCACCAGCTCGCGGGCGGTGAGTACCGCGTGGCCTAGGCCGAGAGGCTCTTTTTGGCGCGTGTAGCTGAAATGGACCATGTTGCTGATTTCCCGCACGAGCTCGGCCAGATCCGATTTGCCTTTTTCCTCGAGGAAGCGCTCGAGTTCGGGCGCGGAGTCGAAATGGTCTTCAATGGCGTTCTTGCCTCGGCCAGTGACGATGATGATGTTCTCGATGCCGGAAGCAACGCACTCCTCGACCACATACTGGATCAACGGCTTGTCTACGACCGGCAGCATTTCTTTCGGCTGTGCCTTGGTTGCCGGCAGAAACCGCGTTCCGAGCCCTGCCGCAGGCAGGACTGCCTTGCGCACGCGTTTGGGTTTTGCCGTCACGATTTTCGCCTGGGACCGAGTCCAGCCGCACGATACGGTGTTCGAGCGAGCGGTGTCAATCCGCAACTGCCTTGAGCCGCGGGGAAATGCGAATCCTCCTCACTTCTCTTTGCACCCGTGCCGGTGAGAGCCATCCCCGTTCGGTGAGAATCCGCACCTCCTCACGCAATGGCACGCACTCAAAATAAGGATTCAGGACGACCACCCTTTTGGGAGGATCAGCCCAGACCTGGTGTGGCGGCCCACAGGATGCTGTCAGCGGGGGAACGATCTCTGGTGGAAGAAACTTGGACGTGTCCGCGAGTACCCAGACTCGTTTGCGCTGTTCGAGCGCGCAGGAAACCATGGCTACTGTTCCTATCTTGTTGATGAAAGAGGACTCATGGACTGCATCGGCACCGACCACAAGGGCCGCCGCGCGGTCCATGTAGCTCGCTAACCCGGCATCGGTGACGAAATGAGTAAGGATTCCAGCTCGGGCAAGTTCGCGCGCAGTTCGCCGGCCCTCCAAGCCAGGACGACTCTCGGAGCAATAGACACAGCTGACCTCAGAACGCGCCTTCCGGAGGGCATGAACGACCGTGGAGCTGTAGGAGTAGGTTCCGACGATGCTTCCCCGCTTGCCTTCGAGGGCCGCCTCAAAGCGGGTCGCGATACGACCTGGGGCGGTTTCGATGGTTGTCTGGAACTCCCCGAGAGCCCGAACCAACGTGTTTCCCGGCGACTTGGAGTCCGCAGCCAGCACCAATTCGTTCGCTAGGCGCCGGAAGGGCGCCATCGCCGCCTGTGCGCGCAGCAGAGCGCGAGCGATCCCGAGTAGTTCCGCTTCGGCCGGATCGAGGTGGCGGCGCTGCCAGGCCAGCAGTGCGGTGACGGTTCGCAGGGCCAGCTCTCGGGCACCGGAATTGCGATCACGAGCGACGGCCTCGATTTCGCGTCGAAGAGGACGATCCATTCGCGTATGTTAACATAGGGAATTAACGCAGCAGGGCCGGGAACCTTGGCAACACGCATTCTGGGCATCGAAACCTCCTGTGACGAGACCGCCGCGGCCGTTGTTGTCGACGGCCGCCAGATCCTCTCGAACATCGTGGCTTCACAGGCGGACATCCACCGCAAGTACGGCGGCGTCGTGCCCGAGCTGGCCTCCCGTGAGCATCTGCGCCAGATCGTGCCCGTGGTTCGCGAGGCGCTCGAGCAGGCAGGGCTCGTCCTCCGCGACGTGGACGCCCTGGCCGTCACGCGCGGGCCGGGGCTGATCGGTTCGCTGCTCGTCGGCGTTACCTATGGAAAGGTGCTGTCCATGGCGCTGGGGAAGCCGCTGGTGCCTGTGAATCACCTCGAAGGCCACGTCTACGCCGTCTGGCTGGAAGCTCACTGCGCCGGTCGCGAGCCCACGCTGCCGGCCGTTTGCCTGATTGTCTCGGGGGGCCACACGGTCCTCTACGATGTCGAGCCGCGGGGTGCAAATGGAGATGCGCGTCTGCTCCCCTTCGTTTACCGGCGCATCGGCCAGACCCGCGACGACGCTGCCGGCGAAGCCTACGACAAAGTCGCCAAACTGCTCGCGCTTGGTTATCCGGGCGGGCCGGTGATTGACCAACTTGCCGAACAGGGCGACCCCGACGCGGTGCGCTTCGGCGTGCGCAAGATGAAAGGCAATCCCTACGATTTCAGCTTCAGCGGAATCAAGACTGCGGTCCTCTACTACGTCCGCGCCCATCCGGGGCTTCAGCCGGAGATCGAGCGGCGCCGCCGGGCTCTCACACAGGGCGAACGCCAAGCCGAGCAGCTGCGGCCGCTCTGTAGCCAGCAAACGCTCGACCTGATCGCGAGTTTCCAGCAAGCCGTGGTGGACGATCTGGTCCGCCGCACGCTCGCCGCGGCAGAAAATCGGGAGGCGCGCACGATTCTGGTTTCGGGCGGCGTGGCTGCAAATCGCCGCTTGCGCCAGGTATGGGAAGAAGAGGGCCGCTTCCGGGGCTTCGATGTTTATTTCCCCAGCCGCCAACTCTCCACCGACAATGCTGCGATGATTGCGGCAGCCGCTTACCCGAGGCTCCTGGCGGGCGAATGGGCCGACACGCAGCTCAACGCCGAGGCCAACCTGTCCCTCGCCTAGCGTTCCTTCCGCGGCGCTGCATCCTCGTATAGAATCGCGCCGCGGATGCGCATCGCTATAGATACCGGTGGAACCTTCACCGACTGCCTCTATGTGCGCAAGGGGGCCATCCGAATCCTGAAGGTGCCCTCGACCCCGCAGGATCCAGCCCAGGCCATCGGCCAAGCACTCGGCCGCATCCTCGCCGCGCCCGAATCCGGCGAGCAGGCGGAGTGTCTCGATCTCATTTGCGGGACAACGGTGGGCACCAACGCCCTTCTCGAGCGTCGCGGCGGGCGCGTGGCTCTGGTCACCACGGCCGGTTTCGAAGACTTGCTCGAGATTGGCCGGCAGGCGCGGCCGCGCCTTTACGACTTCTTCGTGGAGAGACCAGCCCCGCTCGTTCCGCGCGAGCGACGGTTTGGGCTCAACGAGCGGGTGGGCCCAGACGGGCGCGCGCTCACGCGGCCCACGCGCGCAGAGCTGTCTCGCATCCTCGGAAGGGTTGAGCGCAGCGGAGCGCAGGCGGTTGCTGTCTGCCTGTTGTTTTCCTTTGCCAACCGAGCACATGAGCGGGCGGTGGCGCACGCCCTGCGCGCAAAAGGGTTGGCTGCTTCTATCTCGCACGAAATCCTTCCCGAGTTCCGCGAATTCGAGCGCACCGCCACGACGGTGATCAACGCGTATCTCCTGCCGGTGATGAGCCGATATCTCGCGGAAATCGCAATCGAAGCGGCCCAAGTGACAGGCCGGAAGGCTCCCCGCGCGACCCAGGTGCGCATCATGCAGTCGAACGGTGGGATCGTTTCGGCCCGCATGGCCTCGCGCGAACCGGTGCGCACGATTCTCTCTGGGCCGGCCGGGGGCGTATTGGGCGCCAGCTACGTTGCGGGGCTGGCCGGCTACGATCGCATCATCACCCTCGATATGGGTGGGACTTCGACCGATGTGGCGCTGGTGGAGGGAGGAATCGGCATCACAAACGAATCCCAGCTAGCGGAACTGCCGGTCGCCGTGCCCATGCTTGATATTCACACGGTCGGAGCGGGGGGAGGTTCACTCGCGCGTTTCGACCGTGCGGGCGCGCTGCGCGTGGGCCCGGAGAGCGCTGGCGCCGATCCGGGGCCGATCTGCTATGGCCGTGGCGTGCAGCCGACGGTCACCGACGCGCACCTTGTGCTCGAGC
>DATFXF010000208.1:0-2804 GCA_035258565.1 Candidatus Acidiferrales bacterium
GTTGAATGCGGCGACTGGTGAAGAGACTATCAGGGGCGATGAAGAGGGCATCGGCCCGATCGCGTGCGATCGTGGTGAAGGCCGCGTCGATTTCGCGGCTGGTGCTGGCATTGAGGACCTGAATTTGCAGTCCGATCGCGCCAGCCGCTGCCGGTATGTCCCGCAACATGACCTCGGTCTGCGGCGCGTTGGCGGGATTAAGCAGCACCGCAATACGAATGGCGTTGGGAACCAGCTCGTACAGCAGCCCTAACCGCTTGGCGACAGTTTCGGTGCTGAAAAAATTGATGCCGGTCAGGTTGCCGCCCGGCCGGGCAAGGCTCGAGACGAGACCGAGCTTGACCGGGTCGTCGCCGACGCCGAACACGATCGGGATCGTTGTGGTCGCAGCCTTGGCTGCGAGTGCGGCCGCGGTCGTGCCCGGCGAGGCGATCACGCTCACCCGACGCTGAGCGAGATCGGCCGCCAGGTCCGATAAACGATCATATCGCCCGTCTGCCCAACGGTATTCGATCGCAACGTTCTGGCCTTCGAAGTAGCCGGTTTCGTTGAGGCCTTTACGGAATGCAGCGACATCGCGTGGGGAGGCATCGGCCGCCCGACCAGAGACGAGGCCGACTATCGGCGTTGGCTGCTGTGCGCGTGCCGCGAGCGGCCACGCGGCAGCGCCGCCGAGAAGCGTGATGAACTCGCGCCGTTTCCATTGACGGAAATGCATCCGATCCCCTCACGGGCCGGGAGCACATCGCAGGATATCGGAAGCGGGACCCGCGCGAGAGGCGAGCCTGCTGGCTGAGGGCGGATAACGCATCCAGCCAAGACGGTAAGTGGTGTAACGTTCTACCCCGGCCTCGACGCAGGGCCGGGCACTTTCCTCGCCGTTTCAACATGGCGGCGAGGCGCGGCTGGCCGGAGGGCCGGTGTTCAGCCTGCGGATGTCCTTATACAGCTTCTCATCAGGAGACATCCGCCCGGCGGCTACTTCGCGCGTCAAAATCGCCAACAGTCTGTCGGGACGGAAGTATCCCTCTGGTGTGCTCTCGATAGACGCTTCATGGGCGACAATTGTCAGGTAATACTTCCGGCCCAATTCCCGCAATTGCGACAGTTCTGGCTGCTCGGCGGCGTACCGCTCGTTAATATCCTGAACCAGCTTGAACAAGCCAAGGCAATGGACCCGTTCCGCTTCGGTGCTGGCCAGCGCGTGAGCGCGTTCCGCGTCGGTGGTGGCCGCCGCGTAAGCGCGGTCCGCTTCGGCGACGGCCGCGTCCTGAGCGCGCGAGATTTCGTCACGCCACTTATCCAGATCGGAAAAAGCTAAGCCCCCTGCTTCAAGCTCTTTCCCCAAGCGGGCTGAAACATCTTCACCCAGACGGCGGGCTGAAACCCCTTCAGCCGGACTACTCGTCTGCTGGGCTCCAAGGCCGGGCGCGCTTGCGGGGATTTCGGCTTGAAGCCTTTTTGAGCCCGACGAGCGAAATCCTCTAAACGCCCAGACCAACGCCGACCCGAGCGCCAACACGAAGGCTGGTGGTCGGAATACATTTGCTCCCGCCCACACGCCTACCAGAACAATCCACAGAACAGAGAGGACCAGCCACAGTCGAAACAGTCCGCGTGCAACCCGCAAAGCCATGGGCGAGACCGGCCCGTTGGTCCTCGAAGACATTCTACCAGCGATCGCAGAGCGGCGCGCCGGGCCAGAAACCGGGTCTAGGCGTGTTCTGCGGGCCTGGGGGCACCCTACTTAGCCCGCACCTCTGGGAACGCGCTGTACGCCTTCCCCAGGGCTTCCCCGGCCCTGAGTGGGGAAGCCGCCTCCTTAAGAAATGCCGATAGCTAGCTGACAACTGAGTGGTCGCTCGGGCGGCAGGCGATTTGCAAGCGGAAGCGTCAACGCCACGTGGATGGGCGGCCATTCAACGGTCTTCGAAACCGCCGACCAGCCGCGCCGGAATGAGCGAGGTAACCCGATCAATCGCACCATGCTGTTCCATCGAGAGCAGGCGCACATTCTGGACACCTGGCACGTCCTCGCGCTTCGCGGCACCGCCAGTCACGACTACGAGGTCGCCGATTTATTCGTACCAGAAGAATACACCACGTGGCGCGACTCCGCCGCCGACCGCCGCGAGAACGGGCCGCTCTACAACATCCCGTTGCTCACGCTTTATGGCATAGGCTTTTGCGGGGTCGCGCTCGGGATCGCGCGTACGAGCCTGGCAGCATTCGTGCAGCTGGCACGGACCAAGACCTCTGGCGGAGGTCTGGGCTCGGCCACGGTGCTGCGCGACAATGCGGTGATCCAGTCCGGCGTCGCGCGCGCCACCGGAGGCCTGCAATCGGCGCGAGCATTTCTGTTGCAGATGCTGGCCGAGGTGTGGAACGCATCGGCGGCATCGGGCGCGCTCCCGCTTGAGCAGCGTGCGCACCTGCGGCTTGCCATCACCGGCGCGATCGAGGCGGCCAGGGCGGTAGTGGATTTTGCTTATCGTGCCGCGGGTACGACCGCCATTTTCGAAGGCAGTCCTTTCGAACGCCGGTTCCGGGATTTGCACACTCCGCTGGCGCAGGGACAGGCGCATCTATCGAATTTCGAATCCGCAGGGCAGGCGTTGTTCGGTCTGGAGCCGGCGCAACGATTGTAGCGCTACAACGCCTCACCGCGCATGAGGCGAGGCTGAGATGCCCACGGCGTCACACCTTCCTGCATGATCGCCCGACGCAATGGGCCGATGCGCTCGATCAGAAAAAGCGCGGCAGCGCGCATCCCCTGGAGCGGCAGAAAATCCGAAAGCAGGCTG
>DATFXF010000209.1:0-2635 GCA_035258565.1 Candidatus Acidiferrales bacterium
CCCGGGGCCGGCCAGGCGCGCGCCAGCTAAAGCGGTGGGAGGCGGCCCCGGCTTGTGATCATGTGGCGAAACGGAGTGCGTGGGGCTATCCATTAGCTCGATGCTCATACCACGCAGGCAATGGTAGGAGTGGGAATACCCGAGAAAACGGGAATCCAGGACGAGGGGGCCGACCCCAAGATGTAGGAACCACCCACTCCAAACCCTGAAGCAGCCATTTTCATAACGTTGCCTAGACCTAAAGTCAACTGCTGCGAAAGGCTGACGCGGCCGGACATGTCGGCGTACCAGTCGCCCGTCCACGACCGCCACCTCCAGTACGTGACCTGCTCCGCCAACGAACCGGGCGGTGCCGTCACAGGCGCGCGCACTGTAACCGGCGCCCGCGCTTCCTCATGTGGCCGGAGCGTCCGCAAGCGGCTTCCAATAAAGACGAGCTGGGGCTGGTATGCCGGCTCGTCGAGGTCGAGGCGAATCCGGGCTCGCTACACCGCTTGGTTGTGCATGTCGAAAATGCGCGGCCGAGCGCGAGCGATCCCGCATTCGACACGGCGCTGTGGGCGCCCGTGAGCGCGGTCTCCCCAAGGAGACTCCGTGACGCACACATTGCGCAATCACCTCAAGGGACGATGGGAAAGGCTGACTGACGACGACTTGGACCGCGCGGACGACCAGGCGGATCGACTCCTTCAGCTACTGCAGGACAGATACGAATATTCCCGCCACGTGGCGGAGCAGGAGTTGCTGGGCTTTCTCGATCAGTTCATGGGGTCCCTGCGCCACCCTTCAGCGGGGCGCGCCGACGCAGATGGAGGCAGCTTGGCTGCCGGTGCCGTCGGATGGGCGCTGGACGGCGATGAGAGCCAAAGTGAATTAGCTGGATCGAGAACGCCTACGCGAATCCCGTCAAAAGGTCGATTACGTTGCCGATGCGCCGTACCGCCCAGCGCCTCGACCGCCCGGCCGCAAATGCAATGAGCATTGAGCCAGACTGCGTTACCGGCCAGGACATCCACGTCGTCAGAAAGAGCCGGCGAGAGCTGCAAAGGTCGCAATCAAAGCCACGGGAGTGGTGGCGGCGTGGTAGACGCAAGGGATGCCCAGAGCCGGAGGACTACAGAGGAAGAAAGGGCTCTGCCGCCGGAGTTTCAGTTGAAGCTGCCGCCCGGTTTGCCGAAAAACGCGGACTCCTTCAAAGAGCCGCCGACCAAAGACCGCATGGCGCAGCAATTGCCCGGACTTCGCCGGGAGCGGGAGCGGAAGAATCTGATCTTCCTTCAGTGGATCGGCCTTCTCGGGGCCCCAGCCGAGTTCACGAGCAGGTCGTGGGGGCTCACGAAGCAGCGGATCCACGCCCTCGGAAAACAGGTACGGTGGCAGTGGATCCATGGACTATACGCTCGAGGCAGCGGGTTTCCTCTATGAGCGTGGGAGCCGGGCGAATATCACTTCTCGCGAGCGTGGTGCCTTGCCGAGCGCGAACGCCATTGAACGCGCGGCCGGGCGTGACTGCAAGCTATCGTGGTAGCTCGCTCCAGCGTGCAGGATTGTACTGTGATGAACCGCGTTGAACAACACCTGAGAGGGCAACGACTTCGGCAACAGGGCACCAACATGCTAGCTGCCCTGAGGACTCGACGGCTGTCTGCACCATCAAGGTCGGAACCGGAGGAGTCGCGACAGTTCAGCAAGCGTACAACAATGCGAAGGACAACGATGCGGTTTGTCTCGTTGGCAACACGACCGAGAACATGGTTCTCGGTGGTGCGAAGTCGCTCAGGATCACTCAGTGCACGGGCGGGCACATGACGGCGGCCAACAACCAGTTGCCCGGGTGGACGCTCTTGGGCTCCAGCTAGCTCGCAATCATCGGCTCGGACGCCAAGAATGACACCATCGGCTGGTTGATCGCGGGCAGCGACGGGTTCGATGTGAAAGATGTTCGGGCGAGCGGCGCGAACGCGGTGAGCATCAAGCTCACGAGCGACGACAACCTAGTGCGCTGCAATTCCGTGAGCGGCAGCCCGCTCGGGGTACGCATCGAGGGCAAGGGCAATGACGTGCGCGACGGCACCGTGTCAGGCATCACCGGCAAGGGTGTGGAGATCGGTCCGACGGGAAGCAATAACCAGTTCCGCAAGGCCACGGTGCGCCAGAACAGCGGTGCCGGCATCGTCGTCGAGGGTACCGGTAACACACTTGGCGGCAACCGTGTCAACGGCAACATCGCCAACGACACCCACATCAAGGCGGCCGCGGCGGGCACGAACCTGAAGAGCAACCAGAGCGGTAACTCTGAGAACGGCGGCGCC
Source organism: Candidatus Acidiferrales bacterium (assembly GCA_035258565.1). Lineage (GTDB taxonomy): Bacteria > Acidobacteriota > Terriglobia > Acidiferrales > UBA7541 > DATFXF01. The sequence continues at coordinate 2,313 of DATFXF010000209.1, forward strand.
GAGTTAAAGAGTCGACATCAACGCCTTCTACCTCGGTGGCAACCGGGCCGACGGAGTCTCGATCCCGAGCGCACAGAAGTGCCCGACGTTCGCGGCGGCTGGATCTGCGAATAGTAGCTCCGTAGAACGGCAGGAGGCCGCGGGGGTCGTCGATTCTGCGGACCTCCGCCGTTGGTCCGCGCGGCGACATCGTCATCCAGCGGGCGGCCAGCGACGCCGGTGTGAGGGCTTCCCGGCATGACGGTCTTGCAGCGCACGCTTCGAGGCGACGCTGTTTGCCTCGAGCAAGCCTTGGCGCGCGTGGCGAAGCTCGACAAACAGAT
>DATFXF010000210.1:0-4405 GCA_035258565.1 Candidatus Acidiferrales bacterium
GCAGATTGAGTTCGTACTGGTAGCGCTCCGGATCGCGCAGAGGGGTCGTCTCTGCGTCGATCTCATGCTGCTTCTTGCCTACGTTTGCGCTCTTCAACACACCGAGACCTTCGGCATAGGCGGCCATGATGCCGTACTCGATGCCGTTGTGCACCATCTTCACGAAATGACCAGCACCGTTCGGGCCACAGTGCAGATAGCCCTGTTCCGCGGTTCCGCCGATCTTCTCCCGCCCGGCTGTGCGTGGAATGTCCCCGATGCCCGGTGCAAGCGTGGCAAAGATAGGATCGAGGTGTTGCACCGCCTTGTCATCTCCGCCGATCATCATACAGTAACCGCGCTCCAGCCCCCAGACTCCTCCGCTGGTTCCCACATCCACGTAATGAATGCGCCTTTGCGCAAGGTCCTTGGCCCGCCGGATGTCGTCGATGTAATAGGAATTGCCGCCGTCGATGAGGATGTCGCCCGGCGCGAGGCTGGGCAGCACCTTGACAATCGTCTCATCCACAACGGCTGCCGGGACCATCAGCCAGAGGACGCGCGGCTTTGTCAGCTTCTTTAGCAGGTCTTCCGGCGACGAGGCTCCCGTCGCCTTCTCCGCCGCCAACTCGGCAACTGCTTTCGGAGACATGTCGAAGACGACGCACTGGTGTCCTCCTCTGAGGAGCCGCCGTACCATGCTCGCCCCCATCCTTCCGAGGCCGATCATTCCTAGTTGCATAACTCACTCCTTTGTCGAGTTCGTCACTCTACTCGTTGAGGTTCTTTCCACAATTGCGCGATGGCGGCTCGCAGCCGTTCCATTGCTGCGGCCACTCCTTCGTTCTCACCAAAAACCGCCGTTCCAGCCACCAGAATGTTCGCTCCCATGGTTACCGCTAACGGAGCGGTCTCTGCATCTATGCCACCGTCCACCTCCACATCGCACTCCAGCTTCATCTGCTCGATCATCCGCCGGACCCGCTGGATCTTGGGCAGAGTCGTGGGGAGAAAGCGCTGATGCCCGAAACCGGGGTTGACGGTCATGATCAGCACTTGCTCGACGTCTTGCAGGATTTCCTCCAGTGCCGCCGCTGGGGTTGCCGGGTTGATGACCACGCCAGCCCGTTTACCCAAGGCCTTGATGCGTTGCACTGTGCGATGCAAATTGGCGTTGCCCTCCCAATGAACCAAAAACGAATCGGAGCCCGCCTCGACAAACTCGTCGAGGAAAGAGTCGGGGTCCGAAATCATCAGATGAGTCTCCAGGGGTAAGCGCGTCACCCGCCGCAGAGCCTTGACGATCGGCGCGCCCATCGAGATGTTTGGTACGAAGCGCCCATCCATCACATCAACGTGGATGCGGTCCGCTCCGGCGCGCTCTGCCTCGGCCACCTGCTCACCCAAACGGGCAAAGTCCGCCGCAAGGATCGAGGGCGCCAGTTTCACCGCGTCTTTCCCCATTGGCGTTCTCTTTTCTGCTCATGCGGCACGGGCATGAGCTTTTTCAAAAGCGTCCACAAACTCGCGATAGCGGCGGGCCATCTCATTCACCGCGGCCTCCCGCGTCGTCTTCTTGTCGCGCCAGTGGACAAGTGGCTCCCAGAAGTCGGTCCTACCCACGGCGAAACCGATAAAGCCTGGCACGCCGGCCGCCGTCGTCAGCCATTCGCGCACCTTTTTGTCGTCTTCTCCACGCCCCAGGATGATGCAGCTGACATTGTCGCGACCGCCCTGACGCACGGTCGCCACAACCTTCGCGCAGTCCTCGCGGCGGTCCAGCCCCTCGATCTTCCACACGTCCGGCTCTACCTGTGCGTCCTGAAGCTGCTCGATGCTCTCGACCATAAGTCGCGGGCGCAGCTCGCGATCGTAGGCCTTCTTGTCGCCCTTGAGCTTTTCAAGCTGCGCCTTCTCCGCCGGTACCAACAGCTCGAACATAAACAGACTGCGACTTTCACTATGCAGGTAGTCCGACAGCCGCTTCAGGCGAACCGCCTGCCGCCGGTTTAGAGCCCGGTCGCCCTCGGCGTTGTAGCGCACCAAAACCTTGCAGAAGGTCGGTCGGAAGGTCTCTATGTGTTTGGCAAAGTCCTCGCCGTACTCGAAGTCGAATTCCGCCTGGCCGCTCTTTTCGGCCGGGCAGGCGGTGACGTACTCCTGCGTCGCCGCGTCGCGAAGTATGGCGGCACCGAATTGCTCATCGACCAAGATACCGGCTTTCTCCTTGGGGACTCCGGACGCAATAGCGGTCTTGAAGCCATCGTAGACCACTTGCTTCGCGGCAGCGATCGTTGCTGTCTGGTCTGGGGTCAGGGCACCTTTCCAGCCAAACATTCCGGTCTCGAAGGAGCCACGGTGGTCGAAGGGCAGGATATATAGTGGCTGGTCATATCCGCGAGTCATCATGATCGCTCCTTGAGTTTCCGGTAACGATGGATCACGTTGTTGGTGGAACTATCATGAGCCAGCGATGGCGCCTTCACGTTCTCGAGTTCCGGGATGATCCGCTGCGCCAGGACTTTTCCCAGCTCCACGCCCCATTGGTCGAACGAATCGATGCCCCAAACCGTGCCTTGCGTGAACACGCTGTGCTCATAGAGTGCAACCAACTTTCCGAGTGCTTCCGGCGTCAACTGTTCGGCCAGGATGATGGTCGACGGCCGATTACCTTGGACAACGCGGTGCGGTACCAGCCAATCCGCCGTACCTTCGGCCTTCACCTGTTCAGGCGTTTTACCGAATGCCAGAGCCTCAGTCTGGGCGCAAACATTTGCGATGAGCATATCGTGGTGCCGACCCAGCGGGTTCAGCGGCTTACCGAACGCAATGAAGTCGCTCGGGATTAGGCGCGTGCCCTGGTGTATCAACTGGTAGAACGAGTGCTGCCCGTTGGTACCTGGTTCGCCCCAGTAGATGGGACCCGTGTCGTAGTCCACCTGCACTCCTTCCAGCGTCACATGCTTGCCGTTGCTTTCCATCGTCAACTGCTGCAGGTAAGCCGGGAACCGCTTGAGGTACTGCTCATACGGCAGCACCGCGACGGTTTGTGCGCCGAAAAATTGGTTGTACCAGACCGCGAGGAGGCCCATCAGCACCGGTAGATTCCGCTCCAAGGGCGCCGTGCGGAAGTGCTCGTCCATCTGGTGGAAGCCGCCGAGCATGCTACGGAAGTTGTCCGGCCCGATGGCCAGCATGGTCGAAAGACCGATGGCAGAATCCATCGAGTACCGGCCACCGACCCAATCCCAGAAACCGAACATGTTAGCGACGTCTATACCGAACTTCGACACCTCTGCGGCGTTGGTTGAAACAGCGACGAAATGCTTGGCGATTGCAGCCTCCTCGCCGCCCAGTCCCTTCAACGTCCATTCCCGCGCGGTGTGCGCGTTGGTCATCGTCTCCAGCGTTGTGAAGGTCTTCGAAGAAACGATGAACAGGGTTTCTGCGGGGTCGAGATCGCACACGGCTTCGGTGAAATCTGTTCCGTCAATATTGGAGACAAAATGGAACCGCATGTCCCGCGCGCTGTAGTGTTTCAGGGCTTCGTACGCCATCACTGGGCCCAAGTCCGAGCCACCGATTCCGATATTGATGACATTGCGGATGCGCTTGCCCGTGTGACCTTTCCAGGACCCGTTGCGTATGCGCTGGGCAAAGCTATCCATCTTGGTGAGGACGGCGTGAACTTCGGGCACCACGTCCACACCATCGACCACGATCGCCTCGTTCTTCGGAGCGCGCAAAGCCACGTGCAGCACTGCACGCTTCTCGGTAATGTTGATCTTCTCGCCCCTGAACATGGCGTCGCGGCGTTGCTGCAAGCCGGACTCTTGTGCCAGTTGCAACAGAAGCCTGAGAGTTTCGTCCGTCACCCGGTTCTTAGAGTAGTCCAGGAAGAGTCCAACAGCCTCCACCGTTAGCCGTTCGCCGCGTTTGGGGTCTTCCGCGAATAGTGTCCGCAGGTGAACGTTGCGGATCTTTTCATAATGAGATTTGAGGGCGTTCCACGCCCGCCGCTCAGTGAGTGGCGCAATGCCGGTACTCATGCAGAGTTTCCTTTCCTCCAAAGCCGGACGCCGCCCAGGAATGCGTTGGCGTTGTCACCCTGACGGCAGCCCTTGGGTAGTTGCTTGAGTAATTTCACGTTGCCCCCTCCGAGAACGATGTCGTCAGGCTGGAGGGCAACGGCCACGCGTTTCACCACGTCGGCGACGTACTTGCGCCACTTCTTTTTTCCGAAGCGCTTAAGACCGCGAACGCCAACGTAATCTTCGTAAGTAGCGTCGCGATAGGGGAGGTGGCCGAGCTCCATGGGCTCCAGCCGTCCGTCGACGATCATGGCAGAGCCGAGGCCGGTGCCCAGGCCGAGAAAGAGCATGCTTCCACCCTTGTAGCTGCCCAACGCTTGCATGGCGGCGTCGTT
>DATFXF010000211.1:0-9733 GCA_035258565.1 Candidatus Acidiferrales bacterium
CTTTCGTGACCGGCAAAATGATTAGGCTACCCGCCTCCCTGAACTGGAGGGAGTTCGCATAACTCATCATGGTTTTCCATGACCGAAGAGATGCTTGGTGGGTAACACCGAATTGATGACGTGACACGGGCTGAGCGAGTAGGGTGAACACCGATCAAAGGAATCAATACCGACCGCCGAGCAAACGGGCACCTTTCGCGCGGAGGGGTGAGTGTGCTCGAACGGAGCAAAAATAGAGGAAAAAGAAAAGGAAAAAACCGCTTGACACGGCCGGCGTCCTTAGAGATGAGTCGCTACCGCTGGCCGGGCGTCACTCGGGCAGGCGTTTCCGCAAGGGAGTGCGCAGAAGCGTGAAGGCCACGACGCCAAACACGATCAAGGATAACCGCCCCCCCCAGCGCGCAAGAAGCGGGAGTTCCCCTTTCCCCGTCAGCAGCCGGGTCACGGAAAAATCGGGGAAGCCAAACTTCTCCGCGGCGATGAAGGCCACCGAGAGGACAATGGCGAGGATGGCTTCGCCAGCAATGAATCCTGAGGCCAGCAGCGTTCCACGCTGTTCATAGGCCTCCCTGCCGGCCGGTGAAAGCCTTCGCCCCTGAGCGATGCGATCGGCCAGCCACTTCAACACACCACCCACGAATATGGCAGAGGTGGTTTCAAACGGCAGGTACATCCCCACGGCAATCAGCATGGGCGCGGGCGCATCGATCAGGATCAGCCCGATCCCGAAGACGCAACCCATGACCACCAGCCCCCAGGCCATTTCGCCGCCGACAATGCCTTTTGCCAGCACAGCCATCAAACCGGCTTGCGGGGCGGGCAAGGCGCGGCTCCCGATGACATAAGCCTTGTGCAGCGCCATAATCGGAAACATTAGAAAAAACGCCAGGACGGTGACGCTGATCACCTCCGCCACTTGCATCTTCCACGGCGTGCCGCCCAGCAGGAAGCCCACCTTGAGGTCTTGAATCAAGCTGCCGGAAACCGAGCAGGAGATGCACACGACCGAGGCCACTCCGAGCACCGCAGCAACGCCTGCGAGACCGCGGACACCAACGCTTACCATCAACAGGGCAGCAATCACGAGCGCCGAGAGTGTGAGTCCCGAGGTGGGCTGGTTGCTGCTGCCGATCAGCCCCACGAGGTACCCTCCCACAGCCGAAAGGACGAATCCGGTGACCGTCATCACCAGAGCCGCAAGCACCGAGGCCCCCACCTGACCCGTGAATCGGTAGTAGATGAGCCCGATGGGAACGACCAGGGCAGCGATGGAAATCACGATCCAGCGCGGGGGGATATCCTGGTCCAAACGATTTTCGACCGCGGCAGCGGCCGCGTGGCCGCGCACCTCGATGGCCCCGCGCAGCGAAGCCCACAACGACTCCCGCATCGAATAGAGCGTGTAGACCGCCGAAACCAGCATCGCACCCACCGCCATGGGCCGAACGACGTTGTACCAGACGCTCGAACTGAGCACGGCCCACGACGCGGGCACACCCGCTGGCGAAGCCAAGCGGCGCGGGAGGTCGGGATCGATGAAAAGCACCAGCGGAATCAAGACCCACCAGGCAAACACGGTGCCCGAGAAATTGATAGCCGAGAGTCGCGGCCCGATGATGTAGCCGATGCCCATCAGGGCCGGCGAAGCAGAGGGCGTAGCATATGGCATCCCCCCGGTGGCGGCCACCGAGCCGATCGGCTTTTTGTCAAAGTCAAAATGGCTGATCACCGCACGCGGAAAAGCGAGGAAGCCGCCCATGGAATCGCGGAAGATTTCGAACCCGCGGCTGTTGGTAAAGAACTGAAGTAGGGCGCCGAGCCCCAGGGCACCGAACACATACCGCGGCGCGTCGGTCGCGCCGTGCTGGCCCGCCTTGACAATTTCTGCGCAGGCGGTGGCTTCCGGAAACGGCAGGTCCGACTCCACGCAGAGTGGCCGGCGCAGGAGAATGATGAAAAAGATGCCGAGCAGGCCGCCCGCCAGCAGCATCACGACCGATTCCCAGAAGTGGCCTGCAAAATCTGGCCAGACGGCCTGTCCGCCGATCTCCACCAGCAGAAAAGCCGGAATGGTAAATGCGGCGCCGGCGACCAGCGCTTCCCCGACGGAAGCGGCGGTGCGGGTGAGGTTCTGCTCGAGTACCCCACCGCGAAAAAACGGCAGCCGGAAAACGGCGATGGCGATCACCGCCGCGGGAATGGTGGCCGCAATGGTCTGGCCGGCCTTGAACGCCAGATAGGCGTTCGCGGCGCCGAACAAGGCCGACAGGAGGACTCCCAGCAGCACGGCCTTCAGCGTCATCTCTGGTTCTTGAGAATCTGCCGACACGTAAGGCTTGAACTCTTTGGTCATCTCGGTGTCCGCTCCCGTTGCTCAATTGTCTTTCCGAGACGCGTGGTCACCCGCACGAGAGGAGATCGCCAGCCGATTCGAGAACAGTCCCCGACCGGCTCACGCGGTCACATCCAGTCGAGGGATGAGTTCGTCTTGCAGGCGGAAATTCCTGAGGAAGGGGTCGCTCGTGGCCTCAAACTCGGCCCAGGTGCCGAAGAAGGCGGCCCGACCCTCGTGCAGGAAGACGACACTGTCGGCCAGCTTTTTTGCCAAGTGGGTATCGTGGGTAACAACGACCGAAGTCTTCCGGAATTTCTCCTTGAGCTTCAGGATCAGATCGCTGGTGTGCGCGGCCATCAGCGGATCGACCATGGTTGTCGGTTCGTCGTAGAGGATGGCCTCCGGGTCCTGGGCCAGCGCTCGCGCAATGGCTACAGCACGCTTCATGCCCGTGCTCAACTCGGAGGGAAGCTTCTGGGCGTACTCCGCTACCTCCAGCATCTCCATCAACTCCCGCACGCGTGCCTCGATTTGTTCGGCGGAGAGATCGCCGCGTTCCTCGAGCGGGAAGGCGATGTTTTCCCAAACGCTCAGCGAGTCAAACAGCGCGCCGGACTGAAACACCATCGTCACTCGCCGGCGGATGAGGATGAGTTGGTCCTCGGTCCAGTCGGTGATATCCTCTCCCGCTACAATGACGCGCCCGGCGTCGGGCTTCAGGAAGCCGAGGATATGCTTCAGTGTGACCGATTTCCCGACTCCGCTGCGGCCGAGGATGACGCACGTCTCGCCCTGATCCACATAGAAGCTGACCTCGTCGAGGACCACATGGTCGTCGAATGCCTTCGTCACACTGCGAAACTCGATGTAATGCTCACTGGCTACCTTGCCCACGCCGAGATTCTCCATGGCCAGCGTCGGTTCATGCACTCTATTCTTGAATAGGCGTTCCCGGGAAGCAAACCGTTTCGACCCAGGTCCTCATCCCTTTCCCGGCCGCTGGATGTCCAATTCACGCAGCTTCTCCTGCAGGCTCTGGCGGTGGAGACCGATCGCCCGCGCCGTGCGGGAGACATTCCAGCGATATTCTTCGAGCTTCCCCCTCAGATAGGCGACCTCGAACTTGCGTTTCGCCTCGCGGAAGTCTGGCTCGGCGAGCAGCAGATCGCGGTGGGGACTGCCCGGCAGGCTCGTGAGCGGCTGGCCACTCGGGATCTCCTCGGGCAAGTCTTTAAGTCCGATCTCCTCCCCACGGGCAAGGATGAGGCTGCGCTCAAGCGCGTTCTTGAGCTCCCGGATGTTGCCCGGCCAGTCGTAGCGAACCAGCGCCTCCATCGCCTCGCGCGTTAGCCGCGCCGAGCGACCATGACGACGTGCATGGAGCTTGAGAAACGCCTCGGCGAGCACGGGAATATCTTCTCGGCGCGCGCGGAGCGGCGGCAGCTCGATCGTCACCACACGCAGACGGTAATAGAGGTCCTCACGGAAGCGCCCCGCGGCGATCTCCTCGGGCAGGTTGCGATGCGTCGCGCTGATCACGGAAACGTCCACATGGATCGATTCGGTGGCGCCCAAACGTTCGATCGTCCGATTCTCGAGTGCGCGCAGCACTTTTGCCTGGGTCACCGGGTTCATGTCGCCGATTTCGTCGAGGAAAAGCGTGCCCGTCGAAGCCAGCTCGAACTTGCCCTTCTTCTGCTGCACGGCGCCAGTGAAGGCACCCTTCTCGTAGCCGAAGAGCTCCGACTCGATCAGGTTTTCCGGCAGAGCCGCGCAGTTCACGGCCACAAACGGTCGTCCGGCGCGCGACGAACGATTATGGATCTCCTGCGCGAGAAGATCCTTCCCGCTCCCGCTCTCGCCTAGGATCAGCACCGTGGTATCCGCGGCGGCGACGCGCTCGGCCAGTTCGAAGACGCGGCGCATCGCCGCGCTGGTGCCCAGCAGAGGCCCGAACTGGCCCTCGGTGACGAGCCGCTGCCGCAGCCGCTTATTTTCCTCCTCGAGCTCAACCAACTTCACCAGGTTGGCCACGCGCTTGCGCAGCTCTTCCACGTCAAAACCTTTCACGAGATAATCGCTGGCCCCCGCCTTCAACGCCTCGAGCGCGGTCCGGGCGGTATCGAGCGCGGAAACGACGAGCACCGGCAGTTCGTGGCCCTGCTCGCCGAGCCAGTGCAACACCGCCAGGCCATCCTCGCCGGGCATGACCACATCGAGCAGGACGACGTCCGGGCGCTCCCGTAGCACGGCTTCCCGCGCCGCTGCCGCCGTCTCTGCTTCCGCAATGCGGTACTTATGCTCGAGCGCGCGGCGCATCCCGTAGCGCGCCGCGGGCTCGTCATCCACAATCAAGATGGTTCGCATGATGGTCCTTCTCCCGCCAAAGCCCGCACACGGGGCTAGGATAGGGTTTCTACTCCGCAACGGGCAGCGTCACGGTGAACCGCGTTCCGTGACCGTCCTCGACGGGGCTTTCCCAGCTGATTCTCCCTTCTATTTCCGCCAGCCGGCGCTCGACAATGGCCAAGCCCAAACCTGTCCCACTCGGCTTCGTGGTAAAAAACGGCTCAAAGATCTTGCTGCGTAGCACGGGCGGAATTCCCGGGCCGTCGTCGGTGACTTCGAGCACCAGTATCGAGTTGCGCCGCTCCACGCGAACGTGCACCGAGCCGCCCTGCGGGAGAACCTCGATGGCATTCACCACCAGGTTCGAGAGCACGTCGCTCAACGCTTCCTCCGAGCCCCGCACAAACGTTTCCCTCTCCCCCCGTTCAAGGACAAGCCTCACGTTTCGGCGTTCGGCCTGGCGACTCAATAGGGCCACGAGATGGTCGGCCAGGGCCACCGCCGCGACGCGCTCCTGGCCAGCAGCTGAGCGCACGGGCGGCTGGGCGTAGCGCAGTAACTGCCCCAGCTTCAAGCTCAGCCGGTCGATCTCCGTGACCACCAGCTCCAAGTCCTTACGCATGCTCGAGGGCAGTTCAGGATTCTCTAGCTGGAGCTCGACCAATGTCTTCATCGAGCCCAGCGGGTTTTTCAAGTTGTGCGAGATGCTGGCGGCCATCTGGCCCACGAGCGCCAGGCGTTCGCGCTCAGCGAGCTCCCTTTCGAGTTTCAACTTCTCCTCGATCAGGCGGCACAGGTTGATCACCGCGGGTAGTTGCTCGGCCAGAAATTGCAGCGCCGCGTAGGTTTCGCCGGAGATTCGGGCAGCATAGGCCCTGGCCTCGAGCACCCCGATTTCGTCATCGGCTGTGCGCAGAGGAAAACGCACGGGCCGACCCGCGGCAGGCACTCGGGCTTCCTCGCGAGCAGGACGGCCGCGCAACCAGAGCCGCACCACGGCCAGTTCGAGCTCCTGCCGGATACGGCTTTCTAGGAACTCCACCAGCCTCGCGAGATCACCGCGATGGGCTTCCCGCTGGAGCTCGCTGCCCAGGCGTTGCAGGCGGCCCACCTGGCGCTCGAAGGTGTGGCGCAAGGCGCGCCCCACTCGCCGCTGGAGCGGCTCGAAGAAGACCACGAGAACAAACAGCAGGATGCTGGCCGTGGCATCGGGCGGCAGGGCCGGCTCCAACCACGTCTCCACTCGCCTCACCACACTCAAATAGAGCAGCGCAAGGAACGCTGCCGAGACGGCATAGACCAGGTTCCGCTGCCCACCGATCTCGAGAAAATTGAAACGCAGCATGAAGTAGCCTAGCAGCGAGCTGGGCACGAGCGCTGCGAGCATCACCGCCGTGGCCAACGCCGCCGACCAGGCCGGGGCGTGCAGTCTGCCCAGGCAGTAGGTGTAAATCACAAGAGCGCAGGTCGTGCCGAAGAAAATCATCAGCGCGCCATGGAACTGTTGCTGCCTTTTGTCCGCGGCACGCCTCTGAAACCGGCGCTGAAAGATGACACAGGCGAAGAGCGCGGCTCCCAGCCACAGGCTGTAGGAAAAGCCGACCCCGCTGCCTGGCTGGAGAAACTCAAAACGAAGGCTTTCGAACAGGCGCGGGGAGGCCACCGGAGCGAAATAGGCCAGGGGGAGGTAAGCGGCCCACACCACGGCCTGAAGCCAGACGGGCCAAGCCCCACCGGAGGTGTGTTCATAAGCCGCGTGCAGATGCACGAGCAGCGGCGGAAGGAAACCGAGGCCAAGCGCCACCAAAACGACGGCGAAGGCCAAGGTGGCTGTGGGAGGATCCGGATAATAAAGCTGGGCGTTGAGCGCCAGCAACGCTCCGGCGTAGAACAGAAACAGCGCGAGCGCCAGGAAAAACAGCACCCGCTCAACCGTTCGCGGACGTCGGTAGCCGGCCACCAGGATCGCCAGGAAGAGATGGACCAACGTCCCAGCGGCAAAACCAACCAGACGAATATAGACGAGGGCCATCATCGTGGGATTGTAACGAGAGGCATCTGAGCAATACAATGGCCAACTGTCGGAAAAAGGCGACATAAATAAATGATTATAAATAAGTGACTTGGAGCAGAAATTGGGACTGCTTGGGGATTTCTCGGGTGCCTGCTAATCGCTTGACAAGGAGATTCTTTCTGCTATATTAGCACTCGCTTCAGAGGAGTGCTAAGCAGCATAGGCACTCCGCCAGGGCACATTCCGATTCATCGAACGGAGGCTAACGAAAGATGGCTGTCAACGTAACCCCCCTGCATGACCGCGTGTTAATCAGGCGGATCGAGGAAAAGGAGACCGTGAAGGGCGGCATCATCATCCCCGACACGGCCAAGGAGAAACCCCAGGAGGGCGAGGTGATCGCCGTCGGTGCTGGAAAGATCGAGAAGGGCCAACGGGTCCCGCTGGACGTTAAGGCGGGCGACCGAGTCCTGTTCGGCAAGTACAGTGGCACCGATATCAAGATCCAAGACGAGGAATACTTGATCCTTCGCGAGGAAGAAATCCTGGCGAAGATCGGCGGAGCCGCCAAGGCGGCGACGAGCAAGAAGTAACTTTCTCCGACCGGCCGCTTCGGAGACGAAGCGGTCCGGCGGCTCGAAATTCTCAATCACCGAGGAGGATGAAGTCCTATGGCTAAGCAAATCGTGACTGGTGAGAATTCGCGCCAGTCCATCCTGCGCGGCGTCAACATCCTGGCTGACGCCGTAAAGATCACGCTCGGCCCCAAAGGCCGCAACGCCGTGATCGAGAAAAAGTTCGGCGCGCCCGTCATCACCAAAGACGGCGTGACGGTGGCCAAGGAGATCGAGCTGAAGGACCCGCTCGAGAACATGGGCGCCCAGATGGTGCGTGAGGTGGCTTCCAAGACCTCGGACGTGGCCGGCGACGGCACGACCACGGCGACCGTGCTTGCGCAGGCCATTTTCCGCGAGGGCGTGAGGACCGTGGCCGCCGGCGCCAACCCTATGGCGCTCAAGCGCGGCATCGAGCGCGCCGTCGAAATCGCCGTAGACGAGATCAAGAAGTTCCACCGCGACGTCAAGGGCGAGATGATCGCGCAGGTGGGCACGATCAGCGCCAACAACGATAAACAGATTGGCAGCATCATCGCCGAGGCCATGAAGAAGGTGGGCAAGGACGGCGTCATCACCGTCGAGGAATCAAAGACGATGGAGACGACCCTCGAGGTCGTCGAAGGGATGCAGTTCGACCGCGGCTACCTCTCGCCCTACTTCGTCACCGACCCGGAGCGGATGGAGTGCGTACTTGAAGACTGTCGCATTCTGATTCACGAGAAGAAGATCAGCTCGATGAAGGACCTGCTGCCCTTGCTCGAACAGATCGCCAAGATGGGCAAACCACTGTTGATCATCGCCGAGGACGTCGAGGGCGAGGCCCTGGCGACCCTGGTTGTGAATAAGCTACGCGGCACGCTCCAGTGCGCTGCGGTGAAGGCCCCCGGGTTCGGCGACCGTCGCAAGGCCATGCTCGAAGACATCGCCATCCTCACCGGCGGGAAGGCGATCACCGAGGACCTCGGCATCAAGCTCGAGAATGTAAAGATCGAGGACCTGGGCCGCGCCAAGAAGGTGACGATCGACAAGGATAACACCACCATCGTCGAAGGCGGCGGCAAGGCCAACGAGATCGAGGGCCGCATCAAGCAGATCCGCGTTCAGATCGAGGAGACCACCTCGGACTACGACAAGGAAAAGCTCCAGGAGCGCCTGGCCAAGCTGGTTGGCGGCGTGGCCGTCATCAAGGTGGGTGCGGCGACCGAGACCGAGCTAAAGGAGAAGAAGGCCCGCGTCGAGGACGCCATGCACGCCACTCGCGCTGCAGTCGAGGAAGGCATCGTGCCCGGCGGCGGCGTGGCGTTGCTGCGCTGCATCCCGGCGCTCGACAAGCTGAAGGTTGACCGCGACGAGGTCATCGGCGTGAATATCGTCAAGCGGGCGTTGGAGGAGCCGTTGCGTCAGATCGCGCAGAACGCGGGTCACGAAGGCGCTGTCGTGGCGGGCCGCGTTCGGGAGTCCAAGGATGAGAATTTCGGTTTCGACGCGGAGACGGGCGAGTTCGGCGACCTGGTCAAGGCCGGCGTGATCGACCCGGCCAAGGTCACCCGTCTGGCACTGCAGAACGCCGCGTCCATCGCCGCCCTGATGCTGACCACCGAAGCCCTGGTGGCCGACATCAAGGAAGAGGAAAAGAAGGCCGCGGCAGGCGCAGGCCATGGCGGCGGCATGGGCGGAATGTACTAAACCCTGCGCCAAGCTCCTTGCGCCGCGCTTCGCGGCCAGGGGCGGCCACAGCGCGCTCCTTCCCACCTGATACACTTTTAGTCAGCGGAGGGATTATGAGCGAAGACCCTAAGCGAGAGCTACCAGACGCCGAGCGGCCAGCGCCTAGCGAAGCACTGCAAGCGGAGTTGGAACCTCTGCCGGAAAACGAACAAGATCATTGGGACGACTCGGATATGCAAAACACGCTTGGCGGATAGCAGTGTTGGGCTCAGCACTGCGACGAAGAAGCCTTTTCGCCAATGTGCGACGAGGGTCATCTAAACGAACGCACAACAACGCTGCCCGATGCGGCAGGGCACTCTAAGATGGGGGGAAGCCTACCCCTGCTGGGTAGCGCCATTCTTTAAATCGATCATCGATCAGAACCTGCTGTACGAGTTGGTTTTGAGCCTTTCCTGCGGCTGCTGACATACTGTTCAAAGCAGGTGCCCAGTGGGTGACAACATCATCGTCCAGTACGTCGGCTTCGAGGCCAAACCATCAGTCCGTGAGTACACCTTCAGCGTGCGGGAAACCTCGAACGAGCCACGCGACTTCACGCTGACTATTACGAACGAAGCCTTTGACTCCCATCGTGCACGTTATCAGGATGCTCCTGACATTTGCTCCCTGAGGCTCCATCGCGAACTAGCCACCTACGCCAACCATCCCGGCAAAGGGTCGAACCTATGACGATGGCCGACCGACGTT
>DATFXF010000212.1:0-5048 GCA_035258565.1 Candidatus Acidiferrales bacterium
TCACTCAGCTCGTTCACGAAATCGGCACGCCAGTACGACTGGATTCCCTTTGGCACGAGTGGGTCAAACATGCTCTGGAACGCCGGGAACGGGAGCGGCCCAACGAAGTCAACCACTGGCGGGCCGACGCGACGGATGGGTGCAAAGGCGGCCTCGGCCTGGTCCAGCGGCCCCGTGTAGCACCAGACCACCCCGCACATCGTCTTGGTGTGCAGCTCCGTTGGAAACGGCGGGCCGGGTGGCACTTTGAGGAAGGCAAACCACCCGCCAAGGTTTTCCGGCGCGGCCAGGATGAAGTCCCGATACCAGCGCATTACCTCGGGGGCCTGGTCCATATGCCATAGCATGGGGCCGGCGTACACGGTGCTGATGGGGTGTAGCTGAAAGAGGAAGGAGGTGACTACGCCGAAGTTGCCCCCGCCGCCGCGGACCGCCCAAAAGAGGTCGGGGTTCTCGTCGGCGCTGGCCGTTACGAAGCGCCCATCCGCCAGCACCACGTCTACGCTGAGCACGTTGTCGATCGTCAAGCCGTAGCCGCGCGTCAGGTTGCCGATGCCGCCGCCGAGGGTCAGGCCACCGACGCCGGTTGTCGAGATGAACCCGCTCGGCGTGGCCAGCCCGAAGGCGTGAGTGGCGTGGTCCACGTCTCCCCAGACGCAACCGCCGTCGACCCGGGCGGTGCGCGCCGCTGGATCGACCCGAATGCCCTTCATGGGCGAAAGATCGATCACGAGACCATCGTCCACGGTGCCGAGACCCGCCGCGTTGTGTCCACCACCGCGGATGGCTAGCGTGAGCGTGGTTTCGCGGGCGAACTTCACGGATGCGATGACGTCGGCCACGTCCTGACACCGGGCGATCAGGCGGGGGTGGCGGTCGATCATGCCGTTGTGGACCCGACGCGCGGCGTCGTAGTTCGGGTCCCCGTGAAGAAGAACCTCTCCGCGCAATTCTCGCTTCAACTCCTCGATCTTCGTAGCGGGTAACTGTGTCATTGTTGCCTCCTTTGCTATGTTGCGTCTAACGCTCACGTTGACCGGCCGCGGCGAGCGAACGCGGGCCAGCGGTCCGGTCCAACGTGCTGTTATGCGCCCCTGCTGCGCTTACGGCTGCACCCTCATGCCCGTATCCTCATTTCTGCCTCCGCCAGCTCCAGCCAGAACGGCATGTCCATCTCGCGGTACATCGTCGTCGAGGCGGTGAGATGCTCGCGAGCCTGCTCGAGCTTGCCGGTGCGCCGGTAGAGCTTTCCGAGGCCGAGGTGGCAGTGGGCGACGAACGGGCGCATTCCGAGCTCTTCGGCGAGCGCGAGCGCGTCACGGTAGTGGCGGTCAGCGTGCTCCGGGGGATCGCGGCGAGCGGTGATCTCACCGAGGAGGCGATGGGCCCACGCCTCGTAGGGGCGTTGACCGCCCTCGCGGGCAAGGGTCAGGGTGCGCCCGGCGACTTCGAGAGCGTCATCGAGCCGGTCGGCGAGGACGTACGCCTCGCCCAGATACCCGAGCGAAAGCAGCTGTATGAGTCCGTATCCCATGGTCTCCATAGCGCTCAGCGCGTGCTTCAGCAACGGGATACTCTCGGCTATCCGCCCCGAGAGCGCGTACGCGTAGCCCAGGCCTCCTGTGTTGCTCGCAGAAAAGAAGGTCAGGTTCCACTCGCGAGTCAGCGCCAGGCCGCGTTCGATCAGACGGACGGCGTGATCAAGTTCCCCCCTGACAAGATGGAGATAGGCGAGAGCCCAGCACGCCCAGGCCAGGCTATAGGGGTGGTCGAGCGCCTCGGCGAGGCGGAGGCTTTCCTGGCCGTAGGCGATCCCTTCCTTGAACTTTCCCTGGTCGGCAAAACCCCAAGTCAAATGGCTGCGGACGCTCACGGCAGGAAATGCGGATTGGCCAAAGCGTTCCCGGCTCCGATCGCTGTCGAGCAACTGCAAGGCTTTCAGGAGAAGATTCTCGGCCCGCCGGTAGTCGCCCGTGTAGACGCAGGCCGTGCCCAAGGACCAATTTCCCGTCACCTGGAGTGGAACATCCCCAAGCGACTCGGCAATGGCCTGGGCGTTCTGGCCGAACGTGAGGGCTTCCGTCGCATGACCCGTGAGCAAGAGGTTGTGGCACAGATGGACGGACAGCTGGCCGAGTCGCCGTTGATCGTCGAGCGTCCTCGCCAGGCCTTCGGCTTCGCGGAGACAGCCGAAGATCCGCTCGAATTCTCCGAGCGGAAGGAGTGCAGTTCGAAGGTCGAAGCGAAGATCAATAGCCTGCTCCAGCGTCTCGCGGGGCTCCGGCAGATGCGGCAACGCGGTCAGCGCCTGTTCGAAGCAGCTCACCGCCTCCCGGTTGGCCGATCGGGCAAAGGCCTTGGCGCCCGCCTGCCGGAGGTAGACCGCTGCCTTCTCCCACACCTCGCCCCGAAAGGCGTGATGGGCGAGCCGCTCGACATGCTCGATGAGCCGATCAGGATATAGCGCCTCGATGGCCTCCGCGATCCGCGCGTGCAGAGCGCGCTGGCGATCATGGAGAAGGCTTCCGTACGCCACTTCGTGGGTGAGAGCGTGCTTAAATGTGTATTCCAGATCTGGAAAGAGACTAGTCTCGTAGAGAAACTCCGCCGCTTGGAGGTGGGTAAGGCCGCGACAGAGTTCCTCGTCAGATGATTCAGTAATGGCCTGCAGGAGGGAGAAGGGAACATTCTTGCCGATAACCGCAGTTGATTGTAGGAGCTGCTTTTCCTCAAGCGGCAGCCGGTCAATGCGCGCGGCAAGCACGGCTTGTACCGTAGCCGGCACCTGGCTGCTTTCAATCGGTCCGATAAGACGATAATTTCCTCGTTCGCCCGCCAGAAGTTTTGTCTCCACCAGCGTTCGAACACTTTCTTCAAGGAAAAAAGGGTTGCCCTCTGTTCGTTCGATCAAAAGCTCTTTGAGGGACTGAAGTCCGTGGTCATTCCCTAGAACTGAATTGAGAATTTCTCCCGCGCTCTCAGGCGGCAGCGGATCGAGCCGCAGTTGGGTGTAGTAAGTTTTGCTTCCCCAACCATGTTGGTATTCGGGACGATAATTCACCAGCAGGAGCAACCGCGCCGTCGGCAGACTTTCCACTAAACTCTCCAGTATCGCCTGGGTCTCGGAGTCGATCCAGTGCAGATCTTCGAATACTAAGATCAGCGACTGGACCTGGCTCTCTCGAAGCAAAAGCCGCTTGACGGCGCCAAGGGTCTGCTGGCGGCGTTGGGAAGGATCGAGTGCCTGCCAAGCGGGGTCATCAACCGGCACATCTAAGAGTGAAAGGAAGGCAGGTAGCGTGGCCTCCAGAGACTTATCCAAGGGGAGCAGCTTGCCGGTCACCTTCTCGCGAATCTCCCGCTGATCGTCGCGGTCTTGAATTTTAAAGTAGGCTTTGAGCAGATCGATGACGGGCAAATAGGGTGTGGCTTTTCCATAGGAGATAGAGGCGCTTTCGAGGATGAGCCACCCCTGGGTTTGATGCGAGTGGATGAATTCGAAGAACAGGCGCGACTTACCGAGACCCGGTTCTGCCACGACACCGACCACCTGACCATGATCTGAGCGCGCTTGTTCAAGCGCTTTTCGAAGCTGCTCGGTTTCAGCATCGCGCCCGACAAAGCGCGTAAGTCCGCGCGCGGCGGTGGCTTGCAGGCGAGAGCGCGCGGCGCCAACTCCGGTAACTTCATAAACTTCCACCGGCTCAGTTAATCCCTTGACGCTCGCCGGGCCGAGCGGCTTCACCTGCACATAGCCCTCAACTAACCGTAGAGCATCTGGCGTCATCAATACCGATCCCGGCGTCGCCATCTGTTCCATCCGAGCTGCGAGATGTACCGTCTGCCCGATCGCCGTGTAGTCCATCTTCAAGTCGTTGCCGATGGCACCAACCACCACCTCTCCGGAGTTCAATCCCACTCTGATTTGAATCGGCACACCCTCTGTCCGCCGCACTCCGTCAGCATAGCGATTCACCGACTCCTGCATTCGAAGCGCCGCGTAGCAGGCGCGCACGGCGTGGTCTTCATGAGAAAGCGGTGCACCAAACAGCGCCATGATGCCATCGCCCATCAAGTTGTTAACGGTCCCTTCATATCGGTGCACCGCTTCCATCATATGCTCGATCACAGGAACGAGAAGTTTCCGCGCCTCTTCGGGATCGCGGTCGGCGAGCAGTTCCATCGATCCCTTCAGGTCGGCGAACAGCACGGTCACTTGCTTGCGCTCGCCTTCGAGGGCCGCCTTCGAGTTGAGGATGCGTTCGGCGAGGTGCCTCGGGGTGTAGCTCTCGGCGGAGGTGAAGCGCGGGGGCGGTGGGGCTTCTGGCGCCAATCCGGTTGGGTAGGCGCACTCAGGACAAAACTTGGCCGTTGGCGAGAGCTCGCGGCCGCAATTTCCACATGCCCGCGCCAGGGGCGCGGCGCACTCCTCGCAGAACTTTGCGCCCGTCTCGTTCTCGTGCTGACACCGCTGACATTTCATTGTGGTCCTCGTCCACTCCCTCCGGCTTTTGTGGTGTCCGCCTAGCTTTACCTCAGCTGGGCTGTAAGCAGGGCCGGCGGGAAGCGACTGTCAGTTCGCATAGTGCGCATAACTATTAAGTGAGCCGCCATAGGCGGCGACAAAGGCCGGTCGGCTTATCCCCGGCGACGGCTCCGACAATGAAATCCAAATCGGCTGGAATATCCACCAGCTATCCCGACTTGTCAAGATTAAGTTTCCCGCCAAAGCTGCCGGAGGAGGCGGGTTATTTCGTCTGCCAACCTACAGTTAAAGCTCTGTTTTCGTCCTTAAATTGAACTGAACGGATGCGTCATGCGTTTAGGAGTGTGTCAAGTTCTCTTCAAGAAACTGCGCACCACCACCACTTTTTTCGAGAAGGTTTATATTATAATCGTCACCGCCCAATTTTTTCGGCAGGAAAGTCTCGCAGCAGGGAAAAACTTCACTGCGCTCGATCTACCCGATCGAGGGTCACTTGCCAGATAGAAGCGCCGGTTGCTAGCCCCAGGCAAATTTCAACCGAATTCCGACGAACCACCAGAAT
>DATFXF010000213.1:0-18009 GCA_035258565.1 Candidatus Acidiferrales bacterium
CTCTTCCTTTCTGCCCGCGGCCCGTTCAGTGCACCGGGACCACAGCGGCTGGCGGCCTGCTCCTCTTCATCAAGAGCATCAGCGGGATGACCGCAAGAAAAATGACCCCCAGCAGCCAGTAGTTATCGACGAAGGCCAGCATGGCGGATTGCCGTTGGACCAGCCCAGACAACATGCCGTGCGCCTGCGCGTTCGCCTGCGCCGCGCTCGAGCCCCCGGCCAATAGTCGCTGGCTGGTGCCCTCGACCAGCACGCGGTAGGCGGAATTGGAAGGGTGCACGTGACTGGTCAGGATCTGGTGATGAAATTGGCTGCGCCGGTCGAGCAGAGTCGTCACCGTGGCAATGCCCATGCTGGCGCCGATATTGCGTGCCAGGTTGATCAGCCCCGTACCGCTGTTCGTCTTCTCCTTGGGCACGAAGCTGAACGCCGCAATATTGATGGGGATGAATAGAAAGGACAGACCCAAACCTTGCAGCATGCGTCCGTATACCGCCGTGCGGAAATCGATCTCCAGATTCCAGTGGGCCATCGTGAACAGCGCCGCAGCGTTGACCAGCGTGCCGCCGATGATCAGCCACCGCGCCTCCACCCTGGAGACCAACGCGCCGGCCACCGGCATCGTGGCCATGATCACCAAGCCGCCGGGAGAAAGTGCCAGACCCGCGGTCTCCGCCGGATAGCCGAGCAGCGTCTGCATCATCTGCGGGAGAAGCACCGTGCTCGCGTATAGGACGAAGCCCAGGAAAAACATGGCCATTGTGGAGAGCATGAAATTGCGCTCGCCCAGCATCCGTAGATCTACCGCGGGCTCCTTCTGCCGGAGCTCCCACCAGATGGCAGCCGCAAGACCCGCTATGGCGAGCATCGCGAACGCGCGGATGAAGTTTGATCCAAACCAGTCTTCGCGCTGGCCTTTGTCCAACACGACTTGCAGACTGCCGAGTCCCAGGCTCAGCAGACCGATGCCGATGTAGTCGATCTTCAAGCCGCTGCGGAAGCTCTTGCGCTCCATGTAGGGTGGGTCGCTGATCAGCACCGAAGTCAAGAGCAGCGACAGAATGCCTACCGGCACGTTGATGTAGAAAATCCAGCGCCAGCTATAGTTGTCGGTAATCCATCCGCCCAGCCAGGGCCCCAGTGTCGGGGCCACGACGACCGCCACGCCGTACACGGCAAAAGCCATCCCGCGCTTGTCCGGTGGAAAGGTGTCGGCGAGAATCGCTTGCTCGCTGGGTTGCAAGCCACCGCCGCCCGCCCCTTGCAGGACGCGGAAAAATACGAGCATGCCCAGGTTCGGGGCCAGCCCGCACAAGAACGAGCTCGCGGTGAACAGGGCCACTGAGAGCATGTAGAAGCGCTTCCGGCCGATCAGCGCAGAGAACCAACCGCTCAGCGGCAGCACGACGGCGTTCGATACAAGATAGGAAGTCAGTACCCAGGTGCTCTCGTCCACGCCGGTGGAGAGATTGCCGGCGATGTGTGGCAGGGCCACGTTAGCGATACTGGTATCGAGCACCTCCATGAATGTCGCCAGCGTCACCGTGACGGCGATAATCCAGGGATTGACCTCGCCGTTCTCGTTGCGGATTTTTGCAAGCCACCTGTTCATGGCCGTTCCCGTTCGAACACTCCTCGAGCTTCATCCGCGCTTAGCGAATCACGATCGTGGCGTCCACGTTCATTCCCGGTCGCAGAGTCGCTTTCTGCGGCGGGATGGGGTCCAGCACAATCTTCACCGGAATGCGTTGCACGACCTTTACGAAATTCCCGGTGGCATTTTCAGGCGGGAGCAGGCTCAGCCGCGATCCGGTGGCCCCGGCGATGGAGTGCACATGCCCGGCGAAGGCTCGGCCGTACATGTCCACCTTGACTTCAGCTTTCTGGCCCGCGCGCACCTTGGCGAGCTGCGTTTCCTTGAAATTGGCGGTGACCCAGATATCGTCGAGCGGCACCAGCACCAGCAGGCCCTGTCCGGGTCCGACGACTTGCCCGACTTCGACCGATTTGTGGGTCACCACCCCATCGATCGGCGCGACGATGGTGGTGTAGCTCAGCTGCAACTCGGCGGCTTCCTGATTGGCGCGCGCGGCTGCGACGTTGGCCGAAGCGGATGCCGCATCCGCCGCGCGGATGGGTACCTGCTTGAAGTTGGCCCGCGCCTGCAAAAGGCCCGCGCGCGCCTGCTCGATTCGCGCCTGGGCGGCCAACAAAGAGGCCTTGTTGATCTCCACGTTCTTCTCCGCCTGCGCCAGATGTTCCTGCTCAGCCTTGAGTTCGCTTTCCGCCACGCGCGCCGCGGCCACAAAGCTATCGAACTGTTGCTGGGAGATCTCCGCCTTGGCGACCAGCGGCTTCATGCGCTCGAGGTCGGCTTTAGCTAGTTCATAACTCGCCTGGCGCTTGGTCACATTGGCGCGAGCGTAAGCGAGGTCGGCGCTCGAGGCCTGCTCGTAGGCCAGCTTTGCGCGCGCGTAGTCTGCCTCAGAAGAGGCCACCTGCGCCGAGGCGTTCGAATCACCACTCTGGGTAACCTCGCGGGTCCACGGAACGCCGATCTGGGCCGCTTTCGCCTGCGCTTCCGCGAGCATGAGGGCGGCGCGAGCTTGGTCGGCGCGTGCCTGATAGTCCCGCGGGTCGATGCGCACCAGCACCTGGCCGGCCTTCACCGGCTGGTTGTCGTCCACGAGCACCTCGATGACGTTGCCGGAGATCTTTGCGGAGATCGGCGCGATATGCCCGTCCACCTGCGCGTCGTCGGTGCTCTCCCGGAAATGGAAGTGCCAGAACAAGCTGGCGGCCGCCAGCACGACCACTGCGCCGCCGGCGTACACGGCTCGGCGGAAAAGAGGGTTCGCCCAGGTAAGGCCCGCCGCTCTCTTCGGCGGCGGTTCCGGCAGCTTGGGCACCTTGTCGAAGTTCTCCAGCCCGACATCGACTTCAATCATGGTCATGGGTCTCCCCCCTACTTCGTGTACAGCGATTCCATCTGCCCGATCGAGCGGGCCAGGTCCGCTCGCGCCTGGTTGTAACGGAAGAGCGCGGCAATCTGGTTGTCGTTGGCGCGAGCCAGGGCATCCTGCGCCGAAATCACCTCGATGTTGTTGGCCACGCCGGCCTGGAAACGGTCGCGAGCCTGGGTGACTTCTTCCTGCGCGAGCTGGACACCCAAGTTGGCCACTTGCACTTCATTGCGGGCCGACTCGAGATTGGCGATGGCTATCTTCACTTCGAGCGCGATCTGATTGCGGAGATCGTCTCGTTGCTGCGCGATCTTTTTCAACTCCAGCTCGGCGCGGGTGATCTCGGCGTGGATGCGCCCGCTGGTGAAGAGCGGCATCTGGGCGCCAACTTGATACTCGTACACGGGAATTCCCGTCGTGGCGGAGACGCCTTGATAGGACCAGCCTCCGCCGAAGCGCAGCGCCGGCAGCCGCGAAACGCTGGCGGCGCGCTTCTGGTCGTACGCCGCACGCTCGCGCGCGATGAGCGCTTGCATCTCCGGCCGCGTCGCATAAGCGCGTTCCAAGCTCTGGTCGACGCGGACCTCCGGGGTCTCGAAGAAGCTCAGCTCATTCGCCAGCTCGACGGTTTGCCGGGGGTCCAGGTTGAGCAGGCGCACCAGGCCGTACAGGGTGGTCTTCCGCCCCGTCTCCGCCACGATCAGCCGCTGCTTTTCGTTCTGCAGCTGGACGTTGGCGCGCAGCGTGTCGATGCCCGTACCGACACCGCTCTTTTGCAGGTCGGCGGCTTGATCGTAGAGCGCCTGGGCCAACTCCACGCGTGATTGCCCTGCGCGAACGTCGGCGACCGCGCGGAGGCAAGCGAGATATTGCGAGACAACCAGCAGGGCGGTTTGCTCGCGCACGGACTGGCGATCGGCTGCGCTCGCGCGGACGCCCTGCCGCGAGGCCTGCCAGCGCCGCCACAGCGTCAGGTCAAATACCGGCGTCGAGAACTGAGGTCCCGCCTCGAAGACCTGGAAGGGCCCCGCATGCTGCGGTATGCCCGGAAGCCGTCGACCAAAATTGCTTTCGAGGTTGCGGCGGATCACGGCGTCGGAGACGCCGAGTTGTGCCTGCGGAAGGAGCGCGGCAAGCGCGATGGCCTGATCCTGCTGGCTCTGGGCCACATTCAGAATCGCGATCTGTACCTGCGGGTTCTGTTTCAGGGCTAGCCGCACGGCATCCTCGAGCGTCAGCCGCACCGGTGGTTGGTCCTGAGCGCGCGCCGCCGGCCGGAATCCGACCAGCACCAGCAAGAAAAGGAAGAAGAAAAAAGTGTGCTTCTTCGATTTGGACCCTGCGGATTGGCCGCAGCCGGAACTGTCCTCCACGCCAGTGATCTCCGCCACGATCGCTCGCGTCATGCAACCCGAGGCCACCAGTTCTGCCCCCTGGCGGTGCATCTCGGCCAGCAGCGCGCGGCCGGCTTGATCAATGAAGCTCACGGCGCCGAGACGCACCCGGATCGGTCGAGCGTTGGGTAGAGCTGCTGCTTGGCGCCAGCATCGCTCAAGCTCGGCTACCCAATCACCAGCGAGCTTTCCTTCAAGTTCGAGGATGGTGAGCGCTGGATCTTCCCTTACGCTAATTCTCAACATAAGCTTTTTCTCGGGGACGGTTTTGGCAGGTCGAAGACCAAACAGCTGAAAATCAGGCAGCAGGAAGTAAGTTGTTATTTTTCTTACGATTACTTTAGCTACGGGTGGATATTCGCCGCGGTTAGAAGTCCAGCAGCGCGTCGAAATACCGGCGTGTGCCGAAATAGCGGCACTAGCTCGGGCGGGAGATGCCGAGCTTTTGCATCCTCGATTGGAGTGTTGTCCGCTTTAGGCCCAGTCGTGCTGCCGCACCTTGGGGGCCACCGAGGACCCAGTGGGTCGCTTCGAGAGCGCGCAGGATATGCTCGCGCTCAGCAGCTTCGAGAGTGGCTATCCCTTGCCCCTGTGCTTGGGCTGCCGGCCTCAGTTCGCCGAGCGGCACCTCGAGAACCGGCCCAGCGGAGACGATGGCCGCGCGTTCGATCAGGTTTTCTAGTTCGCGGACGTTCCCCGGCCAGTGGTAGCGGACGAGCGCGTCCATGGTTCCGGCGGGGACGGTCTCGATGCGCTTGTTCATGTGGCGGGCGTATTTCTGGGCGAAGTAGCGCGCGAGCGTGGGGATGTCTTCGCGGCGGTCGCGCAACGCCGGCACGGTGACGGGAAAGACGTTGAGGCGATAGTAGAGGTCACTGCGGAAATGGCGGTCGGCGACCTCCTGGGCAAGGTCGCGGTTGGTCGCCGCAACGAGGCGGACGTCCACCTGGATGGTGCGGGTGCTGCCCAAGCGTTCAAACTCCTGCTCTTGCAAGACGCGCAACAGTTTGGGCTGCAGCTCGAGCGGGATATCGCCCACCTCGTCGAGGAAGAGCGTGCCTTGGTGTGCGAGCTCGAACCGGCCGATCTTTTGAGCAATGGCGCCGGTGAAGGCACCGCGCTCGTGGCCGAACAAGTCGGACTCGAGCAAGCCGGTGGGAATCGCCGCGCAGTTCACTTTGACGAAGGTGCGCTCGCGCCGCACGCTTAGGTTGTGAATGGCGCGCGCGATCAGTTCCTTGCCCGTGCCGGTTTCGCCCTGAATGAGCACGGTCGAATTGGTTGGCGCGACGGTCTCCACCTGCTTCAAGATGGCTTTCAGTGTCGGGCTCTCGCCGATGATCTCTTCGAAATTGAGCTCCGTGCGGATCTCGTCTTCGAGATAGAGTTTTTCCTCCGCCAGCTTATTCTTCAGCTCTTCGATCTGGCGAAACGCCAAAGCGTTTTCCACCGCGATGCCTACTTGCGAGGCCACCTGTTCGAGTAGATTAGCCTCCTCAGAACTGAAGGCCCCATCGCGCAGGCTGGCTACATTCAGCGCGCCGAGAATGCGGTTCCGCGAGACCAGCGGAACGCAGCAGAGGGACTGCACACCTTCGGCGAGCAACAGCCGGGCGATCTCTGCGTCGTACCGTTCCAGGTCGGCTCGGTTGGCCACCACCGGCCTGCGATTCGAAAAGCAGCAGCCGGACGGGGAGGTTTCGACCGGAACGGTCATCTCCTCCCGGATGAGCCCCCGGCCCTGGGGGAAGTCCAAGACTTTGAGACGCATGCGTTTGGTTTCCGGGTCGTAGAGGGCCAGGCTGATGTACTCATGGTGCATCACGCGGCGCAGGGAGGCGGCGATGGCCTCGAACAGTTGCCGCAGCTCGAGGTGTGAGACGACCGCATTGTTCACTTCGAGCAGCACGCGCAGGCGGTCGCGCTCCTCGGCGAGCTGTTGTTGATAGGCTTGGACGCGCTGGTAATTGAGCGCGTTGTCCACCGCCACCGCCACCTGGCGCGCGACCTGCTGCATGAATTCCACCTCGACTCCCGAGTAGCGGTAGGCGACGGTGCGCCCGAAGCCCATGGCCCCCAGCCGCCGCTGTGCGGTGGTGAGCGGCAGCAGGCAGAACGACTTCACGCCCTCCTGCCGCAGCATCTCCAGCAGGGCAGGAAAACGACTTTCATGGTCAATCTCTGCGACGATCAGCGGCTGCTGCGTTTCCCAGACCCAGCCGGCCGGTGTATCAGCGACCGGTTTCTCGAGGCCCGGTTGAATGCGGGTGGGCTCAGCTGTCTCGAGGATGTGCAGGCGCATCACGTTGCGCGCGGGATCGTGGAGGACCAGATTGAGGTAATCGAATTGGACCAAGTGGTGCAGGCGTCCGGCGAGGTCGTGAAACAAGGCGCCCAGATCGTGGTGGGCGGCAATGGCTTCGGACACCTCCAGCAGCGCCTGGGCCTGCCCGAGCGTCGCCGCCGGTGACACCCCCATGGTGGGATCGGCCATCCAGCGAGGATAGCACCCCACTTCCCGGTGCCTCAACCCGTGCGCGGCGTGTGCAGCGGTTCCTCCGGGCCGCCGTCGAAGCGGTTCACTTTTCGGTTGACAGGGCAGGCTGGCGTGCGTATAAATATACAGTCATATGCATATTATGTCGCAGGCTCGGCTGTGGGCGCGCTGAAACGCTATCGACAAGGACAGATCCTCAAATTGATCACGAGCGAAGCCATCACCAGTCAGGATGAATTGCGGCGCCGGCTGGCACACATGAAGATGCAGGTCACCCAAGCCACGCTGTCGCGGGACCTCCGCGACCTGAAGCTGGTGAAGACCGCGGCCGGCTACAAGCCGCTGAACCCCGTGAGCGAAGACCAGCCTGCGGTGCCGCGGCTGGCCACTGCCCTGCGCGAATTCCTGCTCGACGTGCGCCCGGCGTCCAACCTGCTGGTGCTGCGGACCCCTCCGGGCGGTGCTCAGCCACTCGCCGCTGCCGTGGACGCCGAGCGTTTCAAGGAAGTGGCCGGCACGATCGCAGGCGATGATACGGTCTTGGTCATCACGCCGTCACGCTCGGCCTGCACCACGGTGCAAAAAAGGATGGAGGGGTTGCTCCGATGAGAGACCCACAACGGGTCGCCGTCGTCGGGGCAACGGGCTATGCAGGCTTCGAGCTGGCCCGGCTCCTGTTGCGGCACCCGCAAATCGAAAAGCCCATCTTTTATCTGCGCAACGGCGCTCGACCGGT
Source organism: Candidatus Acidiferrales bacterium (assembly GCA_035258565.1). Classification (GTDB taxonomy): domain Bacteria; phylum Acidobacteriota; class Terriglobia; order Acidiferrales; family UBA7541; genus DATFXF01. The sequence goes on from DATFXF010000213.1 coordinate 7,591, forward strand.
GCGCTGCCTGACGGAACTGTTCCCGCAGCTCCGTGGCTGGGGCGAGGCTCCCTGCCGGCCTTTCTCGGTGGAGGCGGTGGCGGCAAGCGGGGCCGGGTTAGCGTTCCTCGCCACGCCGCACGAGGCTTCGCTCGAGCTGGTTCCTCCGCTACTGGATGCGGGTCTGCGGGTGGTGGATCTCAGTGGTGCGTTCCGGTTTCGCGAGCCGGATACCTTTACACGCTGGTACAACCTGCCGGCGCCGCCGCGGACTCTCCTCGAGCAAGCCGTGTATGGCCTGCCGGAGCTCTACGCTCAAGCGCTGCCGTCGGCCCGGCTGGTGGCCAATCCTGGCTGCTACGCGACCTCCGTCATTCTCGGCCTGCGGCCGCTCGTGGATGCCGGCTGGGTCGAGCGCGGGCGCGGCATTGTCTGCGATTCGAAATCGGGCGCGAGCGGCGCCGGCAAGGAGCCCAAGCGGGAGCTGCACTTCGTTGAGGTGGACGAAAATCTCCGTGCCTACAACCTGTTCTCTCACCGCCACACGCCAGAGATCACCGGCCATCTCGGCCTGGCGCTCGGGGAGCTGATCTTCTCCACCCATCTGCTGCCGGTCGCGCGGGGCATCCTTTCCACCCTGTACGCTTGGCTGGACCAGCCGCACACGGCCGAGGAAATCGAAGCGCTCTACCGCAAATTCTATGCGGGCCGCCCCATGGTGCGCATCTGGCCAGCAGGGAGCCTGCCAGAATTGCAGCACGTGGCGCATACGAATTTCTGCGACATTGGCTTCGCGCTCGACTCGGCGGGCGAGCGGCTGGTGGTGGTCTCTTGCCTGGACAACTTGGGCAAAGGCGCCGCCGGGCAGGCGGTGCAAAATCTGAACGGAATGCTGGGCTTTGAGGAGGCCGCTTCGCTGCTATGAGAGTGGGCGACTATTGCTTTGACTAAGACACATTCAATCCGACTGATTCCGAGGGACAGCAAAGCGCTGCTCGAGTTTCTATCGAGGTTCAACCGCGCGTGCAACTACGTCTCGGAAATCGCGTTCCACGAGCGTCTGTGGCATTGGCTTCCCCTGCAACGGCGCACCTATAAGGAAATCCGCGGCAAGTTTTCACTGCCGTCCGCGGCGGCGTCGGCGGTGGTTCGCAAGGTCGCCGCCAGCTACAGTTCGAAAGGGCGCAGAACCCGTAGGGCCTTGTTTCGTCCCTACGGGGCCATCCCTGTGTACCGGCACCGCTACCAGAGGGACGGAACGACTTCCTTCTACGGCTTCGGCGTGCCCTTCCTCTCGCGGGCCGAACTGTCGTCGGAAATGCAGGCGGTGCTCTGCTATCGGCGGCCATCGCGGAAATTCATCCTTCTACAGCCCGTGGAGGTGGCTGCCCAACTCATGCAGCCTGCCGGCGATTGGTTAGGCTGCGACCTCGGGATTCAGAACCTTCTCGCTGACAGCGATGGCCAAACCTACTCTGGATTGCTCATCGAGGAACAACGACGCATCTTCTCCCATCGCCGTCGGAACCTACAACGCAAGCAAACTCGTGCTGCCCAGCGCAAGCTGCGGAAGATTTCAGGCCAACAATCCCGCTATCAGCGGGACGTAAACCATTGTCTTTCCAAGGCCGTCGTGCGCAAGGCGCAACAGCTCTCTTGTGGCATCGCCCTCGAGGATCTCAAGGGCATCCGCGAGAGGATAAAGGCTCGGCGTCGTCAGCGTGCACGATTGCACAACTGGTTGTTCGGCCAGCTCCGGCGGTTCATCCTCTACAAGGCGGCGCTGGCGGGGATTCCGGTATTGCTGGTCTCTCCAGCCCATACTTCGCAGCAGTGCTCGCGGTGCGGCAATGTGGACGCGAGAAACCGCAGGAATAGGAACGATTTTGTCTGCCTTCACTGCGGGCTGACCGCAGCGGCGGACACAAACGCGGCACGGAACATCCGGGCCAGGGCGCTTGGCGATGCGCCAAACGGGGTGAGTCCCAAGGTCGCGGCAGCAATGCCAGCGACAAATTCGCTTGGAGTTTCGTCAAGTGAATAATCGCCTGAGAATGGTTGTGAAAGTTGCCGGGGCACTGCTCGAGGATCCGCAGGCCACGAGATCGGTGGCACGGCAGGCGGCCGAACTCGCGCACCAGGGCCATCAGCTGCTGGTGGTGCACGGTGGCGGAAAACTTTTCACCGCCACGCTCCTAAAGATGGGCATCGAGAGCCGCTTCGTGAATGGCCTGCGTGTCACCGACCGCGAAACCCGCGACGTCGCTGTCATGGTGCTGGGTGGCCTGCTCAACAAGCGCCTCGCCGCAGCCATTTCCGAAGCTGGCCACCCGGCCGTCGGCGTTTGTGCAAGTGACGCCGCATGCTTCCTGGCGGAACCGATGGTACATAACGAGGTGCCCGGCGGGCTTGGCTTTGTCGGCTACTTGACTGGCGTCAACTTGGAATTCCTCGAATCGCTCTGGCGCGGGGGGATGGTGCCTGTGGCCGCCTGCCTGGGTCTCGGCGCCGATGGCGAGCTCTACAACATCAACGCCGACCACATGGCGGCGGCCTGCGCCGAGTACTTGCAGGCGGAGCGGCTCATCTATCTCACCGACGTCGCCGGCGTGCTCGACGGCGACAAAGTGCTCAAGGCCGTGTCCGCGGATGAGATCGAACAGCTGATCCGAGAACACAAGGTCTCTGGCGGCATGGTGCTGAAGCTCGAAGCCTGCAAGCGGGCGTTGACCGCAGGGGTGCGGCAGGTGCGCATCGTCGGGGGCAGCCATCCGCGCGGCCTGCTCTCGGCTGCCAACGGCGGCAAAGGCCCTGGCACGCGGGTGACGCCGACCTATAGCGTCACCGCGGGCAGCGGGCCGCGGTGAGAGGGATGGGCAAGAGCAAAAAAGCGAAGCTCAGCGGTGCGCGCTCGATGCGCGAGGCGACCCGCTATTTGATGAACACTTACAAGCGCCCACCGGTCGTCTTCACGCACGGCAAAGGCTGCTATCTCTACGACCATCGGGGTCGGCAGTATCTCGATTTTCTCGGTGGGATCGCGGTGAACGCCCTGGGGCACGCGCATCCGCGGCTGGTGCGCGTGATCCGACGTGAGGCGGCACGGGCGATCCACGTTTCCAACCTCTTCCACAATCCGTTCCAGGGCCCTCTGGCGCGGAAGCTGGCGGAGTGGTCGGCGATGGACCGCGTGTTCTTCACCAATAGCGGGACGGAGGCGATTGAGGGCGCGCTGAAGCTCGCGCGGCTCTATGTGCGGCAGAAAGTCGGCGGCATGGGCAAGAAGACGCGCTTCCTCGCGCTTGAAAACTCCTTCCACGGGCGTACCCTGGGCGCGCTGGCCATCACCGCTCCGGCAAAATATCGCGAGCCCTTTGGGCCGCTGGTGCCTGGCGTCGAGTTCGTGCGCTGGAACGACGTGGCTGACCTCGAAGCCAAATTTGACGACACCGTCTGCGCCATAGTGATCGAGCCCATTCAGGGCGAGGGCGGGATCCATGCGGTGAGCGACCCGTTCTGGCGGCGCGCGCGAGAGTTGGCCACCCAGCAGGACGCCGTGCTTATCGCCGATGAGATCCAGTGCGGGCTCGGCCGCACCGGCCGCCACTTTGCCTACCAGCGCTTTGACGGGCAGCCGGACATCGCGGTGGTGGCCAAGCCACTCGCCGGCGGCTTGCCGCTGGGGGCCGTTCTGGCGCGCGAGCAATTCGCCCGAGCGTTCTCGCCCGGCCTGCACGGCACGACGTTCGGCGGCGGCCCGCTGGTGTGCGCTGTCGCACTCGAGTTTTTGACCGTCGTCGAAGAGGAACAGCTGCTCGCCAATATCCGCGCCCGCAGCGGCGAACTGCGGGCAGGCCTGGGGCTGCTTCAGCAGAAGTTTAGTTTCATCAAGGAGATCCGCGGGGAAGGCCTGATCCTAGGTGTCGAGCTTGCCGTCGAGGGTGCGCCCTATGTCACCCAAGCGCTAGGCCAGGGGCTGGTCATCAACTGCACGCACGACTATACGCTGCGCCTGCTGCCGCCTTTCATCGTGACTTCGCGGCAAGTGAACGAGTTCCTGGAGAAGTTTCGGACGGTTCTCGCCAAGACCGGGCAGACCAAGCCAGCCACCGCTCCGCCCCTGCCTGCGGTGCCCGCACGGGCCATGGCCGCGGCGGCGACGAGGTGAACATGAACGTCCTGACCACGACTCTGACGCTCACCCGTGATCTCTTGACTGGTGCGGAATGGAGCCCGGCCGTCATCCGTGAGCTCTACCACCTAGCCGCAGACATCAAAGCGCGACCTGACCGCTACCGCGGCGCGCTCGGCGGGCGCTTCCTGGCCATGATTTTTGAGAAGCCCTCCCTGCGCACCCGCGTGACCTTCGAGGTCGGAATCCAAAGCATGGGCGGGGGCGCGGTTTTCCTCGACCACACCGACATGCGGCTCGGCCAGCGGGAATCCATCAAAGATGTAGCGCGGAACTTGTCGCGCTGGGTACAGGGGATCGTTGCACGAACATTCGAGCAGCGCGTGCTCGAGGAGCTCGCCGAGCACGCCTCCATCCCCGTGATCAACGCGCTCTCCGACCGCTTCCATCCCTGCCAGGCGCTGGCCGACTTCTTCACGCTTGAGGAGCGCTTGGGAGGCCTGCGGGGATTGAAGCTCGCCTATGTAGGAGATGGCAACAACGTCTGCCATTCGCTGCTGATGGCTGGCGCGCGCGTGGGCGCCAACGTGCGCGTGGCCACGCCCGCGGGCTACGAGCCCGCTTCCGAGATCGTTGCGGAGGCTCGCCGCGCAGCGCGCGAAACCCGCGGCAAGATCGAGCTCTTCCGCCGGGCCGAAGAAGCGGTGGCCGGCGCGCAGGCGATTTACACCGACGTCTGGGCCAGCATGGGGCAGGAGCACGAAGTGGCCCAGCGCGAAGCGATCTTCGCTCCCTATCAAGTGAACGAGGCGCTGATGGCGCTCGCCGCGCCCGACGGCGTCTTCCTGCACTGCCTGCCCGCGCATCGGGGTAGCGAGGTGACCGACGGAGTGATCGATTCGCCGCGCTCGCTTGTTTATGACCAGGCCGAGAACCGTCTGCACGTCCAGAAGGCCATCTTGCTGATGCTGTTGAGTTGAGGAGCCTCCGTGCCCAAGAAAGTCGTCCTCGCCTATTCGGGAGGGCTAGACACTTCGATCATCATTCCCTGGCTCAAGGAAACCTACGGCTGCGAAGTCATCGCCATGATTGGCGACATCGGCCAGCAAGAGGACCTCGAGGCGGCGCGGACGAAGGCGCTCAAAACTGGCGCCACCTCCGCCTACGTTGAGGACCTGCGCGCGGAGTTTGTCACGGGCTACATCTGGCCGACCCTGCGTGCTGGCGCTGTCTATGAGCACAAGTACCTGCTCGGCACGTCGTTCGCACGGCCGGTACTGGCCAAGCGTCAGGTCGAGATGGCCCGAAGGGTGGGCGCCGATGCAGTCGCACACGGCTGCACCGGCAAGGGCAACGACCAAGTGCGCTTCGAGCTCACCTACAAGGCGCTCGCCCCCGAGCTGAAAATCATCGCCCCTTGGCGCGAGTGGAAAATCACTTCGCGGGAAGAGGCCATCGCCTACGCGCGCGCACACCAAGTTCCCATCGAGCAGACCACGGCCAACATTTACAGCCGCGACCGCAATATCTGGCATTTGAGCCACGAGGGTGGTCGCTTGGAAGACCCCGCGAACGCTCCCGAGGAGAGGATGTGGCAGTGGGTGATCCCGGCGGAGCGCGCGCCCGACACGCCGGCAGAGATCGAAGTTGGCTTCGAGGCGGGTGTGCCCGTCCGGGTGAACGGCCGCGCGCTTCGGCCGGTAGCACTGCTTGAGGAGCTGAACGCGACCGCCGCGGGGCACGGCGTTGGGCGCACCGACCTGGTGGAGAACCGCCTGGTGGGCATCAAGTCCCGCGGTGCGTACGAGACACCCGGCGGCACGCTGCTGGTGATCGCGCACCGTGAGCTTGAGGCGCTGTGCCTCGATCGGGAGACGGCGCACTTCCAGCAAGCGCTTTCGCTGCGCTACGCCGAGCTGGTTTACTACGGTTTGTGGTTCACACCGCTGCGCCAGGCGCTGGACGCCTTCTTCGAGAGCACCCAGCAGCGCGTCAGCGGCACGGTGGGCCTGAAACTCTACAAGGGCAATGTCAGCGTCACGCACCGGGCGTCGCCCCACTCGCTCTATCGCACCGATCTCGCCAGTTTCACGATGAAACGCTACAACCCCAAAGACGCTGAGGGCTTCATCAATCTCTTCGCCTTGCCGGTCACCGTGCCGCAAGGAGACTCGGCGCAGTGACTGCCCCCCAAGACAAATTGTGGGGCGGGCGGTTCGACCGCGCCCCGAACGAAAGCTTCTACGAGTTCCAGCGGTCGTTCCCCTTCGATCGCCGCCTGTTGCCCTACGAACTGGCTGTGGACCGGGCCTGGGCGCACGCTCTCGAAGGCGCCGGAGTTCTCACCGCCGAGGAAGTGCACGAGCTCCTCCACGCGCTCGGCGAGATTGCCGAGCGCGCCCGGTCGGACCCGCCCTGGCTCGAACGTTCTGAGGCCGAAGACGTGCACCATTTTGTCGAGAAGGCACTGGTCGAGCGCCTGGGGGCGCTCGGCTACAAGCTGCACACCGGGCGCAGCCGCAACGAGCTGGTCGTCACCGACTTCCGTCTGTTCATCAAGGAGGCCGCCCGGGAGTTGCGCGTGGCCGTGGGGAAGCTGATCGATCGGCTGGTGGGGATGGCGGATCAGCACCTCGGCACGCCGATGCCCGGCATGACGCATCTCCAACACGCGCAGCCCATTCTGTTTTCACATTTCCTGCTGGCCCATGCCGAGGGCTTCTTCCACGATCTCGACCGTCTGGCCAATGCTGCGCATGTTTCTGACGCCTGCCCGATGGGCTCGGGCGCTCTCGCCGGCTGCGCGTTTGCCATCGACCGCAAGGCCATCGCGCGAGAGCTCGGGTTTGCGCGGGTGACCCGCAACAGTCTGGACTCGGTCAGCCGGCGCGATTTTGCGCTCGATTATCTCTACGCGCTTGCGGTGCTGGCGAACCACCTCTCGCGCCTGGCCGAGGATCTTGCCCTGTTCGCCTCGCCGGAGTTCGGCTTCATCGACCTGCCTGAGGAATACTCAACCGGCAGCAGCCTGATGCCGCAGAAGAAAAACCCTGACGTCTGGGAGTTGATTCGCGGCAAGACCGGCCGCATCACCGCGGCGCTCTTCTCGCTGTTCACCACCATGAAGGGCCTTCCCACTGGCTACCAGCGCGACCTGCAAGAAGATAAGGAGGCTCTGTTCGGAGCGCATGACCAGTTGCTGAGCGGCGTGCGCACGGCCACGGGTGCGCTCGCTCGGACACCGATTCATGCCACACGCCTCCGCGAGGCCGCGAGCGATCCGGCGCTGCTAGCCACGGAGGCCGCGGATTATCTGGTCCGCCGCGGGGTCCCCTTCCGGGAAGCCCACGAGATCGTGGGGAAAATCGTTCGAGCGTCGGAGCGAGCGAGCCAGCCATGGACCAAGCTGCCGCTCGCCGAGCTGAAGAAGTTCTCGCCGCTTTTTGAGGAAGACTTGCATGACGCGCTGACCGTCGAAGCGTCGCTCGAGCGGCGGTCGGTGCCCGGCGGAACGGCGCCGGTCGCCGTTCGCGCGGCCATTGCCGATTGCCGCGAGCGATTGAGCGCGCTGGGGGTGGTGTCGTGAGGTCGCGCCGCGCGCGACCGGAAGATGTGAGGTCTGTTCATCAGCTGGTCAATTACTATGCGGACCGCGGCTTGCTGCTGCCACGCACGGAGATGGAGATCCGCGCGCACATTGACCGCTTCCTAGTGCTCACCCAGAAACAGGGACAGAAGGAAGAGCTGGTTGGCTGCGTGGCCCTCGAGCCGTACGGGAGTGATCTGGCCGAGATCCGCTCGCTTGCCGTGGACCCTGAGGTTCGCGGGCGCGGGTTGGGCGCCCAGCTCGTCCAGTTAGCGCTGGCCACGGCGCGTCGACGCAAGATCGCTCGCGTTTTTGCGGTCACGCACGCGCCGGAGTTCTTCAGCCGGCAAGGTTTTGCCAGGTCCACGCGCTGGGCCTTGCCGGAAAAACTCGAGCGCGACTGCTCAGCCTGCCCCAAGGCGAACCACTGCGAGCTGGTCGCCGTCATCGCCACGGTGTGTCCGGAACGTGTGATGCTGCCAGTGCTGGCAGCCGCCAAGTCGATGGGTGCACGATGATCGGCACCGAACCGGCTTCTGGGCGTGTGTCGCGTAGCGTGCTGCCCCACGGCTTTCGATTTGCGGCTACGGCTTGCGGCCTCAAAAAGAAAAATCGGCTGGACCTGGCGCTCATCTCGACCGACCTAGCCGCCGCGGGCGCGGGGGTGTTCACCACGAACCTCGTGCAGGCCGCGCCCGTCGTCCTCTCGAGTGCGCACTTGCGCGCCTCTGCTGGCGACCTGCGCGCGATCGTGGTCAACTCGGGGAACGCCAACTGCGCCACCGGATCGGCTGGCATGGCCGCGGCGCGTCGGACGGCCACCGCTGCGGCGCGCGAACTGGGTTGCCGGCCGCAGCAAGTGCTGGTCTGCTCTACGGGCGTGATCGGCGTGCCGCTGCCGGTTGAACGCATCCTGGGCGCGCTGCCCGGGCTCGCGCGTGCGCGGCGAGCTTCGGCGAGCGCGTTCAGCGCGTTGACCCGCGCGATCATGACCACCGACACGCGGCCAAAATGGGCTGCGGCAAGCTGCCGGATCGACGGGAAGCGCGTGCGTCTGCTGGGCTGCGCCAAGGGCGCGGGAATGATTCACCCGCAGATGGCCACCATGCTCGCGTTTGTGCTCACTGATGTGAAGGCGCCGCCGCGCCTGCTGGAGCAGGCGCTTCGCCATGTTACGCGCAGGACGTTTAACGCCATCACCGTTGATGGCGACACTTCGACGAACGATACGCTCCTGCTTTTGGCGAGCGGTGCGTCCGGCAGCCGGCCCCTAGCCGCGGCGGGGCGCGATGACCGGAGATTTGTCGCCGCGCTCGAGCAGGTTTGCCGCGCGCTGGCGCTTCAAATTGTTGCGGATGGCGAAGGCGCCAGCCGAGTCGTCCAGATCGAGGTCCGCGGCACAGCTTCGGATCGGGCGGCCGAGCAGGTGGCACGCACGATTGCTGGATCACCGCTCGTGAAAACTGCCCTCGCCGGCGCGGACCCCAACTGGGGCCGCATCCTGGCCGCCGCGGGCCGCGCCGGCGTGTCCTTCGACCCTGACCGCGCGGAGATTCGCTTGGCGGGATTACCCGTCTGCCGCCGGGGACGCGCGTATCCCTTCAGCGAGCGCATGGCGCACCGGCGCCTACTGCGGAATTATGTCCCCATTGTCGTGGATCTAAAGCATGGCAAGGGGCGTGCCCATGTCTGGACTTGCGACTTCACCGCCGACTACATCGAGATTAACGCCTCCTATCGCACCTGACCGGGCCATCTAGACTTCCCATTTCCAATTGGCGAATCGCTCGCGGAGCTTGGTCTTTTGGAACTTGCCCACCGAGGTGCGCGGGATCTGCTTCTCGAAGACGAAGGCGTCGGGGAGCTGCCACTTGGCAAACGTCTGTGCCAGGTGCGTGCGCAACTCCTCGGCGGTGACCTGGGCACCGTCCTTGAGCACGACCACTGCCAGCGGCCGCTCCTGCCATTTCGGATGCGGTGCAGCAATGACCGCGGCCTCTTTCACCGCCGGGTGACCCATCAACGCATTTTCGAGGTCTACGGAGCTGATCCACTCGCCGCCCGATTTGATCAGGTCTTTCGCGCGGTCCGCGATTTTGATATAGCCTTCGGCATCCATCGAGGCCATGTCGCCCGTACGGAACCATCCGTCTGGGGTCCAGCGGTGCTGCTCTTCGGGGGCGTTGTGATAACCGGACGCCACCCACGGCCCGCGCATTTCGAGCTCGCCCACAGTCTTGCCGTCCCAGGGCGCCTCGCCTTCTGGACGCATGATACGCAGCTCGACAAACGGCACCGGGATACCCTGCTTGAGTCGCACTTCATATTTTTTCTCTGGGGGCCAGTCCTCCATGTAGGTCTTTAACCGACTCACCGTGGCCAGGGGCGTGCTCTCCGTCATGCCCCAGAGGTGGATGAGTTCCATGCCATGCCGGTCCAGGCCGCGCATCAAAGCTTCGGGCGGAGCGCTGCCGCCCACCGGCACGCGCACCGGCCGAGTGAATCGCCATCGCCCAGGATTTTTTTCGAGCGTCTCTAGCACGTTGATCCAGACCGTGGGCACGGCACAAGCGACGGTCACTCGCTCACGCTCCATCAAGTCGAGCAGACTCTCCGGATCGAGATGCGGCCCGGGCAAGACGAGCTTGGCGCCGACCATGGCGGCGGTAAAGGGCACACCCCACGAGTTGGCGTGAAACATCGGTGCAATCTGCAGAGCCAC
>DATFXF010000214.1:0-16053 GCA_035258565.1 Candidatus Acidiferrales bacterium
CGCCTCCTTCAGCGCCTGAAACGGAAGAGGAGCCTGAAAGGCTCCTGAAATCGGTCCGACGCTGGCCTCGCTCGCTGGCGCCAATTGACAGCAGGAAAATTCGGGGCATAGGATAGGGCGAGGGCGGGAGATGGATCAGCCGGGCGCAGAGCAAGTGTCAGGCAATGCTCAGAGTACTTCCCTCATTCCCGAGAAGGCCTTTTTCCGCATCGGCGAAGTCAGCCGCCTGACGGCGACCAAACCTTTCGTCCTGCGCTACTGGGAGACCGAGTTCCCGATGTTGCAGCCGGTGAAGAGCCCCAAGGGGCAACGGCTCTACCGCCGACAGGACATCGAGACCGTGCTGAAGATCAAGCGCCTGCTCTACGATGAAGGCTTCACGATTGCCGGGGCCCGCCGCCATCTGCGCGAGCAGGGCTCAAACGACGGGGACACTCTCGCCGAGCCCGGCCCCCAGCACGAACTCCCGCCGGCGATCAGCCGCAAAGTGCTGCTTGATCTGCGCGATGCTCTCCGCGCATTCTTGACGCTGCTCGAACGCAGGTGATACCCTAGCAGTTTGTCTGGCGTTTCGTTTGGCCATCCTTCAAATGTGAGCCCGGCGAAACCGCCCGGCAGCGACAAGCCGAACCGGTCGGGACGTGGCGCAGCCTGGTAGCGCGCACGCTTGGGGTGCGTGAGGTCGCTGGTTCAAATCCAGTCGTCCCGACCATTTTTTGTCAAAGAAGGGGCAGTCGAGCAAACCATGCCACAAATCCTCATCACGAACGACGACGGTATCCACGCCGAGGGCCTGCGTGCACTCGGCGAAGCTCTCGCTGATCTGGGCACGGTCAGCGTGGTGGCGCCGAGCCACGAGCGCAGTGCCACGGCGCAATCGCTCACCCTGCGCCAGCCGATTTTCTGCGAAAAGTTGGCGGAGCGCGAGTGGGCCGTCGAGGGCACGCCAACTGATGCCATGATCCTGGCGCTCAATAAGCTGCTTGAGGCGCCACCTGACCTGGTGGTCTCCGGAATTAACCGCGGCGGGAACCTCGGCGAGAACGTCTACTATTCCGGCACTGTCGGCGCCGCGATGGAAGCAACGATCAATCATCTGCCGTCGTTCGCCATCTCCGTGGCAAACCGCGGGAAGAGCTACGAGTACGGAGACGCGGCGCGGTTCGCGCGCGGGCTCGCGGAACTCATCCTGAAGGAGGGTCTGCCTGAGGGTGTGCTGCTGAACGTGAACGTGCCGCTGCCTTGGACGGGCGGCGTGCGGTTCACGCAGCAATCGCAAAAGGTAACCCGCAATCTGCTCCAGGAGGCCGTGGACCCGCGTGGCCGGACCTACTTCTGGCTGCACGAACAGCAGCTCACCGACGGGATCGAGCCCGACACGGACTATGCTGCCATCCGCGCCGGCGCGGTCTCCATCACACCGCTCGAGCTCGACCGCACGCATGCCACTTCGCTGAACCACCTCTCACACTGGGCCAAGGCGCTCGAGTCGCTACGCCTCGGGTAGCGCAGAACTCTTCGCGATGCCAACGCTCTTGGCTCCGCTCCTCGTGGGATGTCCTCTACTGCTTCTTCGCGCTTGCGGGGGCGATCCAGATCAGGGGGATGTTCTCTTTCCGCAGCGAATCGTTGAAGGCACGAGTGTCTCTTTGGGCGATCTCATTCCAGCGCGCGAGCTGCGCGGCTACCCGCCCGCTTAACACCTCGAACAGTTCAGAAGACTGTTCGGTCGGGGCCGCATCCGCACTCTCGACAAAGCTGGCGAGCTCGGCGAGCTTGCCATCTACCTTGAGCGGGTAGTTCAGCGAGTCCTGGCTGCTCTTCAGCTTCACCTGGATGAGCTCCTCCTCCACCGGAGTGATTTTTTTCCCTAGCTCTTCGGCAGCAGTCGCGAGACTGCGGTGCGAGCCTCCCTCCGAGCCTTGTTCGCCCAGCCGCTTGCGGAGCGCCTGGAGCTGCGCGCGCAGGTCGCGGATTTGGTTCACCGTATCGCTGATCTCGGTGAGCCGCATTTGAATCTTGCGGCGCAGCTCAAACTGTTTTTCGAGGTCCGCCTGTGAGGTGTGGACGCGCGGGTCAAGCCGCACCTCGAGCGGCACTTCGACAGACTTGCCGGCTGCGTTCAGCCGCACGGTGTATTTTCCGGGCAGCGCCAGCGGTCCGCGTAGCCCTTCGTCATGTTCGCCGGTCGAGTAGCCAGAGATGTGGGTCGCTCCCTCATAGCGTAGGTCCCAGGTAAACCGGTTCGTGCCCGCCTCGGCGGGCAGGCGCTCCTCAGCCTTCTCCTCCTCCGGCTCCTCTAGCGGCGCTTCGGTCTCCTGCTTCTTGCGGCTACTGTACTTGCGCACGAGTTGGCCCTGCGCGTCGCGGATCTCGAGCGTGACCTCCTCTTTTTCCTTCGGCGCAGCCTTCAGGTAGTAGTAAAGGATGGCGCCGTTCGGCGGGTTCTCGCCGACCGGGCGCCCGCGCGGCTCGGCGTGACCCATGTGGGTCCGCAGAGCAACCTGCGGCGCATAGAGATGGAGGTCTCGGGCGGCCACGCTTGGATCGAACTGGCGCAGCGGAGTCAGGTCGTCGAGGATCCAAAACGACCGGCCGTGCGTGGCGACCACGAGGTCATCGCCGTGGACCACCAGGTCGTGGATGGGTGTTACCGGGACATTCAATTTGAGCGGCCGCCAGTGCCCACCATCGTCGAAGGAGACGAAAACGCCGATCTCGGTGCCCGCATAGAGCAGGCCACGCCTCTTGGGGTCTTCTCGCACGGCATGCACGTAGGCGTTCTCCGGGAGGCCGCTCGAGATCTTGGTCCACGACTTTCCGAAGTCGCTCGTCTTGTAAAGGTAGGGGTGGAAGTCGTCGAACTTGTGGCGGTCCACGGCGATATAGGCCGCAGCCGCCTCGTGTGGTGAAGGGTCGATCAGGCTGATCATGCTCCACTCGGGCATCTCGCGCGGCGTGACCTGCGCCCAGTTCTGACCACCGTTCCGAGTGAGGTGGACAAGGCCATCGTCGGTGCCAACCCAAAGGAGATCTTTCTGGACCGTCGACTCGGCCATCGAAAAGATGACGTCGTAATACTCGATGCCGGTATCATCCTTGGTGATGGGCCCCCCGGAGATCTGCTGCTTCGATTTGTCGTTGCGGGTGAGGTCGCGGCTGATGGCGGTCCAGCTCATTCCCCCATTCGTGCTCTTGAACAGAGCTTCGGCGGCGTAGTAGAGCACGTTCGGGTCATGCGGCGAGATGACGATCGGCTCGGTCCACTGGAAGCGATGCTTGAGATTTGCCGCGCCGGAACCGTCGGTCACCTCAGGCCACGGTGAAACCGTCTGCGCTTGCCCGGTGCGCTTGTCGAAGCGGGTCACGTAGCCCATGTAGGAGCCCGCGTAGACGACGTTGGGATCGCGCGGGTCCGGAGCGATGTAGCCGCTCTCTCCGCCGCCGACGGGATACCAGTCTGCCCGATCGATGTAACCCTGGTCGCTGCGGCTGGAGATGGCAACCGTTGAGTTGTCCTGCTGCGCGCCGTAAACGTAGTAGGGGAAGCGGTTGTCGGCGATCACGTGATAGAACTGCGCGGTTGGCTGATTCGATTCGAGCGTCCAGGATTTTCCGCCATCCACGGAGATCGTGGCACCGCCATCGTTCCCGTTAATCATGCGCTGGGGATTCGTGGGATCGATCCACAGCCCGTGGTGGTCTCCGTGGGGTGAGGTGAGCTGAGTGAATTTCTGGCCTCCGTCCGTGGAGCGGTACATCCTCGTGTTGAGAATGTAGACGGTCTCTGCGCCTTGGGGGTCGGCAAAGACGTGCGTGTAGTACCAGGCACGCTGGCGGAAGCGGTGGTCGTCGTTCACGAGCTTCCAGGTATCGCCGCGGTCCTCGGAGAGATAGAGGCCGCCTTGCTCCGCTTCGATGAGGGCATAAATGCGATTCGGATCGGCTGGGGAAACAGCGACGCCGATTCTTCCGAGCGGACCTTGGGGCAGCCCAGGGCCCTCGAGCCGCTTCCACGTCGTGCCGCCGTCAGCGGAGCGATAGAGGCCGCTGCCCGGCCCACCGCTGGTGAGGCTCCAGGGTGTGCGGTAAGCCTCCCACAGGGCCGCGAAGAGGATGTGGGGATTCGTGTGGTCGAACTCGATGTCAATTCCGCCGGTTTTTTCGTCCTGGTAAAGCACTTTCTCCCAGGTCTTGCCGCCGTTGGTCGAGCGGAAGATACCGCGTTCCTGATTGGGGCCGTAGGCATGCCCCAGCGCGGCGACGAAAACAATTTCGGGGTTGCGAGGGTGGACAATCACGCGACCGATGTGCTGCGTGTCGCGCAGGCCGACATTCTGCCAGGTCTTGCCCCCGTCAGTGGATTTATAGACTCCGTCCCCGAAGGAGATGTTTCCGCGGATGCAGGCCTCGCCGGTGCCGACAAAGATGACGTTGGGGTCAGATTCCGCAACGGCAATGCTGCCGATGGAAGAGATGGGCTGCTGATCGAAGATCGGTTGCCAGGTCGAACCGGCATCCGTCGTTTTCCAGACCCCGCCGGCGACGGCACCGAAGTAATACACGCGCGGGTCGCCGGGAATGCCCGACACGGCCAGCACCCGGCCGCCCCGATAAGGCCCGATCAGGCGCCACTTCATCCCAGCGTACGGCTTGGTTAATTCCGCGTCCTGCTGCGCGGCTGCAGGAGGGCTCCCGAACAGCGCACTGGCTCCTGCAGCACAAGCCAATAGCCCCGCGAGCGCGCGAGCTCGTAGGCGCATCGTCTCCGCTTTCCACTCCATCACCGCATCCACCTCCTTTGAAGTCGGAACGCCAAATCCTACTTTTTCGCGGCAAAGAGGAAAAGCAATATCTACGTTTCTCGTTTCCGTCCTGGAAGAGGGTCGTTGTGAGCATTCCAGCCTCAGTTTATTTGGGCTGTGTGGCGGCGTCGACTTCAGGCTCCTCTGCGGCTCAAGGAAGTACTTGCCCGGCCTAGTCGATTCTGCTTCACTGTTTCGGCGAGGTGGCTGCGGACCCTGGCGCAATGAAACTCGGCCGGCGCGAATTCATGAAATACTTGGCGGTGGCGGGCGGCGCAGTGCGTTCGGGCGCAGGCGACCTCCTGCTGGAACGGGGAGCGGCGCAGATGGAGATGGGCAAGACTTATGATGTCGCCGTGATCGGGGCAGGCGTCTTCGGGTCTTGGACTGCCTACCATCTGGCGCGGGCGGGGCGTAAGGTCGCGCTAATCGATGCCTATGGGCCGGGGAACAGCCGCGCGAGTTCAGGTGGCGAATCCCGCATCATTCGCATGGGCTATGGACCGGACGAGATCTACACCCGGTGGGCGATGCGCTCGCTCGCGTTGTGGCAGGAGTTCTTCGCGCAGGCCGGTAAGCCGCTATTTCATCCTACCGGTGTGCTGTGGATGGTGGGCGCGGACGAGCGCTACGCGCAGGCCACGCTTGCGACGCTCAGCAAGCTAGGCGTGCGATTCGAGCGGCTCGAGCGGGCTGCGCTCGAGAAACGCTTTCCCCAGTTCTCATTGGAGGGCGTACGCTGGGCTCTGCTGGAGCCCGAGAGCGGGGCGCTAATGGCGCGCCGCGCGGTCGCGATGGTGGTCGAGGAGGCCAGCCGGGCTGGCGTGGACTATCTTCCCGGGGCCGTCGTGACCCGCGGGGGCAAAGGCAAGCTCCGGGCGGTGACCACCAAGGATGGTGACGGTGCCCGAGCGGAGAGCTTTGTTTTTGCTTGCGGCCCCTGGCTGGGCAAGGTTTTTCCGGAGCTTCTCGGCGAGCGCATCTTCCCCACGCGCCAGGAGGTTTTCTTCTTCGGCGTGCCCGCTGGCGATCGGCGTTTTCGGATGCCCGCCATGCCGGCCTGGATCTTTGCCGCCGACGAAATGTATGGCATCCCGGATCTCGAGAACCGCGGGATGAAAATCGCGCTCGACAGGCACGGCTCGCGATTCGATCCGGATGCGGGCCTGCGCGTTGTCTCGACGGAAGGACTCGAGGCCATGCGGAAATACGTCGGTCGACGCTTTCCCGCGCTCAAGGATGCCCCGGTGGTGGAAACGCGCGTCTGTCAGTACGAGAACACCTCGAGCGGGGATCTCCTTATTGACCGCCATCCGCACTTCGAGAACGTGTGGCTGGTGGGCGGCGGCTCCGGCCACGGCTTCAAGCACGGTCCCGCGCTGGGCGAGTACGTAGCCGCACGGATCACCGCGGGCGGCGCGGTCGAGCAGCGTTTCTCTCTGGCCACGAAGCAAAAGGTTCAGAAGCGCGCCGTGTATTGAAAGCCCTCGTCGCCGATTGCGGTCAGTTCCTCACGTGTACCCGCCAGATACCGAAGGCAATCAGCCGCGCCGGCAGGTCCCGCAGAATCGGCACACGGGCGAAGAGCCGCACGTACCATGGGATGCGTAAGGCTGCTTCGGTGCGGAGGACGCTGGCAACCACCCGCTTCTGCACGAAAGACTGCACGGCCTGGATGAAACGCGTGGGCCACTCGCGCTGATGCTGAACTTCGGCGAGGTCGCTCAATTGCACTTGACCCGCCTTCAATGGTTGGGTGAGTACATTGGCTGCCACCACGGCGTCTTGAATGGCGTAGTTGATTCCCACACCGCCTACCGGCGACATCGCATGCGCGGCATCGCCGATCAGGAGCAGCCCGGGCTTGTACCAACGCGGGCAGCGGCTGGACTCCACCGAGAGCAAGGAGAACTGATGCCAATCGGTCAGGTGCTCGACGTGTAGGGCCAAGCGCGGCTCGAGTTCAGCGATCGAGTGCCGTAACGCTTCTAGCCCCTGCGCGCGAAGCTCCTGGTAGTGACCCTTGGGGAAGACGTAGCCCGCCTGCCAGTAGTCACCACGGTCGAGCACGGCAAGGATGCGGCCCCGGCCGAGAGCGCCTACCAAGGCGCCACCCGGGACCTGCGGATCTTCCGGCAAGCGGGGCAAGCGAAACCACAGTACGTCCATCGGCGGCGAAGTCTTGAGGGGCTCAATGCCGGCCAAGTGACGAACGCGCGAGAATCGCCCGTCGGCTCCAACCGTCAGCAGGGCCCGCACCTCGTGCCAGGCCTTCGGTGTCTGATAGCGCACGCCGCGGACTACGCCGCTGTTCTCTGTTAGTTCCAACACATTTGCCCCCATCAGCAGCTGGAAGTTCGGATACCTCTTGGCCTCCGCAGTGAGAAACTCGAGAAAGATGGTCTGCTGCATCAGCATGATGTATGGAAACCGCGTGTCGAGACGACGAAGGTCAAAGGGAGCGAACGGGCCATTGGCAGCGCTGACCACCGGGCCATACACCTTTCCATGAGGAAGTTGGTGCAGGCGATCGGCCAAACCAATCTCGTCCAGAATCTCCAGTGTCGAGGGGTGAACCGTGTCTCCGCGGAATTCACGGTCGAAGTCCATGTGTGCCTCTAGCAGCAGGACCGGAATTCCCTGCCGGGCGAGCAGAAGCGCCAGCATCGCGCCGCCGGGACCGCCGCCAACGATGCAGCAGCTCGTGGATCGGACGTCGCGCACGTCGCCCGTCTGGTGTGTTGATCCGCACTCGATGACGGCCGTCACTGGTCTCTTCTGGGATTCGTCAGGCTGGGGACCCAGCGCGAGACGGTTCGGCAGTAGGCCTCATAGCCAGCTCCGAACTTGGCCCGCAGGGCGGGCTCTTCATAGAACAGAACGAAAAGGTGGACAAGAAGAAAGACCACCAGACAAAGCAACAGGATCGAGACGGAATGAAGGTAAAGGGCGAAACCCGCAATTGCCGTCAAGCCTCCGATGTACATGGGATTGCGAACATAGCGATAGGGACCGACGGCGACAAATTCCCGCGGGGCGTCGAAGGGCGCCGGGGTTCCGCGACCCCGCACGATGAAAGCTCCGGCGCAGACGAGTGCCAGAATCCCTCCCAGCATCCCGAGAATGACTCCTAGAAAGCCTGTCCATGCGGGCAGAATGATTCCGAGATTGCGATCCAGGCTGCGGACACGCAGTGCCATCCAGCCCCAGAAGAGCACAAAACCTGTCATGTAAACGACCGCTCGAAGAGCGATGATCAATGTCTTCATCTCTTCTCCCCTCGACGACCGGATGCGGCGGCTTCGATCACCTCAGCCAGCAATCCCCAAAAGCTCGTTGAAAAAGCCTACCAGATGCTTCCAGGCCAGGTAGTAAACGATCAGCGCAATCGGGAAAAAGACGATGATCTTCGGCGGTGGGAATTCCAAGCCGAGTGCGCGGCCCAGCAGGAATCCGAGCGGCGCCAACAGAAAGGGCAGTGCCGCGCCAAAGAGGCCCAGCGGCACCCGGCGTCGCGCGCGAAGCCATACATACAGCATGTTCCACGCGCCCCAGAGGTTCGGAACCACGGCCATCGGGAAAACGATGAACCGCTCGAGCGGAATCAGCAGGTGGTAAACGAACCGCGCGATGCAAAAGGCCGTAATGCCGACGAGCAGAAACATGGTCGGCAAGGCAATGCCTGCCAGATAGGCCCGAAGATAGGGATGGCGGCTCATCGGATTCCCTCCTTCATAAGTGATACAACAGGACAGGAATGCTCTTGGGAAACAGAAGGCACCAAAGCAAGAGCGCTGCCACGAGGGCCCAATCGAACCAGGGCACGCGAGGCGCCCGCGCCTCGAGCCGGTGCAGCATCTCGGGCCAAAGATCGCGTCCGAGTTCCGGATTCATCACTGGCGGCATGGCCCGTTTCAGCAGCTCTCGGATTTCTTGCCCGTTGTTCTTTTTCATGGCTCGATACCTTGGCGTTTCAGTTTCTCCTGTAACTGCCGGACTGCCCGAAAGACTCGCGACTTCACGGCTCCGAGCGAGATCCCCAGGGCTTCGGCAATCTCCGGATACGGCCTCTCTTCGATCAGCGCCAGCACAGCGACCACCTGCAGTCTTCGAGGGAGCTGGCGGAAGGCGCTTGCGATCTTTTCGCGGACGTCGCGCCCGACTGCGGGATCTTGGATTGGCCCCTGTGACGGATCTGACGCGAGGGTGACTTCCCGGCGAGTGCTCTTCAGGCGGTCGAGCGCCACATTGGTGGCGATCCGCCGCGCCCAGGCGCCAAAGCTCCGCGCTGGGTCGAATCGCGCATGGGACCGGTAGATGCGCCAGAACGTTTCCACGGTCAGCTCCTCGGCCGCGCTCGGATCGCGGACAATCCGCACGATCCAGCCGTATACCTCTCCCTGGAACTGGCGAAACAGGGTCTCGAAGGCTTCAAGCTCGCCCTGCGCGAACCGCTCCAGCAGTTCCATATCGGCCTTCTCTATACTCTCTTACTGGTGGAAGATGGCAGCGGTTTCAAAATTTTCTCGTGGTTCCCAAGCAGTTTTCCCGCAGCGGCAGTTTGCAAGCGTAAGTTCTAGCCTACCGGACCGTTTCCCGAATCGAGACCCACCGCGGTCCTTCGTCCTGTTTATATGTCCAGAGTTTTTCGGAAACGCGATTCTGGCCCCGCTGTGCTCTTCTCTTGGAGGGAATAGGAGTCAATTTCTTACGATGCTGCCCGCAGCTGAATGACTGCGTCGTGCAGGAGATTGTTGGTCGAAAGGCCGCTTCCACTCGAGATGGATCTTGCGCCGTCCCAGTCGGTGAATCGCCCGCCGGCCTCTTCGAGAATCGGCAACAGCGCGCAGGCGTCCCACTGGTGAAGAATCGGATCCACCATGACCTCCGCGCGTCCAGTGGCCACAAGCATGTGGCCATAGCAGTCGCCCCAGGTGCGCTCGAGTCTTACCGCGCTTCGCAGGCGCTGGTAAGCGACATCAGAACCTGCTGCAACAAACCCTGCGAGATCTGTTGTCACGAGCGTAGCCTCTGCCAGGCGAGCAACCTCAGACACCCTGGCGCGCCGCCCGTTCCACCACGCCCCGCCACCTCGCTGCGCCCAAATCGTCTCACCCAGCGCCGGAAAGTGGACCACACCCAGCTCCGGCTCGCCCGCGTGCTCAAGTCCTACCATGACGCCATAGAGTGGCACACCATGGATGAACGACAGCGTGCCGTCAATCGGGTCGAGCATCCAGCGGTAAGCAGCATCTTCGCGCACGGCACCGAACTCCTCGCCAAGGATGCCATGGTCCGGGAAGTGCTGTTCGATCCGTTGGTGCAGGACCCGTTCACTTTCCCGATCAGCGATCGTGACAGGAGAAAGGTCAGCTTTAGTTTCGATCGCCAGGTTCTTCTGGAAGTAGCGTAGCGTGACCTCACCCGCCTCGCGCGCGGCAGAGAGGGCCACATGAAGAAGTTCGTCCGGAGAGACGGAGGACACGTTAGTAACGTCGCTTTATCATCGCGGGACCCTCCCGAGATCCTCGTTAGGTCGCCGGGGACTTTCAACCACCCACGCGATTCTACATGTCCGTCGCAACAATTGCTGCACAGCCTGCGCTGGCTGAGCGGCGTTCTGTGCCTATTTCGATTCACCACCGCTTGTGGATGACGAAAAAACGTACAAACCTCTGGTTGCGCTTATTGCTTTTCGGGCCGCCTATCTTTCGAGCCAAGCAAATTGAGTTCGAACTTCGGCTGGTCGCGCGTGCCGGTAATCTTGAGGGGCAGAACGGCGCCCGCTCCTTCCTTCTTAAAGAACGGGTCCACAGCTTTCAGGAGAAAAGATTTGATACCTGTTTGGGTCTGCGAGAGCTTCGCCTGCATTCGCAGAGTGCCGCGAAAATCGAGCTTCTCCTCGCGCAAACCATAGGTTCCCGCAAGATTTACGGTGGCCGCCGGCACGTCAAACGCCAATCTCGAGAAGCTCATGATGGCTTTCTTGAGCACAAAACTTCCCCGGAAGCGCGAGGCAACATCCTCCGATGCGGGTTCGTCCGCCTCCTTCGGGCGTCCCTGCGCGCGCTTGCTCAATGCGCCGATCTTCTGCTGTGTCGTGGGGCTGACGAACTGGGCGCCGCCGATTCCGAAGGTACCGTTGAGGTACAGCCGGTCGGCGATGTCCTGTTTGCCGGGCGGAAGTACGAATCGCGTCTGGAAGCTGACCGTACCAGTCATCGGTGGCTTCCCGCGCACTGCCAGGCGCATGAGGTCTTCGACCCGGCCTTCGCGAACGGTAACATCGAGTGCGATGATCTTGCCATTGCCTCTGGGAATCCCCTCTATCTTGCCTCGTGCCTCGAGGCTCGTGCGCAGAAAGCGAGCATTCACTGGTTCGAGATAGGTGTCGCCATCGGTGCCGTCCACGACCGCGTTGAATTTGGTCTCAAGATGCACTACGTTGCCGCTGATATTCACTCGGAAATCGGGGGTGTCGGTTGTACCGTCGACGATGATGTGATTTAGCACACCGCCATACTTGCCCTCCGAAGACAATATACCGGCGATCCCGTCGAAGACCGAGAGATCGGCATCCTTGAACGTATAGCTTCCTGCAACGGGCGTCTGGCTGGGCTCGTCGCGGTCCCAGGGACCAAACCTTCCGTCGCTCTGGATCAGCCCAGGAGGCGTGGGGTTGGTGAGCGTTGCGTGAAACCTCATTGGCGTGCCGGTGCCGGCCGAATACAGCCGCAGCTTCAAAATGTCGAATGTAAGTGGCTCCTTTCGAGGCTTGCGAGCCAGAATGATGAGCTCCGTGCCGTCCGCGATGACTTCGCCAATCAGGAAGTCGGGGATTTTGCTGCCGCCTGACAGGCGGGGTTGCTGCGGCTGACCATTGGGAGGGGGTGGCGGAACGTTAATCTGCAGACCCTCGAGCCGGACCGTGTCGGGCCGATATGGTTTCTTCAGGACGCCGAAAAAACCTACATGGATGGTGATCTTCTTGACCTGGATCAACGGAGGCACGTCGGTACGGCCTCTGTACCGCAGCGTGAGTCCGGTACCGGCCAGCTCGATATCCGGAAAGAGCGAGATATGCAGACTCTCGAGCGCGACATCACTTGCGTAGTGCTCCCGCAGCACCTCGATGAATCGGCCACGCAAGTACGGCTGCAGCAGAGTTCTCAGGAGGAATCCTGCGGCGGCCGCGGCCGCAAGGGTGGCCGCTCCGATGGCCAGGAGCGTGCGTATGGTCGGGCGATAGGGTGAGCGAGCGGCAGCCACAGCTCTAAAGCATACGCCCCTGCCGCACCCGGGTCATAGCTAGAGCCGCTGGTCCTCAAAAAATAGATGTCTATGTCACGCTGGAGCAGTATATGCAGCCGGTGTCCTCGAAGAGCTCTACGCTGGGGTGAGCGTGCAATCGCCACGCTGTGGAACGTCCTGAGCTTGATTTCCATAGAGCTGGGCGGATCAGTCGGCTCCTTGACTGGTGGCGACGGCTGACGATATCGTGGGGTCGATCCGCCTTATGCGACCACGGTCCTCCATTCTCCTCTTCTGTCTTGCTTGCCTAACGCTCGCGCCACAGATCGGCTCAGCCGGCGACTGGCCGGACTGGCGCGGGCCCGATCGCGATGGGGTCTCCAGGGAGAAGGCCCTGCCCGAGAAGTGGTCGCTGGGCGGGCAGAATCTGGCCTGGAAAGCGCCCTACGGGGGGCGCTCCACTCCGGTCGTGCTCGGCGATCACCTCTACTTGCAAAACACGGCCGGAAAAGGCGAAGCCGAGCAGGAGAGGATCCTATGCCTCAATGCCGACACCGGCAAGCTCCTCTGGGAGTATAGGTTCAACGTGTTTCAGAGCGACGTGCCGCCGCATCGCGTGGGCTGGGCCTCGCCGGTGGCCGATCCCGAAACCGGCAACGTTTATGTGTTTGGCGTCAACAACCTGCTGACGGCACTCACCAAAGACGGCAAGAAGTTGTGGGAGCGTTCCATCACCGAAGAGTTCTCCCCGTTCACCACGCACGGTGGCCGCACCGTCTCTCCAATTGTGGACGGCACTCTCGTCATCGTCAGCACGCCCACCGCGACTTGGGGCACCCAGGCGAATCGCGCGCAGCGCTTCATTGCGCTCGACAAGCGAACGGGCGACATCATGTGGATCAGCACGCCAGGCGGACGTCCCTACGACACCAGCTACGCCCCGATGAACATCGTCGCGGTCAATGGCATGCGGCTGCTGGTCACCGGCGGAGCCGACGGCGCCGCGCTGGCTTTGAAACCGCAAACCGGCGAGCCGGTGTGGAACCTCGTAGTCGCCAAGCGCGGCCTCAACACCGGCATCGTTGTGAGTGGCAAGTATGCGATCTTGTCCCACAGTGAAGAAAACCTGGATACCAACGAAATGGGCATGCTCGCCGCCATGGACGCCACCGGCAAGGGGAAGCTCGGCAAGGAAAGCATCAAGTGGGCCGTGAAAGGGTTTATGGGCGGGTTCTCCTCGCCTGTGATCGACGGGGACCGCATCTATCAGGCCGATAACAGCTCCAATCTCTTCGCCTTCGACCTGGAGACGGGCCGCCAGCTCTGGAAGCAGAACCTCGGTACAGTCCAGAAAGCGTCGGTGGTGTTTGGCGATGGTAAGATCTACATCGGCAGCGAGAGCGGCAAGTTCTACATCCTGCGGCCCCACGCCGACCATTGCGAAGTATTGAGCGAGGTGGAGTTGCCACTCAGCAACCAAGGTCTGGCATCTCAAAAAATCCCCGAGCCGGTGGTTGCTTCGGCGGCGGTGGCGCGCGGTCGCGTTTATTTCGTTTCCAGCGACTCGTTGTACGCCATCGGCCCGAGGAAGACGCCGGCGAAGCCCTGGGAACCGATGACCCAGGTGATGGAGCCCGGCCAGGGTGCACCTGCCTGGGTGCAAGTGACCCCGACCGAGATAGTGCTGAAGCCCGGCGACACCGTACAGTTGCACGCGCGACTCTACGACGCTGCTGGCCGCTTCCTGCGCGAGGAGAAGTCGGCGGCATGGTCGCTCGAGGGCCTCAAGGGGATGGTGACCGATGGCAAGCTCGTGGTGGCGCCAGACAAAGTGAGCCAGGCCGGGTTGATCAAGGCCTCCGTGAGCGGCCTCAGCGGAGAGGCCCGCGCGCGGGTCATCCCACCGCTGCCTTGGAACGAGAGGTTCGACGAATACCCGGTCGGGAGCGTGCCGCCGCACTGGGTGAGCGCCACGGCGGGCCGTTTCCAGGTGAGCGAGTTGGACGGGCGGAAGGTGCTCGAGAAGGTCCCCAACGAAACTCTGTTCAAGCGCATGCGCGTCTTTATGGGGCCGTCGGACTGGTCGAATTACACGGTGGAGGCCGACATCCGCATCAACGAAAAGCGGCGCCAACTGGGCGACGCCGGCATCATCGCGCAGCGCTACACGCTCGTGGCCTTCGGAAACAACCAGCGGCTGGAGATGAATTCCTGGCAGCCGGAGACCGCGCGGGCCGTCTCCGCGCCGTTCGCCTGGAAACCGAACACGTGGTATCGCCTCAAGCTGCGCGTGGAAGGCACCTCCCAGGGCCAGCAACGCATTCGTGGCAAAGCCTGGCCCGCAGGCGAGCCCGAGCCGGACGGCTGGCTCGTCGACCGTGTCGACCCCATTCCGAACCAACAGGGCAGTCCCGGCCTCTTCGCCGATGCCCAATTTGGAGTTTATTTCGCCAACTTCAAGGTGACGCCGAATCAATGAAGCGCATTCTTTTGCTCTCCACGGTTTGTCTGTTCATTTCTTTCTGGCAATTGTTTGCCTCCGATCCCGGCACCGGCGACTGGCCGATGTGGGGTGGCACGCCCGACCGCAACATGATCTCGCTGATGAAAGGCATCCCCACCTCTTGGGATATCAAGACCAGGAAGAACGTGAAGTGGCTGGCACAGCTCGGCTCGCAGAGCTACGGCAATCCGGTGGTGTCGGGCGGGCAGGTCTATCTCGGCACGAACAACGAGCTGCTGCGGAACCCCAAGGAAGGTGGCGACCGCGGCGTGTTGATGTGCTTCCGCGCATCGGACGGAAAATTCCTCTGGCAGCACACCAACGAGAAGCTGCCGGTAGGCCGCGCCCTCGACTGGCCGTACCAGGGCGTCTGCTCCTCGCCGCTGGTCGAAGGGGACCGTCTCTACTACGTGTCGAACCGTTGCGAGCTCATCTGCCTGGACACCCACGGCGACGGCAACGGCAACGCCAAGGTCATCTGGAAGTTTGACATGATCGAGGAGGTTGGCTCGTCCCCGCACAACATGTCGAACTCGTCGCCGGTTTCCCATGGCGACCTGATCTTTGTCAGCACCTCCAATGGCCAGGATGAGAGCCACGTGCACGTTCCCTCACCGCGGGCGCCGTCCATGGTTGCGGTGAACAAGAAGACTGGCAAGCTGGTCTGGGAGGTGAACAATGTGGGGGAGCGGATCCTGCACGGGCAGTGGTCTTCGGCCTCGGTCGGCAAGGTCGGGGAGGTGGTCCAGGTGGTTATGGGCGAGGGGGACGGCTGGGTGCGCGGCTATGAGGCGCTGACCGGGAAGAAGCTCTGGGAGTTCGACCTGAATCCCAAGGATTCGGTTTGGCCGAAGACGCGCAATGAGGTCATCTCGACGCCGGTGATCTGGGAGAACAAGGTGTTCATTGCCAACGGGCAGGACCCCGAGCACGGTGAGGGAGTCGGGCACCTCTACGCGATCGACGCCACCAAGCGCGGCGACATCACCGAGCTGGGCCGCCTGTGGCGTTACGACAAAATCCGCCGCTCGATTTCAACCGGCGCCATCTACAACGGGCTGCTTTTCTATGCCGACTTCAGCGGCTTCCTGCATTGCCTGGACGTGAACACCGGCCAGCCATACTGGACACACGACATGCTTTCGGCCGTCTGGGGCTCGCCGATGGTGATCGGCGGGAAGGTCTACCTGGGCGATGAGGACGGCGACGTGGTAGTGCTGGAGGCGAGCAAGGAGAAGAAGTTGATCGCCCAAATGAACATGGGCAGTTCGGTCTACTCGACGGCGGTGCCGGCTGACGGCGCACTGTTCATCATGAACCGCAATCAGCTCTGGGCACTGTCCGAGACCAAGTAGAACACGGGCGATCGAAGAATCCAGCCTCACGCCTCTTGACGGCTTTGCGTGAGATGTTCCGGTCGGTTTAACCATGGGGCCGTTCGACTTCCAGATCCGCACCCGGGTCGTGTTCGGCGAAGGCAGACTCGAAGAGCTG
>DATFXF010000215.1:0-2795 GCA_035258565.1 Candidatus Acidiferrales bacterium
TGTGTTGGTGTGTGGCACGCCGCTAGCTACTGTCTTCATCGCCCAGAAACGCTGGGTCCATCCGGTGCTCCGTGACGCACGTCGGATCGGACCGGCAGGCCCCGTTTCGGCGCTGAGGTTGATGGCAGAAACGACGTCTGCCCGGGAACTTAGGAGGCGGATTATTGGGATCACCCTCGCACTCCTGGCTTCTGTAATCGCAGCCGGCGTGGCAGCCTACCTGTCGCCGTCCTCATTCGATGCTGAACTCCTGCTAGTCATGGGCATTTTGTTTGGATTGTTAGACCTCTGGTACGCGGCGGTGCTTGAGTTTAAATTCAGGGTGGAGAGGTTGCGGTCCAGTGGGCCGTGGGGCACGAGCGGTTCGGGCTAGACTGGTACAAGATGACATTAGGGCACCTCGAACCTTACCCCACGCCAGTGCTATTTTTCGAGGGCCCCATTAGTTCGGCGGGCGGAGTGTCTACGAAGTGCCGATATCCCGCGTTAAGGTGGCGATGTAGCGGGGCGCCGCCCAGTCGCTGGGTCCGCAGGACGGCGTTCCGCTCGGTCGCGATATCATTCACTCCGTCACCAAACCGGCAGGAGTTTATACCAGTGCCATCCAGGTCTTTGGGGGGAGACTTTTTTCGCTGCTTACAGGAGCGAATGGGAGCCCCGAGGGGATGCGCCCATTCTAAGAGGGTTATCACAGTTGGGCGAGGCTCACCGCACCGCCTTTTGCAGTGCGACAGGTGCATCGACGCGATGTTTGTTCGGGGTCATGCACTGACCAGAGCACGTGCCTAATTCGGCCCGCTTTTCCTGGTCTCTTGATCCATCAGAAGCTGACGGGATTGCCGCGCCGCGGGCTGGGGTCGCCGGCGCCCGTTGCCATGGCCCGGCCCAGTTTGCAGGATACGCGCGACGAGCACCTCGGCGGAACAACGGCTCACCTCGTCCGCCGTGACCTGCGCCTTTCTCATCCTGATTGCTGCTCAGTTTCTCACTTTGAATGCGCTTCCCAATCTTTACTTTTCATTCCCCTAACCTAGGAACCACCTATGCGCCTTCTCGTGACAGCCTTCGTGCTCGTGATTGGTTTCGCGCCGGCCGCAGTCCACGCTGAGGCCTTCGACTGGCCAGGGTACGGGACTGTCAGCGTGGCTGTACCGACCGGCTGGAGCGTCCGCAAACAGTCTATCAACAAGGAGGGGTTCTATCTCATCGCCGAGCCCCAGACGGGCCCCGTGGTAAGCGCCCAGTTCTCGCTCATCATCTCGCCGCCTGAGCAGCCTCTTAGGGTGGAGCAGGTGAAAGGTCGGCTGGAAGACATGACCCGCCAGTTCCTCGACCACTCGGTCGAGAAGACGTTTGATCCGAAACCACTCACACTTTCCCGCGGCTCGGGCTGGGTGGTCGAACTCACCGACGCGTCGCTGCTGGGGTAGCCTGCGGAGTCAGGCAAGTATAAAGTCATGCGCGGTGCCCTGGCGCTCCTAGACGATCAAGTGATACTCATCGCAACGATCCTGTTCGACGATCCCTCGCTGCCCGAAGTCGGAACGGCAATGTCGCTCCTCTCCTCGCTGCGCTTTGAGCACCTGCCGCGCTTCGTGCCGAGCTTCTTGCCGCGCTGCGCCAAGTCCAGGTGGTGGAGAAGTAGCCGATCGGCGGCTCAACGCTCGTGAGCGCGGCGAAACAACATTGTACAACTCGCATCCGCCCCTCGAAATCGGCGGGAATCAGCTTGCCTGCTTTCTCCGCCAGGTAGAGCAAGATTGCCTCGGATTCGGCGACGATGAAGCCCTCGTCGTCGATCACCGGCACCTGATGAAAGCAGTTGATCCGGCTATGGGCCTCGCCGTCAAGCTCACCGCCGGTATGATCGAGGGGTGTGGACGCAATAGGGCAGCACGGTTCCCTCTAGCGCCCACTCCACCCGCAAATCGCGCCTCTCGCCGATCATCTGGCGGTGGACGCGGCCGAAGCCTGCGTGGGTCTGGTGGCCGCGTCCTGAATCGGGTCGCTCAGGTCAGCAGCGAACCCCTCAGCCAGTGTGGCGTTCGCTAGGTCTGGCGATATTCTAAGCGACTAGCTCCGCAGGGCGAACCTAGGCATCCGCGACTTGGTCGTAAAGAAGGTGGATGGCTTGGACAGATCATGCACGCGAGGAACGAGGCGATGTTAGACAAGGCAGAAGCAAAGACCCAGACGTTTCGTCTCGAAGAGGCGACCATTGACGACCTGCACGCGGCAATTCGGTCCGGCGCGACCACCGTGGCCGCGGTCGTGCAGCACTATCTGGCGCGCGTGCGGGCTTATAACGGCGTCGCCAGCATGTTGGTGACGCAGGATGGTGCGCCGGTTGCTGAGGCAGCCGGCGTCACGCGTGCGGGCAATGAATTGAAATTCCCGACCCGGACGGTGGACGCCTCTACCATCCTGCCCGATCTCGATAAGTACAAGGGGTCGCCACTGGAGTTCGGCCGCATGGAGGCGACCGCCTCCAATCCGAAGGTGCATCAGCAGTTCGGCATGATTGTCGGTATCCCGAATGCCGGCCAGCTTAACGCCCTAGGCACACTAAATATCCGCGGTGAACGCTCGGTCACGTGCTGGGGTGAGTTCGACAAGCATCCATCGCTCGGGCCGTTACCACCGGGCGCGCCGCCAGTCTGCGAGTTGTTCCGTCAGCAGCCCGACGCGATTGAGCGAGCCGCCGAGCTAGACAAGAGGTACGGGTCTACTCCCGATCTTGAGACCATGCCAATGTACGGCGTCGTGTTCTCGTTCAAAGATTCCTTCGACACTAA
>DATFXF010000216.1:0-4189 GCA_035258565.1 Candidatus Acidiferrales bacterium
GGAGCAACAGCCCAGCGATCTCCATCGTCTCTTTCGGATATCGCTACGGCGTGCCGCCCCAGGCGGACCTCGTCTTCGACGTGCGCTTTTTGCCCAATCCGTACTTCGTCCCGGAGATGAAGGGCCTCACCGGAAACCACCCGCAGGTGGCGCGATACGTGCTGGACCGGCCGGAGTCCGAGGCGTTCCTGGAGAAAGTGGTGGATCTCTGCCAGTTCCTCTTCCCTCGCTACCAGACGGAGGGCAAGGCCTATCTGACCGTCGCGCTGGGATGCACGGGCGGGAAGCATCGATCCGTAGCCATCGCCCGCGAGCTGTTCAAGCGGCTTTCTGCCAGCAGCGACCGCGTCCAACTTTGGGACCGCGACGTGGACAGGGAGTGAGCGGGCGGGCACCACTCAGCGGCACGCTGTCCGCGCTTGGCCGGTGGACGAGGCCGACACGACGGAAACGAAAGGCAGTCGGGTGACCCCTCGTCTCCGTGCCTGCGGCACTACGCTCGGGGTGATCGGGGCCGCGGCCGTCGAGCGATTGCCCGATCTGGAGGAGAGCAAAGCGGGATTCGCGCCTGCCCGTTTCGACAGCGCCCTTCGCTGGACGATTTGTGCGGGTGTCACCGACGGGGTGTGCAGATTCCCTCGATTGAATTCTCTGCGCGACCGGCGCATCGAATTGTTGCGCAGCGCGTCGCGCGGCGGTAGTAGCGATAACTAAGAAAGCAGTCAGGGGTCAGAGGGTTTGGGCGAGGGCCGGTGAGGAGCACAACCATGGTGGGGCTCGTGATAGCGGCCCACGGTCACTTGGCGGAAGAGATGGTATCGACGGCGGAGCAGATCGTCGGCGAGCTGCCAGCAGTGGCGACCTGCAGCGTCGAACCTGGCAGCTCCCCCGAAGAAATCCGCGAGAAGATGTCCCGTGCAGTCGAATCGGTGGACACCGGCGAGGGCGTTATCGTGTTGGCGGACTTATTCGGCGGGACCCCCTGCAATCAGGGGCTGATGCTCAGTCGACAGCACCGGATGGAGGTCCTCACCGGGGTCAATCTGCCGATGGTGCTCAAAGCCAACTCGCTGCGGAGCGAGAAGCTGAGCTTGCCGGAGCTGGCGGCTGCCTTGGCCCGCTACGGCCAGAAAAACATCACCTGCGCGTCCGCCATGCTGCGCGAGGCTCAGGCGCCTCGAAATCACTGAGCTCGAACTCGACGAGAGGATAGGTGAACCGGGTCCGTGATTTCGCTGGTGCGCGTCGACAATCGCCTGATCCACGGCCAGGTGGTGGAAGCGTGGCTGCCGCGCCTTCGCGCCCAGAGGATGGTGGTGGCCGACGACGAGGCCTACGAAACGCCGCTGGCGCGAGCGGCGATGGCCCTGGCCGTCCCCGCCCACGTGGCGGTGCAGATCGAGCCGCTCTTAGGTGTGGACTACGCGGCGCTGGCTGAAAATCCCGATCGCACCCTGCTGCTGTTCCGCGAGCTGGCCGGCGTGCTGGTGGCGAGAGAGCACGGTCTGAAGTTGACCCAACTCAATTTGGGCAACGTGCACTTCGCGCCCGGCCGAAGGAAAGTCTCCGACTCGGTGTTCCTATCGCAAGAGGAGCTGGATCAGCTCAAGATGCTGGTGGATCAAGGAGTGGAGGTGGAAGCCCGAGGCGTGCCGACCGATCCGCGGGTAGACTTCGCGACCATGGTGGAGCGATTTGGAAAGGGGGCGTAGTTTCGTTGGTGGTTTGGTCCCAGATCGTGCTGGCGGGAATCTGGGGCGGGGTGCTGGCCGTGGAGCGCCGGGCATTTTTGCAGGCCATGTTCTCGCGGCCGCTCGTCGCCGCCACCGGCATGGGCTTGATCCTGCATGACCTGCCTTCGGGCCTGTTTATCGGCATGGTGCTGGAGCTGTTTCACTTGGGCTCCGCCAATTTGGGCGCCGCGCTTCCCGAGAATG
This sequence comes from Candidatus Acidiferrales bacterium, assembly GCA_035258565.1. Taxonomy (GTDB): domain Bacteria; phylum Acidobacteriota; class Terriglobia; order Acidiferrales; family UBA7541; genus DATFXF01. The sequence goes on from DATFXF010000216.1 coordinate 1,938, forward strand.
AGACGCTGGCCGCCACCGGGACGACCGCGGCCGCAGTGGCGTTGGCCAGCCACACTGGCGGAAGCACGCCGGCTTATTGGTCGATGGCGATCCTCCTCTTCGCCGGGCTCGGTCCAGCCGGGAGAATTGTCGACCACTCTCTCGAGGCTTACTGCGGTCGGCTGGCGGCCAAGGCGATGGCCTCCGCCGAGCACGGGGAGCTGGCTCGGGCCGTCCGCCAAAACGTCTGGGGCATGTGGCCGCACTTCGTGGTCTTCGGAGCGGCCACCGCCCTGTGTGCGCTGTTCGGCTTCGCCCTCGCGCCCGTCGCCGCGTCTCTGCCGCTGCGCGCCCTGCGCGGCTTGGCCTGGTCGTATCCGGCGATCGCCTCGGTCGCCGCAGCCATCGCAGTCCGTGGTTCCCACGCGCGCAGGGCGGCTCTCTACGCGGGAGTCGCGGCGGCCGCCGTGGTCTGCGCAGTGGCCTTGGCTCCCTGGCTCTCCCGCGTCACTCTCCTGGGAAGCCCGCGCCCATGAGAACCACCGCCCTGGAGGCTTCATCGCTGGAACCCAGTCGCGATGCGACCTCCTTGTCCAAGGGCGTCCTACTGCGCGTCTTTTTGCGCTCGCTCTTGCTGCAGGCCTCCTGGAATCCGCAGGGGATGCAGAATCTCGGCCTGGCCTACGCGCTGTTCCCTGCTCTCAAGCAGCTCTATCGCGACCACCGCGACCTCGAAGAAGCGGTGCGCCGGCACCTGGCGTTCTTCAACACGCACCCGTACGTGGCGGCGGCCATCCTGGGGGGCGTCATCTTCCACGAACAGCGGATCGCGCGCGGCGAGGAAGGACCGCAGCGCGTACAGGCATTCAAGAGCGCACTGATGGGCCCGCTGGCAGCGCTGGGAGACGGCTTCTTCTGGCTTTCGCTCAAGCCCGCAGTGGGCGCATTTTGCGCAGCGCTGGTCCCGGTGTTCCAGATCCTCACGGGGCAGGCCAGCCAGGGGGCTTGGGCCGCGGTCGTCTTCCTCGTGCTCTACAACCTGGTGCACTTCACCTTCCGCTGGCGAATGTACCGGATGGGGCTGGCGCTGGGCGATCGCCTGGTCGAAGAGGTGGCCAAGGCCAACCTGCCCAAGCGCGGGGCTCGGTTGCGCGCGGTGGCGGCCGCCAGCGCAGGTGCACTGGCAGCGTGGCTGGCGATAGTGTTCGGGCGTAATGAGCAGGCGGCGTGGGCCCCGCTGCTCACGGGTGGTTGCTTGGCCATGGGAGCGGCCAGTTATTGGCTGGTGGCCCGGCGAATCAGCCGATACGCGGTGCTCTATTTGGCGGCGGGACTGGCGGCGGTGGCTGGGGCATTTCTCTAACGGAGGAAGAATGGGAAGCGTGGCGGAGGGCGAGTTCACAATTCTGAACGTACTCGGGCTTCACGCCCGCGCCGCCGCGCAACTGGTGAAGCTGGCGAATCGCTATAAAAGCGACGTCTCAGTGGAGTGCGATGGGCAGAGGGTGAACGGCAAGTCGATCATGGGGGTGCTGATGCTGGCCGCGGCGCAGGGAGCGCGGATCCAGGTTCGCTGTGAGGGCGAGGACGCGGTGCCCTGCCTCGAGGAGATTGCAGTTCTGGTCAACAACATGTTCGGTGAGGAGCAATAGTGGTGCAGACGCTCGGTTACTGGTGGAGATGAGCGCGCAGCCGACGCCCACCCTCTCGCTGAAAGGGATCGGCGCCAGCCCCGGCGTCGCGGTAGGGCAGGCTTACCTGGTGGACCGCCGGAAGGTGCGCACGCCCAAGCAGCGGCTGGCGGCCGCGGACGTGGAATCAGAGCTGATGCGGATGAAGACCGCGATCGAGCTTTCTGATCACCAACTCGCGGAGATCAAGGACCGGCTGGCGCAAGGCGAAGGGCACGACCACGCTCTGATCCTCGAGGCGCACCGGTTGATGCTGCACGATCCGATGTTCGCCGACGAGGTCAACAAGATGATCTCCCGGGACCGGATCAACGCCGAGTGGGCGGTTCGCCGGGTGGCGCGCAAGATCAAGCACATGTTCGACAACATCCCCGACGACTACTTCCGCGAGCGGCGCGCGGACTTGGACTTCGTAGCCGACCGGGTGGTCCGCAATCTGATGGGCCAGGCCGTGGACGTGGAGATGGAGATCCCAGCCGGCGCCGTGGTGGTGGCGCACGACCTCTCCCCCGCGGATACGGCGATGATGGTGAGGACTGGACGGGTGGCCGGCTTCGTCACCGACTTGGGCGGGCACACCAG
>DATFXF010000217.1:0-2000 GCA_035258565.1 Candidatus Acidiferrales bacterium
AACCGCGGAACGAGCCGGCGCATCCAGAGGGGGGCGGCGTGCCCGCGCTCGCACGGAGTCAGCCGGACTGAGGCTTCGCCGACGCGAAGTCACCGCGGGCGCTCTCCTGGCCATCCAGGGAAGATGGGTGCCCTTCCGGAGTGGCGGCAGCCGACTCCCGAAGAGCGTGGTGAAGCAGCTCGCAGAGGCGCGAGATCCATCGGGCTCAAGGCCGGGCTCGGAGGTCGCTAATTATCTTGTTCCAGTATCGAACGAACTCAAAGTGCTGCTGCCGTGTCAGCCAGGCTTTGTTCTTTGGATCCTTGGGATCTCCTCCGAGGATCACCGGCTTCAGCTCAACCAACTCCATTCCAACCGGCCGTCCCCCCTGACCGGCCTTTGCCCCGCCTGTCACGGGGACGTCCTCAGTTTTTGAAGAAAATCTGTAAAGCTCGATGCGGTCGGTCTCGCATACCGAAGGTCCATTCCCACGAATGGGACCATCACGATTGGCTGCGCACGACTCCTGGTGTCGAAGGCGTAGCCCTCGCCGCTCCCGTCCGAACCGAACAGCACCAGGCCAGGAGCGTAACGGGCGGATTCATACTCTTGATTGAACTGGTACAGCTCCTTGGCTCGAAACAAAACGAGGTAGTTCTGGCCCACGAACCCCTCCCCACCATCATGGAGTCGCAGGAAGCTGACGTAGTCCTCTGGAAGCTCGATGCCGAGTGAGACCGCAGCGGCCGAGAGCGCGCTCTCCGTTGCGCCCTCGTTCAAGCTGGAGTCTTTCGAGAATACATTGGTCATTTTGCTCACTAATCATAGCCTCCTTCGCACGGATTCAGTGGCCAAGATCTTTTTGGAGGTCCAAGGAAGAACAAACCGGGCCTTCGTGGCGGAGGCCCGGGCAGGGGGCCTGGGTCGCCGGGCCGGAGTGGGCAGACGAGGCTTCGGAAAGGGTGCGGCGGGGGTACTCACCCGTCGGAGGGTAGAGCAGTCCTGGGGCCGTGGTCGGGCGGGGGCGAGTCTCGAACCTCGGACGGCACTCAGCAGAGGCCAAGCTGGGGCGGGGATGTGGCCGGAGCGAGCGGAAGCGGCCTGGAGGGGAGCCGCAGGTGCTCGAGGATGGCCTGGGCGGTGGCGGAGCGAAGAACGACGGCCACCACGCGGCGGCGCGGGCGTCGTGGGCAGCGTTGCCGTGCAACTGGCGCGCTTGCGCGGCGCCCAGGTGATCGCCACCGGCAGCGCGGCCAACCAGGCGCTGGTGGCCTCACTCGGCGCCACGCCGGTGGTGTACGGCGTCGGCCTGGTGGCGCGGGTGCGCGCGCTCGGCACGCCCGTCGACGCCGTCTTCGACGCCGCGGGCAAGGGCGCGCTGCCCGACTCGATCGAGCTGCGCGGCGGCAAGACGCGCATCGTCACCATCGCCGATCCGGCTGCGCGCCAGCTGGGGATCCGGTTTTCCGCGGGCAGCGCCGAGATGCGAAACGCCGCCGTCATGCGGGCCATCGCCGAGCTGGCGACGAACGGCAAGGTGACGGTGGCGGTCGCCGAGGTGCTGCCGCTGGCGGAAGCGGCGCGGGCGCACGCGCTCGTGGAGAAGAGGCACGCGCCCGGCAAGATCGTGCTCACCGTCTAAAGGCGGTTACAAGACCGCCGCCAGGAGGGTGACGCGGGAACTCTCGGAGGAGGGCTCTGGAAGGGGCGGACCCCACGAGCCAGGCCGATGGCTACCTTCTCGGCTCATAGCGCATCGCCACCGCCCCCGAGCCGAGCTCCAGCCGGCTCACGAGCTTCAAGTCTATGCGCTTCGATAGCCCCGCAAACAACGTCGGCCCATGGCCCGCTAGCCTGGGATGCACCACGAACTCGTACTCATCGATCAACCCCAGCTCCGCCAACGCCTGCGGGAGCTTCACACCACCCACCAACAGTCCTTTGCCCGACTCGCGCTTGAGCTGCTGAACGGCCTTCCCCAGATCGCCGCGCACGAGCTCCGCATTCCAATCGACCCGGTC
>DATFXF010000218.1:0-6025 GCA_035258565.1 Candidatus Acidiferrales bacterium
ACGCTTACTGATCCACGATGACCTCAGGGTCGAGGTCCGGGTACCCCGGCACTTTGACCGTGTATTTGTAAGGGCCGTAGGGCGCTCTGTTGCGCACCTTCACTGCCCGCGCATCGCTCTGATTGAATTTAAAGTGATCGAACGGCGTCGCGTTCTTGAACTCGACCTCAAATTCCCCACCTTTCTCCCTCTGCCAGGTGGCCGTATGCCCCTCTTGCTCGCTTAGCCTGATGGTGGGGCGATCCACCACGATTGAACCCTGTATGATCGAGATCGTGACCACAGCGCTGGCGGGTTTCTCATATCCCTTGGCTGTCCCCGTCGTTTCCTGTCCCATTTTCCTCCTCCTTGAGGGATTATTTTCCCTGGAATAGAGCCTGAAAACTTGGGTTGCTGCGCAGGACGTCGAAGTTCGGCGTGTTTTGGATGGTGCTCGGCGAATAGCCGGCGGCTACCGCTTCTTGCAGCCAACCGAGCGCCCGCTGGGTCTCGCCGAACTGGTTATACACCAGCGCGGCCTCAAAACGCACGTCGGGACTATCGGGCGCAATCTCCAGGGCGCGCTGGAGGCTGGCCAAAGCGAGCTTGCGCTCGCCCAGCATGGCCTTATAGCCGGCCAGGATCGCCAGAACGACCGCGTCGCGTGCATTTACCTGCAATTGCTCCCGCGCCAGCGTGGCCGCCTTCCGGTAAGCAGCGGTCGCCTGGGTGCGCTTGCCGGGCGCCCAGTAATAGGCGTCGCCCAGGTTTCCCCACCCAATGTAGTTGCGGTCATCGAGCTTCAAAGCGTCTTCGTACCGGCGTGCTGCCTCGTCGAATCGGCGCTGGTAAAAGTAAGCCGTAGCCAGATTGGAGAGCGCGCCGCCGGTCGGACGGATGGCCACCGAGCGCTCGAGCGCCTCAATGGCGTCGGTGTAGCGGCCCAGCCTGACGTAGACCGCGCCCACATTGGAGTAACCGAGAAAGCTGTCAGGCACCAAAGCCACAATCTGCCTGAAGCTCTCCTCAGCCTCTTTATACCTGGCATGACGGAAGTAGAACGCGCCCAACCAGCTGTAGCCGGCCCAGTAGTTCGGTCGCAGTTGAATTGCCTGGCGATACGTCCGCTCGGCTTCGGCAAGCCGGCCTAGATGGTCATAGGCGAAGCCTAGGCCGCGATAGGCGTCGTCGCTGGTCGGCTCTGTTTCGAGTGCCCGGCGAAATTCCTCGGCGGCCTTTTCAGCGCGCCCGGTGCCATCCTCGATTGTTCCCAGACAGATGTGCGCTGCGGCAAGCTTCTCATCGAGGGCCAGCGCCCGCTCGCAAGAATGGCGCGCGGGCTTGATCCACTGGGAATTCTTAAGGCCCAAGTATCTCTTCCAGTAGGCCTCGCCGAGACCAGCGTGGGCCAAGACGTAATTCGGATCCAGGCCGAGCGCCCGCTGGAACAAAGCGATGGCATTCTCGACATTCTCGGGTTTGTCGTAGTTCTGGAGATAGCCGCGCCCCTGCAAATAGAACTCATAGGCGCCCGCAACCTGCGTGCCATGGGCTTGGAGTACTTGGCGCTCCTGGGGCTTCAGCTCCAGCTCCAGCATGCTCACGATACCCGCCGCCACGCGGTCCTGCACGGCGAACGGGTCCGAGGCTTCCGCGGTGATCGTGCCCGCGCGCACCTGCCGCAGCGTGCGTGCGTCCACCAGCGCGTAGTTCACGCGCACCATGCTGCCGGAGCGGTCCATGGAGCCTTCGAGCACAAGATTCACGCCGAGTTCCTTCCGGGCCATGTCTGCGCTCGTGATGCGTCGCGCACGCACCTCGCGCGCCGGCATCACTTGCAAGGAGTGTGTTGCCGTCAAACGCACCAGATTGGCGGTCAAGGTCTCGCTTATCCCGTCGCAAAAGACCTGGTTCTCGGGGTTGCCTCCAATGGCCTCGAGCGGCAGCACGGCCAGGTTCTTTACCCCGCCCAGGGCCGTGGCCTTGGGAGTGTGCAGCCACGTCTCACGCAGCTTCGGAAACAACAGACCAGTCGCGGCGATCAGCACGATCCCGAGGGCGGCCCAGAGAATCCACCGCGAGCGAAAAGCTAGCGCACTCGGTTCCGCAGGCAAGGGGAGTGCGCTGGGATGTGTCATGGCGCGCTGCGCGGTGCGCAGATCCACCAACAGGTCCGCGGAGGTGGCATAGCGTTCCGCTGGATCCTTGGCCAGCATCTTGGCCACGATCCGCTCCAGCTCGGCCGGGACCTTCGAATTGAACCGGCGCAGCGGTGCTGGGATCTCGTGGAGGACCTTATCGCTGGTGGCTAGGAAGTTGTCCACCAGGAACGGCTGGCGACCGCTAAGCACCTCGTAGAGCACCACACCCAGCGAAAAAATGTCGGCGCGCTGGTCAGGCTCCTTCTGGAGTAGAACTTCCGGTGCCATGTAGGCCAACGTGCCGCTGAACGATGTGGTAGAGGTGGTTGTGTCGAGCGTGGTTGGGTCATCGGCGCGCGGCAACTTCTTGGCCACGCCGAAGTCCAGGATCTTCACCTCGCCGGCCGGGGTCAGCATGATGTTTTCAGGCTTGATATCGTGGTGAACGATGCCGCGCTCATGCGCGGCTGCGAGCGCGGCCGCACATTGCATAGCAATCCCGAGGAGCTCCTCGGTCCCCAGAGGCTCGGCCAGGCGCTGGCGAAGCGTCCGGCCCTCGACGTACTCCATCACCAAGAAGATTTCGCCATTTTCGTCAAGCACGTCGTAGATGCTGGCGACGTTCTGGTTGGTCAGCCCGGAAGCGTACTGGGCCTCGCGCAGGAACCGCTGCCGGTAGTTGGGGTCGGCTTTGAGCTGAGGGGCTATGCGCTTCAGCGCCACAGGACGCTTCAGCCGGGTATCCTCGGCATGGTACACCTCACCCATACCGCCGGCGCCCAGCCGGGCCCGGATGGCGAACCGGCCCACGGTTGTGCCTGTCAGGTCGGAGACGCCTCCTTGAGTTATTGGCTGTTGTGCGGGCTGAGCCATCCCCGGATGCGGGCCCGGCAAATCAGGCACATGACCCAGGAGGCTTCGCGGTCCGCGCGACGCAAAATCGGGTGAACGCGGGGGCCTTTCCGCAAGACCCGGCCTGATCCGGCGCCCAACCTCCAGCTTGGGCGCTCATGCTACTCCGAAGCCTGGGCAGAAGCAATGCACAGAATTCGAACATAATAATAGAAGAGAGGACAGACAGAGTGCCTGCCCTTGTTGTCGCAATTGTAAATGCTGGGCCCGTGATGTATTTCCTATACCCCCAAACTCAAGAACGGGTAGGTGCCCATGCGGTTCGCCCCCTCGACCGCCCGCAGCAAACGAGAACTTCGGCCCCGCTGTTTCGGGTTTTCTGGCAAACGCTTGCCCGCCGGAAGCTCACGGTCGTTGCTTTGCTGGGCGCTGACCTATGACGGTGCCTTAAACTTCGAAAAGGGCAGTGCCGCAGTGTGCGAGAGCAAATGTGCGGACCGCGAGTGTGAACATCATTTTTTCGCTGCAGGGGAATGGTTTCGAATCAACACCAAAGGGATTGTTCTTACTCGGCTAAATCCGGAAAAGGCGAAGTGAATCTCGCAACTCTTGATAAGTCAGGTTGCCGGACAAGTTGAATGCCCGCGCCACTAGGCCGAAAACATCTTTCGATTCGCTCAGCCCGGAAGGCCGCGACGGCTGACTACATCAAACGCGATGAGTGGTTTGCTGGCGTGGTCCGCCGATGACCTAGGCTGGCCACTGCCGCCCGTGATTCAGTAGATCGCCCACACGCCGGGAGTGGCCAGCTCCAGAAGGTTGCCGTCGGGGTCCCGGAAGTAGAGGCTTTGCCCGCCGCGCTCCCACTTCACCTTGCTTTCCACGGGAATGCCGTTCTCCGCAAGCCATTTTCCCCAGGCTTCCAATTCCGCCGCCGCTATCGGAAAAGCCACCTGCGAGTTGCCGTTTCCTTCGGTCGGCGGAATGATGCCTCCGGGCGTGACACTCGGCTCGGCCGAAGCGCCCACCTTCACCAACAGCAGCACCTGAGTGCCTCCCACGCTCAGAGCGATAAGCCTTCCGGGCTCAGACGACCGGCCAATGACGTCAAATCCAAGCAGGCGCTTATAGAACTCAGCCGCGCGTTCTGTATCTTCCACCCACAGCGCGGTCTCAAGAATCCGGCTTACCACAGGCATATCACACCTCCGCTCCCAAGCGAACTCGGGGCACATCACAAGGGCGAGAATGATAGCTGCATTCTAGGGCTCGGCAAAAAAGCCAAGTATGTGACGGCACGTCATCCTTATCGCATGTCTTGCTTTGCGCCGCGTGCGGCGTTCCTCGCTAGCGCCGGGCCCATGCGCGGCCTGTCTTGCAGCTGGCCCTTCTCATCAAGCTGCAGGAAACGCGCCGCGTTGTTGTAAAGGATGTCGCGTTTCTGCGCTTCGGTCAGGAAATCGGCTGACTCGATGACTTCGATCCCGATGCCAATGACTTGCGGCCACATGGCCGCGTCTGAGCCGAACAGGATCCGCTTGCCGTAGCCCGCTTCCACCAAGCTGCGCAAGTAGCGGTGAAACTCCTTCCGGGGCAGCAACCAGTTGATGCCAGCCACGTCGGCGTAGACCTGCGGGTACAAAGCCAACAGCGCGATCATTTCGTTCAGCCGCGGCCAGCCGGCGTGCATGACGTAGACGCGCATTTTCGGGTGGCGGCTGAGCATCTTCTCAAGCAAGGGTGGATCGTTCAGCACAGCTCGATTCTGCGGAAACAAGTAATACGGCTGGAAACTTAATTAACACGTGAATGGCCAGTGGGATATCTAGTTCTTCTGCTAAGGCGAAGTAAGGCTCTAAGCGCTCATCACCGGGAGACATTCCCTCGATCGCTGGTCCGATCTCTCCGAGAATCGCGATTTCGCCTTTTCGAACGAGCTCGCGCAAGGAATCGGGAGTGCCCAGATTGGCGACAGCCGTATTGAGGCCAGGCAGTATGCGCTTGGGAGCAGCCTGGCGGTACTTTTGCACATATTCCAGGGGACCGCTGGTAGCAGCCAAAACCACGTTGTAGCGCTCCATGACGGCCAGGATTTGCCGGGGCAGTTCTTCATCGGTGGCGACCGGGTGGAGAGGATTCGGACAGTTTGCCCACCAATGGTCGGGATCCCACTTCGCTCTGGGATCAAAGGCCGCGAAATCCTGACCCGGACACAAGAAAGATGGTCCCCCAGGCCATCCTTTGGCGGGCAGGGCATGCAAGTGCATGTCAATAATAAGAGCTTGGCGCCCGAATATGTTCCGCGCCCTCAGGCACGGACTTCCTGCGGTCTTCAGAACCGCCACCGCGTCGCGGCAGCCAGCGACTTTTTCTCGTCCAGGCCAAATGCAACGGATGGCCGAACAATGTAGATCGGCTCTTTGAGGCTCACGATGTCCTTTTCGAATGCCGACATATCGAAGTTGTACTTTTTTTCGTAAACGTTGATGTATCTGCGGCGAAACGCAACATCTTGGACCTCTTCGGCCATTCCCTCCACAATCACTGCCTGATTCGCTTGCTCTGTGGCAATGACGCACTGCGGGCGTGCCGCCAGGTTCTTCGCTTTGCGCGACTGCCGTCCTGTGCCGAAGTAGAACGCACCATCCATCCACAATCCCCACACGATCATCAGGTGCGGCCTGCCAGCAGGATGGCCAGTTGCGACCCAGTAATTGTGGCTCTTCCTTAAGCGATCGTCGGCCCACTTCCACGGCAAAAGACCCTTGCTGCCAGTTGGCAACCCGTATCCGGGCATGTGCGGGCGGCTGGCCTTCGGGGCGGATCTTCTGCCTGTAGTCTTGTTAGCTGGCATCGAGTGATCCTCCAGGCGGACAATCATCCGACCGGACGGATGGGCTGTCAATTTGAGTAGAGGATGAGAGCAACGAAACCCGATCTGCGTACACATCAATCTGTAGTCGGCAAATCGGGCGTCGCGTGGCTTGGAACACATGTACTGACTTCGGAACATCAAAATGAGAAGCTGCCTCGGCGAAGGCAAGTCTAGCCGG
>DATFXF010000219.1:0-2229 GCA_035258565.1 Candidatus Acidiferrales bacterium
CCCGCGTGCGCCAAGGGATCCATCTCCTCCGGATCGCCGGCTTTGAACTTGGCCCGGCGCAGCCGGTCGCGGCACAGGTTCGCCACGATGCGGAGCGTCCAGGTGCGGAGTCCGCGCTCTCCGCGAAACCCCGGGGCCGCCTGGTGGATGCGAATCAACGCATCCTCGACCACGTCGTCGGCTTCGTCCTTGTCGCCCATCATGCTGCGCGCGAGCGTCAGCATGACGCCGCCGAGCTCCTTATAGAGCTCTCCCAGCGCCTCCAGGTCTCTGGAGCGCAGGCGGGCGATGAGTTCGACTTCGCGCGGGTCCGGCAGCGGCTCCCTCCACGCTTTCTTCTGCACCAGGGACGAATGGGGCGTGGGAAAGTTTCGCCCGCCAGGGGGTTGCCGTCGAGTGCGGGGCTTGCGCGGGGCGGGCCGGCCCGGGTAACTTGGCCCCCGGCTTGCGCCGATTCGCGCCTGAATCGGCGATCTGGACTTCGGTAGACCCCTCGAAGGCCCACCACCGGACATTGGCGCGCCGCTAGCTCAACTGGCAGAGCAACTGACTCTTAATCAGTAGGTTGCTGGTTCGATTCCAGCGCGGCGCACCAACTTAGCTCCACGCGGCAGGACGTTGGTCCCGTTTTTGGTCCCGTTTTTCATCGAACTGCTGCCTGCGCGCGGTATTGCACGAGCCTCTGCGCTTCACGCTCGACTAAGTCCTCGCCGATCGTGCCGTAGCGTTCCGTCACAGCAATCGTGCCGTGGCCGAGCACTGCCTGGAGTGCCGCGAGCGACCCACCGGCTTGTCGCCACTCCGTAGCAAACGTGTGGCGGCACAGGTGGGAGTGAAATCGCTCGATGCCCGACAGCTCTCGGACGCGCTTGTTGAAGGCGCACGCATCCTGAAACGGGCTCAGGCGCCCGACCCGTCCCTGACATTCTGCTAAGACATCCGGTGGCAAAGGAACCCGGCGAACCTTGCCGGACTTGCTTCGCCGAATTAGGAGCTTGTCGCCTTGGATGTCCCGTGCCTGGGCACGCACGAGCTCTCCCCAGCGGATACCACTTCCGAGGAGAAACCTTAGAGCGCGGCCGAATTCGCCCGGAAGGGCGCGGAGCACAACCTGTTCCTTCGTTGAGAACACGTCCGGGGCCCGTTCCGGAAGCTTTGGCAACCAGTTTCGCGGTATCGGCGACCGATCCAGCGCTCCCAGGGCAAGTGCATGGTTGACTACTGCACGCACGTCGCCCAGAAACATGCGAAGCGTTGCCGGGGAAAATGGCCGACCGCGTCGGCTGGTGAGCTTGGTGAGGTGGTTGCGGTACGCGTACAGAGTGCCGACCGTGACGTCCTGGAGCGGAAGGGATCCCATAAACGGCAACAGAACGTCTTCACAGCGAGCGCGTGTGTTCTCCGCGAACGCACCATGACGGCTGTGCTGAACACGATCCCTTAGCCAGGTTTCCACAGCGTCTCTGACGATGAGATTGGCTGGCCGCTCATCCGTGGGCGGCAAGCCGGCCTTGATTCGCCGGCGAATCTCGAGGGCGCGCGTCACTGCGCGATCGAGGTCCCGGCCGAGCGGTATGGTTCGATCGGTTCCACCGGCGCGGACGCGAAAGAAGAAGCTTCTGCCGCGCTGGCGGATACCTTTCAGCAGCCGTGGCATGTGCGGTCCTCCCGTTCCGCCAGCCACGAAGCGATGTCGCAGGGCCGGAATCTTACTCTGCCGCATACACGAAGCCTAGGCAGCCGCCCCTCGCGCGCCATGCGCTCAACCGTCTTGACGTTGAGCCGCAAATAGGCCGCGAGCTCACGGATCGTCATCAATCGCTCGCCGGCGTTGGGCACGAAGGTAGGTCTAGCTCGCACGCGTGCCTCCGCTGCCGATGGAAGGCACATTGATGGCCGTGGAATGCAACCGCTTGGCGATGGTCGAGCTCGGCGTCGCCATGCGCCGAGCTATCTGCCGAATCGAAAGACCCTGGCCCCGGAGCTGGCGAAGCTCCTCGAGGTCGACGGCCCGCCTGGGCCGGCCGATGGCTTTGCCCTCGGCTCTCGCCCGAGCCATGCCCGCACGCACGCGCTCGATCAGGATCGAGCGCTCGAGCTCGGCGAACATCGCGGCCAGGGTGAAGAATGCCCGGCCGAGCGGCGTGTCGGTGTCGAAGGTTTGTTTCACGGCGATGAGCCGCACTTTCATCTCCTCGAGCTGGCGGAGCAGCTCGAGCGCGTGGAGCG
>DATFXF010000220.1:0-4203 GCA_035258565.1 Candidatus Acidiferrales bacterium
CAGCGGTGGGTCTGACCTGTCGAGCTTTCGCGATGAAGCCGTCCAGATTGCGGGCGGGATGAGCCGCGTGCCTCACGATCAGATCGACTTCGGTGAGGCGCAATGTCCGCAGGGCGTCCTCATCGGTCCGGGCGGGAAAGACAGAATAGTCGGTCAGAGCCCTGAGCAGCTTGGTCTCGACCGTCTCGTCCGCTGCGACCAGCAGGACCGTCTTCATGCAGACACTCCAGCGGGCTTGGCCGACGGCACCAGGAACTCGATGGTGAAGGTGCAACCGGGCCGTCGTGTGTGATTGCGCGCTCGCAAAATCGCCTTGTGAGCGTCCGCGATAGCCCGGGGGAGGGCTAGGCCCAGCCCGGTGCACCGGGCCTTGGTGGTGACGAACGGGTTGAAGATCTGCTCGATCATGTCGTCCGGAATCCCGCAACCCGTGTCGGAAACCGCTGCCAGGAGGGTCGAGCCAGCACCCTGGGAGAGATCGGAGATTCGGACTGTCAGCTCCCCGCCTGCATCCATGGCCTGCAGGGGTTTTAGCACAAGTCTGGGTGCCGCCCAAGCGGGTACTTCGCTTGGGGCCAGCGGCCGCTCTCCCTCTGGGTGATCCCCGACTATGTGATGTGGCACAAGGTGGCGGCCACCTAGCGGTCACCCCTTGGTCGTCCCCAGGTCCGCCTGCCACGCTGGCTTCGTTTCGCATTTATCTTTATCTTTGTGGGCTTTACGCGCCGGTCTGATCATCTCCTTCATCGCCGGAGGCCGCTTCGGCCTTCCGGCGGTCAGCTTGAACCTTGCCCAGCTGATCCATCGTCTTGTGGAGCTTCTTGTCGTTGGGGGTGTCGTAGCGAAGTAGCAGGGCCAGGTCCCTGGCCCTCGGTAGCGCATAGCTGGTGACCCGGGCATCAGCCTGGCGCTTCTGCGACGCCTCCACCTCGGGTAGGTGCTCCCGCAGTCGATCGTACTGGGCGTTCAGGTCTTTGATGAGTTGCGTAGGGTCGAACTCGTCGGACCCCGCCATGCTTCCCTCGGCCGCCAGGCCTCCGCGCAGGTCCCGGCGGCAATGACACGAGATCCTGGAAATGCTGGGCTATCACGGTACGGGAATCGGTTGACCAGTCGCCTCGTTGAACTTCGTCGATGGCCCTCTCGAGGGCGGCTAGCAGATACTGGATCCCCTCAACACTCTCCTCGAGGTTTTCGCCGGATTCGAGTGCCCTTTCGAAGCGGCCGTGGTTTCGCGCCGCTTCGAGGCCTCGCCGGTACTCGATCTCGCGCTGGATGGCGCCGACCTCATACCGCTGCGCGCGCCGCTCCTTCCACAAGTAGCCGGCGATCTTCTGTACAAGGATCTGCTCCAGCGTCCCGACCGGCTGATAGTGCTCGCGCAGGCCAGCGAGCAGCTGCTCGAACGCTGCTGGATCCTCCTTGAGCTCGCCGACGAGAATCAAGAGTTCCTCGGCCAAGAGGCCGTGCTTCACCGCGTTCATCTTGGACCTCTCCTTCCCTGCCGGGGTCGCGGGGCCCGTCGACTTCTGTGCGTTCCTGCGATTTGCCGTTCGCTTCCGTTCGCTGACGGGCTTCTTTTCGGCCCCGTCGGGCCCTTGTCTTTTCTTGTGATCCATTGGTGTCTCCGCTCTCTGACTGGTTGAGGTTCTGCGTCCGTTTCTGCGCTGCCAGCTCCGTGACAGGCGCCCAGCGGACGCGGTTATTCCCCCTTCGGTCGGTAGACTTCGAGTGTTTCTTCCGCCTCCTCCTCCCTGGTGACCAGCTCCTCCGGCGTCTGCTCGGGAGGCTGCCCCGTCAGTTCCTTCTTGGCCCGGGCCGCCTGGCGGGCTCTAACCTCTGCCTCTCGCTCGGCTAGGGGGTCGTTCTCCCAGGGCAAGCCCTTCTCGCCGACAAAGTACAGAAGAGGTCTCCGCTCAGTCTGCTTCAACAGCTCCGGCCCGTGTTCAATGAACCACTTGTAGATGGCCGGGCGCATGATCCCTTCCTCAAATTCGTACCGGAGCCGGCTGCAGACCACGGGATTGCCGAGGGTGAGAGCCTGGATCGGGGTGATTTCCGGAGTCGTGCTGGTCATGTCGCGCATCCGTGGGTCCCACGGACGACCATCCCGTCCGACGAAGGCGAGACTCTTGCCCCTGGAGATCTTGTCTTTTCGTTTCTTCCCGTAGCCTGTGGCGAGGAGCATCAGCAAGACCGAATCGGGAACGCTACCTTCCTCGCACTGATATTTGAGCTCCGCGGCTGCTACAGGATTGTCGAAGGTGAACGACCGCAGGTCACCCAGGCGCTGCTTCTCGATGACACGGGCCGTAGCCGACCTTTAGATCACTGCGCCACGGGTCACTGGATCTGGGGCCACGCGCTATTCTTTCCTGTATTGACAGGTCGCCGCGGGTTCACGATCTAGTTTCGGAAGACACGCACAGGGCGTCGAGCGAAGGGGGCACCGTATGAAACTGCACCGCAACGCGCGCACGTGTCCTCACTGTCGATCTCTTATCGTTAGCCGAGTAGCTGATGGTCGACAGAAGCCCACAGCCGTCGCCCTCGAGTTCAGGGTAACTGAACGCACGGTGCGCAAGTGGCTGAAACGGTATCGTGTTGAAGGACCGGCCGGTCTAACAGATCGAAGCTGCCGCCCCAACCACATTCCGCGCCGATACCTTCAACCTGGCGAGGAATTGCACGACGCCGTTTTTGCGCTTCTCCACACTCCGCCAAGCGATCACGGATTCAATCGAACTAGCTGGAAGCTATCGGATCTCGGCAGTGTGCTTCGAGCGCGAGGCAAGCCATCAACCCAGAAGAGCATTAGCGCAGTGATCCACGCTGCTGGGTACAGGTGGAAACAGGCCCGCGTCACCCTGACGAGTACCGATCCTAACTACCGAGAAAAGCTGGATGCCATACGATCGGTGCTTTCGCATCTCCAAGAGGCTGAGGCATTTTTCTCGATAGACGAATTTGGACCATTCGCCGTCAAGGTCCGTGGCGGCAGGTCACTGTGTGGCCCGCGCCAGGTTCGTGTGGTGCCGCAGTGGCAAACCTCCAAGGGTTACCTCATCGTCACCGCAGCATTGGAGCTTTCGAGGAATCAGATAAGCCACTTCTATTCCGAGCGGAAGAACACTGCTGAGATCATCAAGCTGGTTGAAATGATCAGAGACCGATATCGAGGCTTTCAGCGGATCTATTTTTCCTGGGACGCTGCTCCTTGGCACCGCTCGAAGAAATTACACGATCGGATCGGTGAGCTGAACGGGTCTCGTGGAGACTCTCCCGAGATCAAAATCCTACCACTCCCCGGCGGGGCTCAGTTCCTCAACGTCATCGAGTCGGTGTTTAGTGGAATGGCACGGGCCATCATCCACAACAGCAACTATGCCAGCGTTGAGGATGCCAAAGAGGCGGTCTCGCGCTATTTCGAAGAAAGAAACACAAGCTTCCGAATGGCTCCGCGGAGAGCTGGGCGCACGCTCTGGGGAAAGGAGCCGGCGCCGAGCGTGTTTCTCGAGACGAGCAATTGCAAGGACGCCAAATACAGGTAGACGCTCCGGCTCACTATTCTGCCCCGAAGAAACCGGGTGCGCCCAGCTCATCGCCGCTCTGAGGGGCCTTCGGGTAGAACGCCCAGAGATCCATCGTACTCGGCGTTGGACCAGGGGCTCAGAAAGATTTGGTGCTAGGGCCTGGATGTAGGTTTGGCTTGGATTGCGCGGCCCGGTGGCCGGGGGGAGGGTCTCGAACCACCCTCAGAATTCAAATCCCCGGATACACGACGTTGAGTCAACTTCCCCGAAGTGAGTGATTCAGAACAGCTAGCGCGTGGCGGACTGTAAACACGGGTTCGAGCGCCTGTAAACACGGGTTCGAGCGCCTCCACGCTAGGTCCGCAGCGCAACGCCCTTCAAGGAGAACCGCAGGTACTGGCCCACTAGGTGGCAAATCCCGTTGGGGCCACCACGGCGATTTCGCGGTGTTTTTCGCCCCGAAATAGGCCTGACAAGCGCGAGGCCAACCGTCGAGGATCGGTCCCTACACCCCCGACGGCGATCGGCGCGACCCGCGCAGGCGCGGGTCCAGCACGTCGCGGAGCGCATCGCCCAGCATGTTGAAGCCGAAGACGGCGAGCGAGATCGCGCCGGCCGGGAAGAGAGCCATCCACGGCGCGTAGTACATGAACGAGCGCCCCGATCCCGA
>DATFXF010000221.1:0-2947 GCA_035258565.1 Candidatus Acidiferrales bacterium
ATCGAAGGGATCGCAGAAGCGGTTTCCGATCGGATCGAAGGCCATCGCGTTGATGGTGAAATCCCGGCGCGAGAGATCCTCGGTGATGTCCGATCCGAAGGACACGCTCGAGGGTCGTCGCGCGTCGATGTAGGCGCCCTCGGTGCGAAAGGTGGTGACCTCGATGGACAGGCCACGCTGCAGCACCGTCACCGTGCCGTGCTCGATGCCGGTGGGAATCACTTTCTTGAAAAGCTTCTGCACTTCCGTGGGCAGGGCGTCGGTCGCGATGTCGTAGTCCTTGGGGTGCTGGCCGAGCATCAGGTCTCGCACGCAGCCGCCGACGAGGTAGGCTTGGAAGCCCGCGTTGTCGAGCGTGCGCAGCGCGTCCAGCACTGGCTTGGCCAGATGAGCATCCGACAGCTTCGGCGGAATCGGTTGGTCTCGCTTGCTCACGGCCTCTCTCATTGGCCCCGACGCGACTCGAACGCGTGGCCTACGGTTTAGGAAACCGCCGCTCTATCCATCTGAGCTACGGGGCCGGGCATGAGCCTGATATGGACCAACTCGCCACCCGCCGCAAGATCGGTACTCAGCATCCCGAATTCCGATTCAGGGAAGCCCTCCGGCAGGCGGTGTGCGGACCGCTGGGTCAGTTCGACGCTGCTGTGCCCCGAGACTCGAATATCTCCTGGACGCAGCCTCAGTGCTCGGGCCCCATTGTTCCCTTGTTCCCCCTCGACAGTTCTACACTGACTTAGTCGTCGGGATGAAGAGCCCGAAGCGGGACGAGAAAGTTACCGCTTAGCGCGCCAGACCCTAGGTATCTTCCGGGGTGATGACGACCATCTCCACGTCGCCCGTCGGCGTCGGCGCCTTGGCGGTCTGCGATGCTGGTTTCAGGTTGTGGGCCACCAACGTGACCTTAGTCAGCGGCTCTTTTTCGACGGTAGTGCCCTGGTCAACGCTGCGGTCTTTCATGCTCACTTTCAGCTCACAATTGCCGGTATCCTTGAGTGAGGTTGAGAGCAAGAAACGCCAGTCCGTGGCGCAAACGGTCTCGTCTCCCCCGCGCTGGTAGATCACCGCTTTTCGGTTGGGGTCGTAGTAAAGCCCCTTGACGCTCTTGCGGGCGACAACTTCCCTCTGCGGCACGTCGATCCATGGCGAAGCTGCTACCTCGACCCACGCGCGGCCGAGATCGCGATTAACGCCGAAATACGCTGACACGTATGCGTCTCCAATTTTCTCCTGGTAGACCTTCTTCTTCGCGGTTGTGTCAGTTCCCGACTTGCTATCCGCCGCTGCCGCTGGAAGCGCCTCAGCCAAGACCGTGAGCAGCGCCGCGGCGCACAATACGCTCTTCGTTTTCATGGTTTCTCCCATTCGAGGTTCGGCTTTTCCTGACCCTCGGTATTTCTCTAACCACCAGTGACTTGGAAAAGCGAACCTGTGCCGTCGCGATTGACGACAGCACCACAGAAGGTTGCCGCGCACCGGGCAGGGCTCGCCTCAGCTTTGCCCGCGGCGGTAGCGGCGCATCTTCTCGAGCGTGCCGCAGGTCTCCATCGAACACCACCGGCGGCTGCCGCTGCGCGTCTCGTCGTAGAAGAGCCAGCCGCACCCCTCGGCGGCGGCGCAGCGGCGCAGGCGGCGCGGGTCGGCGGTTTGGAGCAGCTCGAGCGATTCAAGTGCGAGCTGCTCGAGCGGCCGCTTTGCGTCGGGGGTATCCGGCCGCCAGCCGAGCAACTCCGGGGCGGCCGGGTCGAACGCGCGGCGCGCCCAAGCGCGGTGGAGCCAGGCATCAAAGCAATCGGCGTCAATTGGTCTCGCCGGTCTACCGTCGATGCGCGCAGAGAAGATGGCGTGGAGCGCCGCGCGCAGGGCGCGGACCTCGACCGACGTTCGCTCGTCGGCGCGCACCCGAGCCGCCTGCCGCTTCGAAAGCAGCCCAGCGCGGACGCACCAGCCCAGATAGCGGGCAGGCGTACAGAAGTAGTCCTCGGGCACGGCAGCGCTGCGGTCGTGGATGGTGTTGACGAAGTCGAGGCAGCGCCGCCCGCCATCGAAGCGGACTGCGTCCAGGGGCCGTGCTTCGCCAGCGACTCGGGGCACTGCTTGACCTCCCTTGACTGTATACCAGCTTAATACTATTTGCTGGTAACACGATTCACCAAGGAGTGCACCATGCTTATCCTTCGAGAGTGGCGCGCGGAGGTGCGGCGTGAGCGTCGGGACGAGTACCTGGAGTACGTGCGCCGCACGGGCCTGCGCGAGTACCGGGCCGCGGCGGGCCATGTCGCCTCGGCGATCGCGGTGCGCGATCTCGACGAGGTGCGCAGCGAGATCGTCACCTTAAGTTGGTGGGAGTCGTGGGACGCTCTTCGGCGCTTCGCCGGCGACCCGCCCGATCGGGCGCGCTACTTCCCCGCCGACCGCGAATTCCTGCTGACCGTCCCGGAACGCGTGCAGCACTACGCGTCGACTGACCTGGGCGCCCCTGCGCAACCGGGAAGGCAGGGCTGAAATGGAACGGCGCACGTTCCTCGGCCTCGCTGCGGTCGCGGGCGCAGCAAGTTGGCCAAGATCGCCGGGCGCGGAGGCCGCCGCGCCCCGGCTGCGTAAGCCAAGGCGGCTGCCACAGGGCGGCACCATCGGCGTGGTCGCGCCGGCTTCGACGCCGTTTCGACTCTCGGACCTGCTGCGGGGCAAGGCATCCTGGGAGGCGCGCGGCTTCAGGGTGCGGATCGACGAGCAGACCTTCCAGCGAGACGGCTACCTGGCGGGCACCGCCGCCACGCGCGCGGCGGCGCTGATGGCACTCTTCGAGGACCCCTCGATCGACGCTATCCAGACGGCCTGCGGTGGCTTCGGTTCCACCCAGATCATCCCGCACCTTGACTTCGACCGCATCGCTCGACAGGCGAAGCCTTTCGTAGGGCGCTCGGACATCACCGCGATTCACCTT
>DATFXF010000222.1:0-3114 GCA_035258565.1 Candidatus Acidiferrales bacterium
GAAGACCTTGACTTGAGAAACGCCCCCGCTCCTTTCCCTCCGCGGCGTTCGCAGTTGATTCCGCTTCTGGGGCGCCAGGCTCCGGTGGCCCGGAACGGCCGCGGCACACTGAGTGAACGCGTCTACCAAGCCCTGAAGCGCGACATCATCCGCGGGATCTTCCCGCCCGGCGAAGCGCTCGGCGAGAAGGCCCTCGCCCGGCGCTACAAAGGCAGCCGCACCCCGGTTCGCGAAGCGGCCGTCCGGCTACAGCAAGAAAATCTTCTCCGCATCGTTCCGAACCGGGGATATTTCGTCAGCTCGATGACGATCAGCTGGCTCAATGAGATCTACGAATTTCGAGCGGCGGTGGAAGGCGCCTGCGCCGAGCTGGCTGCCAAGAAGGCCAATGACCCGAAGCTGCTCAACAAGCTGAGGCACCTGGCGCGGAGCGAGTACGAAAGGAACAACCGGTCGAGCTACGAAAAATTCATCCAGGCCGATACGGCGCTGCACATTGGCATCGCCCTTCTCACGCGCAATCCGATTTTGGTCCGCGCCGTCTCCGACATGCGCTGCCACATGGAGCGCTTGATGTACGCCGCAATCGACATCGGCTACTACGGCGAGGCACCGGTCCAGGAACATTGCGCGATCATCCGGGCCATCTGCCGCCACGACGCCGACCTGGCGCGCCGACTGATGTACGACCACATCCTGCAGTCCCGTGGCAAGGTGCTGCGACTGGCAAGCGGCGGCGTGGAGTGACCTTGCGGCCCGCGTGCGGTTGGCGGTAGAAAGAGTCCCTTGATTTCGATCACCCTGCCCTGCCGGAAGTGAACACCGCCCCTCGGCAACCGAGATACCGACGAAGCGGTTCAAGCTTGTTTCTTCAGGCGTTCTCCAATTCTGGCCACAAGGTCTTGAGTCACGGCCACGTCAACGCCATACTTCAATCCGCCGCGAACGATCGGACCGCCGATCGCGTCAAGCTCGGGGATACGGCCTGCCGCAACGTCCTTCTGCATCGAGCTTCGCATCGTTGCCGGCAAGGATTCGAGCGTGGTCAGTATTTTCTCCCCATCGACAGCCGCTCCTTCTCGGACCGCAACGGCGCAAGCCTCACGCACGGCAGACCTGAGTCGCTCCCGCCACGTCGGATCAACAAAGATCTCGCCTTTCGTCTTGTCGGTTGCTGTGCTGACAAGCGCAAAAGGTGCCAGGAATGCGAGTTTGCTCCACAACATGGTTTGTTCGTCGGCTTGAAAGTCGCAGGTAAAACCAAACTGTCGGAGTCGCTCGGTAACGCCCGCTAGTTGTCGTTCCCCCCGGGCCGATAGGGCCAGGCGAACAAACGGGGAGCGCTGGATGATGTGTCCCAGGCCGACACGCTCGGCTTCCACGGCGATGGTCGCCGGAAGAACGCCCTGCTGACCGTAGCGCGAGCGCAGTAGGGCCACGTGATCAATTCCATTGAGCAGGGGAACGATCGTCCCGATCCGAGAAGCGCCAGCCGGCACAGCGTGCAGCGCCGCATCAAGCTGTGGTGCTTTGACAGCGATCCAAAGCACGTCCACGGGCTCTTCGAGCACGGTCGTGCGTCGGACCGGCACCTTGATGTCTCCAAAGGGGCTTTCCAACCATAGGTGATCGGGATGCTTGTCGAGCGTTTCTGGCCGCAGAAGAAGCAAAACTCGATCCTCGCCTCTCGCAAGTGCCGCCCCGAGTAGGCCACCCACTCCCCCGGCGCCCAAAATCGCATGGTTCACGTGGGTCTCCCTGAGACACCCAGCTTGTGGTTTTCTCCTTGCTCCGCAATGAGTAGCATCAGGACGCACTCGCCGGGGCCACCAGCGTATAAGAAGAGGTGAGCTCGATGGCCTTGTGTAAGGTGCGATAGAGAGGGCAGCGCATCGCGTACATGCCGTGCACGCGTTCCACCGTCTCCTTGACCTCTTCTGGCGCCGCCAAGCGCAACGCTACGTGGATCCGGCGGATCACCAGCACGCCCTCCTCCTTTTCCACCTCTCCGGTCACCTCTGCTGTCAGCCGCCCGTTGTTGGCGTCGATTTGGCGCGCCTCCAGCGCACCTCCGAAGGTACCCATCATTCAGCCAGCGGTTGCGGCAATGACGTAATCCAGCGTTGAGGCGTGAGACTCCTTCAGCGTGGCCGGGTCAATCTTGTAATGCTTGGCAACGGCCCCATGAACGCTGAAGGCCACGGGCTGGGATTCACCGGGCAGACGCGCAATGCGGAGTGGTCCCTGTCTACGTTCAAGATGCACCTTAGAAATATAAACAACCTCACTCACGCTTTCCTCCTTTCAGGTTAGAAAAAAATCGAACCTCTCCTCCTTATGCCGTACGGACTCAGGAGGCCGCTGGGGATCAAGGGGCCAAGCCCCTCGTTGCTATTCCACTAGAGCGGTCATTGGCGGATCGGAAATTGTCCTGAGATCATGGTGTTTATACTGCCGGCGCCACTCTGTCCTTTGTCCTTTGGACGACGGCCGTCTGAAGCTAACATCGATCAGCACACACTTCCAGTAGCAGGTTCCGCGCAGGCCGTTTCCAGCCACCATGTGATTCCCCGGGTCGAGAAAAGTTTCATCAAGCGACCGAAGAGATGCTGGGGAGCTACCGACGGCAGGCCACCAACCCGGTGTCCACGGCGACCACAAATGGGCTGCTTCCGGTCATGGCATAGATGTGGCCAAACCTCATGAAGACGGGGGGCGGGCCATCGGACGAACGGCCCGCACCACCACTGGGCTTCCATCACCGAAGCAGAACTTCTCCGCCTCTAGCGAATCAGGCTTCCGATAACGGTCGTGCTCGGCTGGCGCCGTACGCGACCGTTCTTTCCGGAGAAAAGGCATTCTTCATGTCGTGGGGGCGGTACTCGAGCCCATGCCGATTCCCGCCTTCGGCCTCACAATGGGCCAAAAGTCGGTTTCCGGTTCGCCCGTCGGCAGTCCGACAGCCATCGACCGAATGCTCGCCTTCAGTGCCCGGCATTCCATTGCTCCCATTACTGAGACTTTCCCTATGTCGAAAGTCAACGATGCACTCGACCATCTTCGCGCCGGCAAAGCCCGCTACCGCATCGTGCTCGTCAATGATCGGTCTTGAGT
>DATFXF010000223.1:0-11430 GCA_035258565.1 Candidatus Acidiferrales bacterium
CGGGTCAAGTCGTGTGGCCTCGGTGAATTCTGCCTCCGCCTCAGCGTATTTTTGCTGATCCGCTAGGGCCTTGCCGCGGTCGATGTGGGCGCGGGCGTCGCCGCCGGCACCTGCCATGACCGGGACCTGAATTGGGGCCGGCGGCGGAGGTACCTTGCCGCGGTTCTGGCGGGAGCCCCCGCTGCCAACCGAAGGATCGGCCGTTCTGGTACCCGCGGCCCTGTTGGCGCGCACCCGTGCAAGGCCCTCCTGGGCCTCCTTGTAGCTGGGATTGAGACGAACAGCCTCCTGATACGCAGCTTCTGCTTCCGCAAGCTTCCCCTGATTCTCGACCGCACGGCCAAACATATGGCGCAAGAAGGTGTCAGCGGGAGCCAGGCTTATCGCCTGCTTCAACTCTTGCTCCGCCTCCGGATACTTTCGCTGGTTGAGCAAAGCGTCGCCTAAGACATTCCGGTATTTCACTTGGTTCGGCTCCAGCCTCACGGCCTGCCGGTATTCGGTCTCCGCTTCGGCATACCTCTGCTGAAAGAACAAAGCTTCGCCAACATTATAGTGATAAGTCGCTACATTCGGCGCAAGCCTTGCCGCCTGCTTGTATTCCGCTTCGGCGTCGGCGTATTTCTGCTGAAAGTACAAGGCATTGCCCAAGTTCGCGCGATACTGGGCATTATTGGGCTCCAGCCTTGCGGCTTGCCGGTATTCCGCTTCGGCCTCGGCATTCTTCTTCTGATTGTACAAGGCATCACCCAGGTAGGCGCGATAGAGGATATTGTTTGGCTCCAGCCGCACCGCCTGTCTATATTCTGCTTCGGCCTCGGCATTCTTCTGTTGGTTGTATAAGGCGTCGCCCAAGTAGGCCCGATATAACGCATTATTGGGCTCCAGCTTGACCACCTGTCTGTACTCTGCTTCGGCCTCGGCATTCTTCTTCTCCGCGGCAAAAGCCTTGCCACGCTCGACGTGGGAGAGGACATCGCCGCCGGACGTGGTCTTCGGCGGGGCAGACTCCTCCGCCAGGTTTGCTCCCTGAGCCGTTTGCCGCCTGCGGAAAAAGACGAAATCGCCGTCGACGTGGAAGGAGTCGTGAATGAAGTTATACTCCGGCGTCTGTTCGGACCGACCCGCGACCCGCACGCGCACAAACTGCTGAAACAGATCCATGGCCGGGAAGGAATCTTGCTCCATCTGGTTGAGCCCCAAGATCAGGGCATTGGCGAAGAGGGAGTGGCCCGCGCCGCCTTCGTCCTCCACCGGCTCCAACCCGCCGCTGGCCATCAACGTGCGCGACTTTTCCCGCAACATCTTCTTCACATATTGATCCCAGTCCCGCGGTGTCCACCTGGATTCCACTGCACGAGCCAGCGTGATGCCTCCCGAATAACAGCTATCGGAGACAATCAGGATGTGCTTGGCCGGGATGGTCCTCAACTTGGTAGTGATTTCGTCTGCCATGATCCAGTTCGTGTCGTCATTGGGGTCCGCATCGATGGGCAGCCAATAGG
Organism: Candidatus Acidiferrales bacterium; assembly: GCA_035258565.1. Lineage (GTDB taxonomy): Bacteria > Acidobacteriota > Terriglobia > Acidiferrales > UBA7541 > DATFXF01. The sequence goes on from DATFXF010000223.1 coordinate 1,506, forward strand.
ACTTCTTCCCTTCCCGGTCAAACTGGCCGTGCCCGGCATAGTAGATCAGCAGGTTGCCGTTATCCGGCATGGTGACCCGAAGCTCGTTGAGCGCTCGCATGATCTTCTCCCGCGTGGCATCAGCATTGAGCAGGAGTTTTGGTTCTTCAAAGCCGTACTGACGGCGCAGGATTTGGGCGATCTCCCGAGCGTCGCTGACGGCCGTCTTCAATTTGGGCACGCGCTAATAGTCGGTGATGCCAATCACGAGAGCGAAATACGGACCCACACCCGCCGGCTGTGCCGCCATGCCTGGCTGCGACTGAGCCGCTGGCGGAGCCACCTGGCTACGTTTCTGCGTCTGCGCCCACGCCACCCCGACCAACGACGCGCGCAGGGGTACAAGCGCAGCCGCGCCGCACACGATCACCATCGAAATCGGCAAAAGGGGTCTTGCTTTCATCGGGTCATCTCGCCGGCTCGAAGTAAATCGTCGGGAGTTTAGTCGACAGCCCCGAGAAATTCAACGGACATTCGAGGCCCGAGCGGGGAAGAGTGGTGCGGCAAGGCTCAAAAGGCGCCGCTCCGGTGCGGGCAGGATGTGCGTGAAGCAACGCGGCCATCGCGCGTGGCCCGCCACGCGCAGCACGTTTGCCCTGAGCAAGGCCGGGCGAAGTAGGATTTCCGAGAGGGATGCTTCAAGTCGACACGTCGGTCATCAGAATGGCGCCGCGGTACACGCCGCCCCACTGTGCAGGACGCAAAGTTATTCGGGAGTTTTGCTACCGGGGGGAAGCTGCGCAGTGAGGCGTTCGGCGGTGTCGGTGTCGCCGATCAGGCGATGGATGCGGATGGCGGCCGCGATCAGGTCGGGGCTGGCGGTGTCGGAGGCGAGCGCGTCGTCATATTCCGCCGCGACGTCATTCCACATCCGGCGCGTCTCGAAGACGTAGGCGCGGCAAGCGTTGTGCATGAGACCCTGCTTGGATGCGCAGCGGGCGAGATCCTCCTCGAGCGCTTTCTCCTCTCCAGCGCTGAGCAGTGAGAAAGTCACGGGTGGTTCGGCCGAGCCGCCCTGCGCGAGGCTGAGTGTGAACTGCCCGGCGTACTTTGCGTCGCGTTGCTGCCCGAGCACGCGGCGCAGTGATTCGGACCTGAAGAGCCCGGCGGAACCTTGGATACCCTCGACGCGCCAGAGTTCGTTGCCCTCATCATCGATCAGGCGCAGGCGGATAGGTCCGGGCGTCACGGTAGGGGTCCAGCGCACGACCAGACCGGCTAAGCGCACGACCCCCTCGTTCACCGGCGAGAAGATCGGCCCGCCCAAGCCGCGGCTGCGGCCCGCGACGCGACCGAAGCGCTCCACCGCTTCTTCGTCTGCCTTGCTGGCGCCGATTCCTTCGCGACGCAAGTTGTGCCACTTGCCCCTCTCAGCTAGCGAGACGAGCTCCGCATGATCCTGCACCAGCATCTTGCCCGGACCTACGCAACGCACGCCTTCGCCAGGATAGAGGAAGCGGCGAGGCCCGGCCTTCGGGAGTTTCTTGGGCTGTGCGCGTACGTTCGCGCGCCATTCCGCCGGGCAGTCGATTTTTTCAATCCAGCCAACGTGGAGATCTTGAGCGGCAACCCGCAGGGCCGTCAGCGCCGCCAGCACGACCCCGGCCACCGCCACCGCGCGGCACATCAGGATTGCCCCTTTTCCGCACCGAGAATAAAGTTGCGCCACGCCCCCGGCGCAGTGCGCCGCAGCCACTGGCCCATGGCCTTGAGGTAGTGCTCTACCGAGGGATGCATCAAGAATGTGAACATCACCAGAAGGAAATCGTCCCACAACAGGCGCGTGCGGTGCACGAAAACGGCGCTGACCAGCAGCACTATCACCACCACCACAATCGTCAGCGTGCCCTGCACGCGGGTAACGGCCACTTCGGGGGTCGTCCGCGAATTGTGGTACAGGCGAAGCCCAGCGACCGCAAGAATAATCAGCAACGCCAGCAACAAATCTACTCCCCACCGAGTTGCACGGGTGAAGATGTAGAGCGGGGCCTGCGTAAGTGTATAGATGGCGCAGGCATGCACATAGACGCCCGGCACCTGGTCGAGCTGCCCGGGCACGCGGAATTCGTCGGAGGGTTCCGGAGACCGAACGTCGCCTACGAGCACCACGTGGCCCTCAATCAACCTCGCGTTCGCTTCAAGCTCGTTAAGCTCGAGGCTGCGGATCGTGTGGTCGCTGGTCCTCAGGTTAGAGAGCGGGCTGAAGTCCACCGGGAATGTCCCGACAGAGACATTCTTGGAAAGTTCTTCGGTGGAAACCGCCTGGAACAACCTTGGGTGCCGGGCAACGAAATGCGAGGGTGGAGGCGTGTCTTTCAGCAGTTCGCCGGCCAGGGCCTCGCTCAGCGTGGGGCCGCACTCGGACTGCGCGTGGAGCTGGAAGCACTTCACCATATTCTGTGTCTGGAGGCGCGGCGCGAGGATGCTGACCCCCAGCTTCTCATAGCTCGGATCGAGCAGCCACAGCTGGCGCGGCAGCGCCTGCCTCTGCCAGACGCCTAGATAGATCGGCGCATGCCTATGCTTCCATAAATCTAGGCAGAATTGGAAGAAGCTCGGATCGTCGGGAGTACGGTAGGTCTCTTGGGGAGAGAAATCCACGTCCACGGCGATGCCCTCGGCGCCAAGGTTGACCAGCTTTTCCAGCGGGTCCTTGAGGCGCTTGTCGCGCGGCGTGGCTTGGTCGCCTTTTTGCGCAGCCTGGATCCCCTCAGTCTTGAGTCCGCTCAGGTCCACGATGGTGATGGGGATTTTTTCGGGAATAGGCTTGGAGGCAAGGATGGACTCAATAATGTCGTAGGTGGAGAACTCGATCCATTTCCCGCTCTCGGTGTTCTTCTCGAACCACTCGCGGGTGCCAACCAGCGCCACTGCAAGAATCACGCCGACCAGCGCGTCAAACAAGATCGTACGGCGCCGCTTCCGCTGAAAGTCCAGCGGCGGTGGGTTCGTTTGTTCTTGGGCCGAAGGCCCAACCGGCGGCGCGGTGCCCTTGCCGGTTGCTTGGTCCTCGCTCGCCATGACAGACCCGGATGGCGTCGCATCATACCACCACTGCGGAAACGTTGCCGCAACCCCGCCCTTTCGTTTCTCTTAGAGTGGCCAGTTGGCACGAAAATGAGGTTTCCCTCTGGAAAGGCTAGCGCCCCGTGGGGACGAGAGGCACGGGGACACTGCGCCATCGCACAATTGCGTAGGACGCTCGAGCTCGACCCCCACTTCTGGGCCGCCCACTGGGACTTGGGAGACTGCTATCTGGCACTCGGACGCAACGCCGAAGCCATCGCCGAGTTGCGGAAAGCCGTGGACCTTTCCGCAGGCAGTGCTGGCGGGCTGGCCATGCTGGGCTACGCCTACGGAACCACTGGCGAGCGCGCCAAAGCGGAAAAGGTGCTTCAGGAATTGAATCAGCGAGGCCGCAGCCAATACGTCTCGCCGGCGGACGTGGCCACGGTGGAGTTTGGGCTGGGCCACAGGGACCAGGCATTTGCGTGGCTCGAGAAGGCGTATCAGGATCGCGCAATTCAGTGTCACCCTCTACTTGCCCTTGTTATAATCGACGCGTCCGTCCGGGAGCGGCATGCCCGGAAAACTCTTGGGAGGTCTCAATGAGGAAACGACTCTGGGTTGTAGCCTTCGTTGCTGTCTTTGCTGTAGGGCTAACCTGGGCTGGTGGCGAACACGGTCAAAAGATGGACGTGGCCGCCCACGTTGCCAAGCTGAAGGCCGAGCTCAACTTGACCGATCAGCAGGCCGACAAAGTCAAGGCGGTGCTCGAAGACACCCACCAACGCAAGATGGCGTTAAAGGAAAAGGCGGGTGGGCAAATCTCGCCGGAGACAAAGGAGCAGATCAGCAAACTCATGGAGGAGCAGGACAAGCGGCTGAAGGAGATCCTTACGCCGGAACAGTTCACGAAATATCAAGAACTCAAGGCCCAGCACATGAGCAAGGAGCATGCCGGGCATAAGAAACCGCAGTAAGTCCCAGCGGAGAATGTTTCTCCACCTTAAGCTTCGGGGCGAGGGCTAGTCCCTCGCCCCGGTCATCCCGACGACCACCGGACTCGGTCCGAGAGATCCTGCCAGATGGACCTCCGTCGACCAAGAAGGGCCGCGCGGAGAGTTCAATGAAGATCTTCTTACGCGCGCAGGGCCACAACCCGGATCCCGCTTCCCTGACAGTTCATCGCGCCGTTCCTTGATCGACGTCGATCAAAGTCGGTTATTTCTTGCGGAGTAGCTAACACCATAAGGATCAGGTGAGCCGAATCTGGGACGCGCTGCGGCACGCAGCGCGGGATAGAATGGCGCGGGGCGGCTCGCGACCTCCGGACGACGAGACCTATCAACGCTTCGACCGCCGGCGCAGCGAGCGTAATGCACGCGAAGTGCCGCTCTACGTCTGCGGTCACAGCAGCGCCGAAGGACCTTTCCACGAAGAAACTCAAACGCTCGATGTGAGCGACCACGGCGGCCGGCTCCTCCTCATGGCACCAGTGAGGCCGGGACAAAAACTTCTGTTGACGAACAAAGTCACGCGGAAAGAGGTCGAATACCTTGTCGTGCGCGTGGCCCCCCAGCCACCGCAGAACGCCGTCGGTATTGCCTTCCTCGGCCCCGCTCCGGGTTTCTGGCAAAGCCAGGCGTAACATCCCCTGGCAAAGCCTTGCAATCGGGCTTGACACTGTGCGCGCCAAGCGCGAGGATGCCGGGTGAATAGAATCCTTCAGCCACCAAGCGAAATCGGCCGAGCTTGAGCCGGCGGCTCGGTGCTCCGTTCCCCGGAAACGAAGGCGTTCGCTCCGGGAGGAGGCGCGATGAAGGCAAGGAGTGGGCTCATTCCCCTGCTGGGCGGCCTCGTATTGGGGGGCGTGCTCTTCCCCGCCCCCGCACTCTCGGACGGCCGCAATCCGTCATCCCGCGAGCGCAGGACCAAAGAAATGGTCGAGAACTTTGCCTTCCGTCCGTTATCACCGCTCCAGGCTGGCCAGTGGGCGCCACTGGACGTGGACAACGCTGTGCCCGCCGTTGCCGCCGATGAACCCTGTTCGCTCGATGATGCCTTGCACGGCGCCAGCCAGCGCGTCGTGGAGCTGGTAACGAACCTCCAGCAGTTCACCGCCAAGGAGACGCTCGAACACCGCGAACTCGATCCCGACGGCACGGCGCATGCGGCGCGCACGCGCAGCTACAACTACATGGTAGTCATCAGCGAGACGCGCCCGGGGCGGCTTGCGGTTGAGGAGTACCGCAATGGCGTGCCCGCGATCGATGACTTCCCGGCGCGCGTCGCGACCATGGGCCTGCCAGCGCTCGCCTTAATCTTTCATCCCGCGCTGATTGAGGATTTCCAGATGAGCTGCGAGGGCCTAGGCCATTGGCGGGGACAGCCTGCCTGGCAAGTCTATTTCCAGCAACGCCCCGACCGCCCCAGCCGCATCCGCAGTTACCGCGTCCACGGCACCACGTACCCAGTGAATCTGAAGGGGCGCGCGTGGATCGCCGTGGAATCTTTTCAGGTGCTCAGCCTGGAAACCGACTTGATGGAGAAGATCCGCAAAATCCCGCTCGAACGCGAGCACATAACCCTCGAGTATCGGCCGGTGTACTTCAAGAAGCGCGGCGTCGAACTCTGGCTCCCGCGGAGCGCCGAGCTCTTCTTCCACTACCGCCGCCACCGCATGTACCGGCGTCACGCCTTCAGCCATTTTGAGCTGTTCTCCGTGGACGTCCGCCAGCAGATCGAAGACCCCAAGATCACCGAGCCGTAGGACCGCCTCCCCAGGTCGTAGGGTCGTGGTCTTGTCTTCTTTCTATTGTGACGCATCTCAGGCCCAGGAACCTCAGCGCCGACAAGTGGCTCAGGCGAGGCGTTCAATGGTTCGACTTGCTCAAGGCAAGCAGCGCTGAGATTCCCGGCCGCGACCCCATGGGGACATTGGATGGCGGGGTCGTCAGGCTCCCATGGCAAAGTGGTGTGACCCGGAAAACTCCTCCCCCGCAACACGTCATCTAGGTTACGAGGTAATTCTGACATTGAATCGAAAGGTTTCTGCCTCGGCTGCGAGCCAGAACAAGCCCACAGCAGATTGTATTTTGTTGTTGCTCTGGAAATCCGCGGCCGAGTGAATCCCGCTTCTTGGTGAACAGCATGCGTGGACGGGCCACTATAGCCGTTGTGGGGGTATCGGTTCTTGCGTTTCTGGCCGGGTGCAGCGGATCGACTTCCAGCGTTTCCTCGCGAGTCAGTGGCCGGGGCCAAATCACGCTGAGCATGCGTGACACGCCGCCAAGCGGCGTGAGCGTGCTGTCGTTTGAGATCAGTGTCACCGGGGCCAGGCTCCAGCCGCAAGACACCACGGCAGCTGTCTCGCTTCTAACCAACCCGGTTGAAGTCGAGGTGAAGCAGCTTGAGACCGAAACCGCGTTTCTGAACACCTCGAGCGTGCCAGCGGGCATCATCTTTTCAAGCATCACGGTCACATTCGCGAATCCCCTGCTCACCATCCTAAACAATTCCGGGCAGATGTTCGTCGTGAGGGGGCAGACCTGTCTGAACGGGCAGATTTGTGCGCTTCAACCGCTGCTCGACCTCTCTTCGGTCACGTTCACGGGGACGCCTTTTCCCCTCACGCTGAACATAAATTCGCCAGTCGGGCTGGTGCTCGACTTCGACTTGAACGGCTCGATCCAGTCGAACCTTTCCATCACCCCGACCCTCAGCTTCACGCAACTCCCCGCGGTGCAGCAGACAGGTGAGCTCGAAGAGATCGAGAACCTGACTGGCACGCTCACGGCGCTGGGTGCGAACCAGTTCACGGTGAAGGACGCGAGAAGCGGCCTCTCCTTCTCGATCGCGGTGAACAGCTCGACCCAATTCGAGTTCGCGGGGTGCACAGCAAACAACTTCTCCTGCATCGCCATGGGCCAAGTGCTCGCAGTGAGTCTGAGCGTCCTGGGCGACGGCAGCCTCGTGGCTAAGAGAGTGGTGCTGGAGGGTGACGCGAACGAGCAGGAAGTCGAGGGCACAGTCACGTCGGTGAATGCCCCGGGAAGCCAGTTTCATATGGTGGTTGTTGGAGAAGAGCCCGATGTGCCTAACGTGAATGTGGGCGATCTGGTGACCGTCAACATTCAAGGAGGCGCAAACTTCCAGATCGATCAGGAAGGGCTGAACATTTCGAGTGGGCTTTCGTTCGCGAACGCGAACGACCTTGTCGTCGGCCAGAACGTCCTGGTGCGCGCGAACTCAGCCATCCCGGGCCCAATCGGCACAACCATCACGACGAGCCGACTACGCCTGCGGATGTCGCAGTTCACAGCCACGGTGGCTTCGGTGACGGCGCCCAACTTCGTCGTGACCGGCCTGCCGAGCCTATTTACCTTGAACGGCGTCAACCAGGTGCAGGTGCAAACGTCCTTGGCAACCGGATTCGAGGCGGTGACCGGTGTGACTGCCCTCAAGATGACCGCTATGGTCTCGCTGCGCGGCCTCCTCTTTGGCACCTCGGGCGGACCTGTCCTGGTCGCCAAGAAAGTGCGCAAGCGCTAGGGTCGGCTTCCTCACTGAAAAGTTGAGGTCGCCGTGCGCCTGTTCTTAGTTCTCCTTGTTGGCAGCCTTGGCGGAAGGAGAAAAGTGCGTCGCAAGGTAGTTGAGGATGGCCTCGCGCTCCGCAGGGCGCACCGGCGCGCCCCAGCGGATCATTTTGTTGAGCAGGCGGGTCCATTCTCTGCGGTCGAGCTGCTGCTGCATAATGATGCTGGTGTCGTGGCAGCCCAGGCAGGCTCGGCGCACCCTGCCTGCGCCAGGGCCTGGCGGCAGCGGAGGCTCCGACAGTGAGGCATCATGCGGGCCGAAATTTTGGGTGAAGTAGTCGATGAGGCTTTCGCGATCTTCAGCAGCAACTGGGGCACCCCAGCGAATCATTTTGTCCATTTCCTTCGCCCACAAGCGTCGGTCGAGCTGCTGCTGCACGATGATCTGAGAGGTGTGGCAGGACAGGCAGGCCTGGCGCGCTTTTTCTTGCATGGGGCCAGGCGGCAGGTCTCGTTCCCGCGTCTGACCGGCAGCCTTGGGCGCCAATGAAATCCCCAGCAGCGCGACGGCTAGCATTCCGCCACACCGCACCACCCGCATCAGTCTGCTTCGTATCGCGTTATGCCTCCACATGGACGCGCACCCGATCCATAACGTTCCAGAGATAACCCGATGGGTTCCACGCCTGCTCGGCGGGTTGCGTGCGCCCGGCGCTGTCGGTCGCGCGAGAGATCACCACATAGGAGCCCGTTGCAGGCGGCTTCCACAGGTACTCCCAGAGCTGCCAGGCGTAGCGGGCCTTGTCGGGGCCAAAGGTGGTCGGTTGCCAGGTGCGGCCCTCGTCGGTGGAGATGTCCACGCGCTTGACCTCGTTTTCGCCGGCCCATGCCGCACCGCTGATGCGCAGGGGCCCGAGCCTCACGTGCGAGCCATCGCCGGGGCGCGCGATGATGGACTTCACCGGCATCCCAGTGATCGCCGTCGTTTCGTCCGGGCTGATCTCGCCGCCGGGCGAAACGGGATGGTTCGGAAAGCGGTAGCCCGGCTTCATGAAGTTGCCCTCGAACTCGCGCTCGATCACCCGAATCTCAATCAGCCATTTCACCGAGGCCGCGCCCAGCCACCCCGGCACCATGGCGCGCACGGGGAAGCCGTGCTCGATGATGAGCGGCTGACCGTTCATGCGCGTGGCCAGGAGCGTATTCGGGTCCATAGCCTTTTCAATAGGGATGCTGCGGATGAAGTCCGGCACCTTGCCAGGGGGCTCGTCAAGGCCGTTGAAGGCGACGTGCTTGCCCGTAGCTTTCACGCCGGCACGGCGCAGCACGTCGGCCAGCCGTGGTCCCGAGAATTCCGCGTTACCCACACTGCCGCGCGTCCACTGGATACCGGGGACGCGCGGGCGATAGAAGGAGCGGCCGTTGCCGGCGCATTCCATTGTGTTGGTCACGGTGTTGGGCTCGAGTTTGTCGAGCTCAGCAAAGCTGAGTTCGAGCGGCCGCTCGACTTCGCCAGACACCGAAAGCCGCCATGCAGGCAGGTTCACACTGGGCATCCCTAGGTGGTTGCGGACGTAGAACAACTTCACTGGCGTGATCCAGGAATCCAGCAAGTGCACCGGCATCTCCAGATCCAGATAGCGCAGTGAGCGCACAATCATCTGCTCTTTGCCGGCGACCACAGCCTCCTGCGCCACGGCGTACTCAAGCCGGAAAGGCGCGGCGCTACCGAGTGCGGCAGCGCCCAGAAGTCGAGCGCTCTTCCACAGGAATTCTCGGCGCGGCAAAGCGAGGAGGGAGGAAGGCCAACACGAGATGCTTTTCATGAAAGACCTCCGCCGGTGCCGGCTGGCTCGGATCTCGAAGCCTCAGGAGTTCACAGGCTTCCGCCTTCGAAGCTGGAGATCGGCTCGCCCTTTTGTAACGGCGGTAACTCGCCGACTTTCTCTATCCGCCAACAAATGTCGGACCGGCGTAGCTCGGCTGCGTAAGCGATGTTCTCGGTTTGTATAGGGCGCCCGAGCTCACAAGTAATCCGAAACTTAGCGCCACCTGGCGATACAACCTCGAAAATTCCGTGTTCCGGCCACAACAGTGAAACAGGATTCTCCACGAGAACGACCTCATGGAGCTTCATCATGGGGCCTCCTGAGGTATCCAGCTTGAGGGCGGACGCCGCTAGATACCCTCAAGGTCACATGTTGTCAAGAGAAATCCGAGTTCAACTGGCCGTGGAAAGGGTCACTGCGCCCGCTCGCCTGTGCTCAAGTCGCGCCTGCAGCGCGTGCGGGATGCCGGCGCCATCACCGCCGCGGGCACCGACGCGGGAACAAAGTGATACCCGAGCA
>DATFXF010000224.1:0-27416 GCA_035258565.1 Candidatus Acidiferrales bacterium
ATCTTCTTGACGAAGAAGAAGCCGATCAGCAGATAGCTCGACAGGCCCACGCCTTCCCAGCCCACGAAGAGCAGCACGAAGTTTCCGGCCAGCACCAGGGTCAGCATGAAGAACATGAACAGGTTCAGGCAGGCAAAGAAACGGGCATAGCCGCCCTCCTGCGCCATGTACCCGGTCGAATAGATGTGGATCAGCCAGCCCACGCCGGTGACGACCAGCAACATCACGATCGTGAGCTGATCAATCTGGAGGACATAGTCGGCTCGGAAAACCCCCGCGCTGATCCAGGTGAAATACGATCGGATCACGGGGATCTGGCTCGCAGGCAAGCGCCTGAATTCGCGCACCAGCTCGAGCGCGGCGGCGAAGGCGAGGCCGGCGCTTCCGACTCCAACGACGTCCACCCAGCGCTTCGGCCAGTGGCGACCCAGCAGGCCGTTGAGCGCCGCGCCCAGGAGCGGCAAGGCCGGAATGATCCAGGGGTAATCGAGTGCGAGCATCAGAGCTTCAGCATGTCCACGCGTTCGACGTTGAGCGATTGCCGGTTGCGCGAAATCAGAATGACAATCGCCAGTCCCACCGCCGCTTCCGCCGCGGCCACGACGATGACGAAGAAGACGAATACCTGTCCTTCGAGTTGGCCGAGCGCCCGGCTGAAGGCCACAAAGGCCAGATTCACGGCGTTGAGCATCAGCTCGATGGCCATGAAAATCGTGATGATGTTTCGCTTGAAGACAAAACCCACCACGCCCAAGCCGAACAGGATGGCGCTCAGAACCAGATAGTAGGAGACTGGCACCACGGCTAACCCTCCTTCTTCGCGAGCACAAGCGCGCCCAGGATGGCGATGAGAATGAGAATCGAGGTCAGCTCAAACGGGAGTAGATAGTCCCGGAAGAGCAACAAGGCCAGGTTCTTCGTCGGCGCCGGCCCGGGGGAAACGGCGGCCTCAGAAGGTGCACCGCGGGCGACCCAATAGGCCAGTTGTAGGAGCAGGAAAATGCCCAGCGGCAGGCCGACGTAGCGCGCCATGCGGCTCCGGTTGGTGCGCTCTTCCTCGGCGGCATTCAGCAACATAATGACAAAGACAAACAGCACCATGATTGCGCCCGCGTAAACGATCACCTGAATAGCGGCGATGAATTCTGCGCCGAGCAGGAGGTAGAGCGCAGCGAGCGCCACCATCACCACGATCAGCGAAAGGGCGCTGTGGATCGGGTGACGCAGGAGGATCAGGCTCAGCGCGCCAGCCACGGCCATCGAGGCCAACACGAAGAACAGCACGAGCTCCGCGTTCATCGCTTGGCCACCGCGATGGCCAGGCTGGTCAGCACCACGTTCAGGAGCGATGCTGGCAGCAGTAGCTTCCAGCCCACGGCCATCAACTGGTCATAGCGGAAGCGGGGTAAGGTGCCGCGGATCCAGACGTAGAGGAAGAGGAAAACGAAAACCTTGCTGAAGAACCAAAAGGGACCCTGGACAAAGTCTACCACCGGGGACTGGGAAACCAGATAGGCACCTCCCGAGAGCACCAGCCCCAGCAAGGGGAGAGCCACGCGGCCGAGGGGCGTGTGGTAGCGGATGCCGTGGAGGATGAGCCATACGCCGCCGCCGCCCAGAAAAATGGCGGGCAGGTAGCGGGTCCAGGACAGCAGAGCCACATTCGGAATCGGTGAAAGCCAACCGCCTAAGAACAGGATGGTAGCGAGGCAGGAGACGGTGATCATGCTGGCATACTCGCCCATGAAGAACATCGCAAACTTGAAGCTCGCGTATTCGGTGTGAAAACCAGCCACTAACTCCGATTCCGCTTCCGGCAGATCAAAGGGCAGGCGATTCGTCTCCGCCACCGCGGCGGTGAAGAAGCAGAAGAAACCAAGCAGTTGCGGCAGCGGCGGGGCGACGATGTTCCAGCGCGGCAGGAAGCCCCAGAGGAATCCGCTCTGCGCGGCGATGATCTCGCGCAGATTGAATGTCCCGGCCATCAGCAGCACCCCGACCACGGACATCGTAAGGGACAGCTCGTAGCTGACCATCTGTGCCGAGCTGCGCAGCCCGCCGAGCAGCGGATACTTGCTGTTCGACGACCAGCCCGCCAGGGCCACGCCGTATACCCCGAGCGAGGTGATGGCAAAAAGAAACAGCAGGCCCACATTCAGATCGGCCACTGCCAGCTGGGTGCGATGGCCGAAGAGCGTGAACTCTCCTGGGCCAAACGGAATCAGGGCGATGGCCGTCAGTGCGAGCGACAGGGAGAGAAACGGTGCCAGGTAGTAGACGAAGCGGTTCGCGCCCATGGGCGTGACATCCTCTTTGAACAAGAACTTCAGCCCATCGGCCAGTGGTTGGAGCAGCCCATGGGGTCCCGTGCGGTACGGCCCCCAGCGCGATTGAATGTGTGCCACCACCTTGCGCTCGAACCAGGTCAGATACGCGATCACGGTCAGGAGCAAGAACATCAAGACGGCAATCTTGATGACGGACACGACCAAGAGCGGGTGCTGGGCGAGAAAATCGCTCACGGCTTCACTCCCGCCTCGGGGAGGGAATTGATCGTGCTGCAGTAGCGGCTCAGGGTGCCGCTGGTGAACAGGGTGTCGCGTGAGGAGAAGATCGCTCCGGCGGGGACTTCATCAGGCGGGCGGCCGTCGGCCGACGCACGCGGCGCGGAAGGCTCGGCGCCGCCGGCGAGTAGATTGGCCACCGAGACGTCGTAGCCGGGCACTGCCTGCCGGATCTCTTCAAAGGCTGCCTCGGGTGTGCGCAGGTGAATCGGATGGCCCAGCCCGAACCGCGCCAACTGGTGTGAAAGAATCCGCAGGATATCAAAGTCCGACCGCGGGCCCATGGCCTCGACCGCCTTGCGCAGCCGTTGCACTTCCCCGGCAGTGTTCGTGACCGTGCCATCCTTCTCGTAGGCGCAAGAGGCGGGCAGCACGATATCGGCGCGCTGAGCCGTTTCGGTCAGAAAAAGTTCGTGAACGATCAGGAGCTCGAGGCCACCCAGGCGGTCAGCCGCCGCAACCCGAAACGTCTTTACGGGATTCGAGCCCACGACGTGAAGCGCCTTGAGACGACCCGCGACTCCGGCATCGAGCAACTGTTTTGCCGTCAGGCCAGGCCGCTCGGGCGGCAGCGCGCCCCAGAGCTTGCCGAAGTGTTCCCGCGCGCGGGGATCGCTGGTGGTTCGATAACCTGGCAGCCATTCGGGCAGCAGCCCCATATCGGCTGCTCCGCGGGAGTTCGAGTAGTCGCCCAGAGCCATGTACTTCGTCTGCCCGGCCAGCCGCGAGCCGAAGGCGATCAAGTCGCGCACGGCCGCTCCGCTCAACTCAGAATCAAACACGATGACAACGTCGCTTTCTTTGTCGAGTGCGTTCTTGAGTGACATCAGTTCGGCTAGCACTTCGGCGTCGAGCGCGCCTTCACCGGTAGCGAGCCAATGGGCGGCGGCGGTCAGCCGGCCAACGCCTACCTGAACGAAATCGCGGGCCTTGCGCCGCAGCTTGATCGGCCGGGCGTTGATGACGTAAAGCGGCGTGCGGTGATGCCGGATGGCGGTGCGAATCTGCCAGGCCACCAGCGGGTTCTGCTCGGTCGGATCGTTGCCGATGAGCAGGATGGCCCGTGCCGCGCCGAGCTGTTCCATCGTGGCGAGCTTTTCCGAGGCGCGTTGGCCCAGTGCGGTCACCAGGCCTGCATAGTCGGCGGTGCGGTGATGGTCGATGTTGTTCGTGCCGATGTTGGCGCGGGCCAGCCGGCCCAGCAGATAATTCTCTTCGTTCGTCGTGCGGTTCGAGCCGACAAAACCGATGGCGTCGGGGCCGTACTTCTCGCGCACCTCCTTCAAGCGCACGCCGACTTCCCCGACCGCATCCTCCCAACTGGCCGGTTCGAGTTTCCCATTCCGGCGGACCAGCGGCTGCCTCAAGCGCTCCGGATGGCGCGTGAAGTCGAAGCCGAAGCGGCCTTTCGCGCAGAGGAATTCCTTGTTGATACCGGAGAGGTCGCGGTTGTTGGCACGGATGATTTCGTTGTTGCGGACGCTCAAAGTGGTCTTGCAACCGTTCGAGCAGTGCGCGCAGATCGTGCCGACATACATCATCTCCCACGGTCGCGTCCGATAGCGGTAGGTGCCGCTGGTCAGTGCGCCGACGGGGCAGATGTCGATACACATGCCGCACTCTTCACATTCGAGGTGGTTCTCGCGGTTCGGGATGATCACCGAATAGGCGCCGCGGTGGCCCACGCCGAGCGCCTTGACGTCCATGCCCTCGTCGCAAACGCTCACACAGCGGAAGCAGAGAATGCAGCGCGGGGCGTCGTAGTAAACGACCTCCGACCACTTCTCCTCGGGCTGGTGGATTTTTTCCTCGATGAACCGGCTGTGGTCGGCGCCATAGCGGAAAACCATGTCCTGCAATTCGCACTCACCGCCCTTGTCGCACACCGGGCAATCGAGGGGGTGGTTCGTAAGCAGGAATTCCAGCATGGCCTTGCGAGCTTCGTGCACCTGCGGGGTATCGGTGCGCACCACCATGGCCTCGACGGCTATCAGCGTACAGGAGGTTTGCAGCTTGGGGGCCTTTTCGACCTCGACCAGGCACATGCGACACGCGGCCCGCAGGGGAAGCCCGGGGTAATAGCAGAAGGAGGGCACCTCGATGCCCAGGCGCCGGGCCGCCTCGATCACCGTCGTGCCGGGCGCGACGACCACCTCGCGGTCGTCGATCTTCAGCGTGATTTGCTTCGCATCGGGCATGGGACTGCTAACCACCCGCGGCCAGGACCTCGGCCGGCCGGTAGGGGCAGCGGCCGACGAGGTGCTCCTCGAACTCGTGACGCCATTTCTTGACGATGCTCATCGTGGGCATCGCGGCGGCATCGCCCAGCGGACAGAACGTACGGCCCAACATGTTCTTCGCCAACTCCCCGATCAGTGGAACATCTTCAGCGCGGCCGCCGCCTTCATGGAAGCGGTCGAGCATCTTCCTGAGCCAGGTGGTGCCCTCGCGACACGGAATGCACCAGCCGCAGGACTCATGGGCGTAGAAGTGCATGATGCGCCGCGCCACGTCCACCATGCAGGTCTCTTCGCCAATCACTACCACACCCCCCGAGCCGAGCATGGAGCCCGCCTTGGCCAGCGAATCGAAGTCCATGGCCACGTCCACCTCCTCGGCGCTCAGCAACGGGCAGGAGCTTCCGCCGGGGATCACGGCCTTGAGCTTCTTGCCGCCCGCCATGCCACCGGCCACGTCTTCGATCATGCGACGCAGGTTGAAGCCGAGCGGCAGCTCGTAGATGCCCGGCCGTTGGACGTGCCCGGAGATACAGAATAGCCGCGTGCCGCCGTTTTTCGGCGTGCCCAGGTTGGCGTACCATTCGCCGCCGCGAAGAATGATGGCCGGAACGGAAGCGAGTGTCTCCACATTATTGATCACGGTGGGACAGCCGTAGAGGCCTACGACCGCGGGGAACGGCGGGCGAATGCGGGGGTAGCCCCGCTTGCCCTCGAGCGATTCCATCAGCGCTGATTCCTCGCCACACTCGTACGCGCCCGCGCCGGTGTGTGTGTGCAGGTCGAAATGAAATCCGCTGCCCAGGATGTTGTGGCCCAAATAGCCACCGGCGTAGGCTTCGGCGATGGCGGCTTCGAGGATCTCCAGCACATACCGGTACTCTCCGCGGATGTAGATGTAGCCTTGGTGCGCTTCGACGGCCTTTCCGGCGATGATCATTCCCTCGATGAGCTGGTGAGGATCGAGCTCCATCAGCGGGCGGTCCTTGCAGGTTGCCGGTTCGCTCTCATCGGCGTTGGCGATGATGTACTTCGGCTTGGAGGTGTCCTTGGGCACGAAGCTCCATTTCACCCCCGCGGGAAATCCGGCGCCACCGCGGCCGCGCAGGTTCGACTTTTTCACCTCTTCGATCACCTGTTCGGCGGTCATCTCCTTCAGGGCTTTGCCAAGCGCCTGATAGCCTTCCTTCTTTAAGTACATGTCGAGCTTGTGCGCGTCCGGAATCCCAAAGCGCTTGCTGATCACCGGAAATTCTGCCGGGTGGCGTTCATGCACCGCGCCCGATGCATAAGGCACCGGCAAAGGCTTGCGGCCCGTGTCGAAACCGTCCAGGAGTGCATCCACGCCCTCCGGCGTCAGGTTTTCGTAGTAGTCGTAGTTCACCTGCAAGGCCGGCGCGCCGGTGCAGGCGCCGATGCATTCCACTTCCTCGAGCGAGAAGATGCCGTCCGCAGTCGTCTGCTTGTTCCCGATACCGAGTTTGCGCTGGACATGCTCATAGATGCGGTTGCCGCCGCGCAGCATGCAGGAGATGTTCGTGCACACTTGCACATGGTACTTGCCCGCCGGCCTGCGCCGCAGCATCGAGTAGTAGACCAGCGTCTCGTTGACTTCGAGCGTATGCAGGTCGAGCCGGCGGGCAATCTCCTCGATCATTTCGTCGCTGATGGAGCCGAAGGTATCCTGCGTGTAGAGCAGCATGGGGATCAGCGCCGAGCGCTTCACCGGGTATCGCTTCTCGAGTTCAGCGAACTTTGTTTCGAGCGGCGCGGGCAGAGGCATCGTCGACCTTCACCCCATTGAATTCAGCGATCCACTTCGCCGAGAATAATGTCGATCGTGCCGATGCAGGCGATCACATCGGCAAGCAGCCGGCCTTCCACAAGCTTGGGTAGCGCCTGGAGGTTGACAAACGAAGGCGCGCGCACCTTCACACGCCACGGCTTGGGCGAGCCGTCGCTCGCTACGTAGAACCCAAGCTCCCCGCGCGGCGATTCGATGGTTTGGAAAACCTCGCCCGGCGGCGGGGAAAAGCCCTCGGTGAAGATCTTGAAGTGGTAGATGAGGGCCTCCATCTCCGTCTTCATCTCCTCGCGCTCGGGCGGCACAATTCCTGGCGCCAGGGAGCGGGTGGGTCCTTCGGCAGTGGGGATCTTCGCCATCGCCTGGCGAATGATCTTCAGGCTCTCGCGCATCTCGGCGACGCGCACTAGGTAGCGCGCGTAGCAGTCGCCTTCGGTGCGCGTGGGCACGTCAAACTCGAATTCCTGGTAGCTTGAATAGGGGAAGAACTTGCGGACGTCATAGGCCATGCCGCTCCCGCGGAGCAAGGGCCCGGAAGCGCCCAGGGCCAGCGCGTCTTCCGCGCTGAGATAGCCGATGCCTTTCGTTCGCGCGAGCCAGATGCGATTCTGGGTGAGCAGGTCCTCGTACTCCTGGATGCGGCTGGGGAACATGTTCAAGAAACGCTCGACGCGATCGAGCCACCCCGGCGGCGGCTCAAGCGCCAAGCCACCGATGCGGAAGTAGCTCGTCATCATGCGCTGACCGGAGACCAGCTCAAAAATCTTCAGGATCTCCTCACGCTCGCGGAAGCAATAAAGGAAGACGGACATGGCGCCGAGATCAATGGCATGCGTGCCGAGCCACACGAGGTGCGAGCCGATGCGTGTCAATTCGGTGAGCAGAACGCGAATGTACTGCGCGCGTTTGGGCACTTCGAGGCCGAGGAGTTTCTCCACTGCCAGGCAGTAGCAGAGATTATTCGAGAGCGGAGCCAGATAATCGAGGCGGTCGGTCAGCGTGATGGCCTGCGCGTAGGTCTTCGCCTCGCAGTTCTTCTCGATGCCGGTGTGCAGGTAGCCGATCTCCGGCTGTGCCTTGACGACGGTCTCCCCGTCGAGCTCGAGCAGGATGCGCAACACGCCGTGCGTGGAGGGATGCTGCGGCCCCATGTTCAGCACCATCGTCCTCCGAGCGCCGGTGACGGTGTCGACGGTCGTGGTCATGGCTCTCCGTTCGGCGCACCATCCATCAGCGGTATCCCTCGACCGGATAATCCTTGCGCAGCGGGTAGCCCTCCCAATCCTCGGGCATCAGAATGCGCTCCAGCTCGGGGTGGCCCTCAAAACGGACGCCGAACAGGTCGAAAATCTCGCGCTCGTGCCAGTTGGCCGTCGGCCAGACGGGCGTGACGGACTCAACGATCGGGTCCTTCTCTGAAACGCGCATCTTCAGCCGCAGGCGATCGCGCCGAGCCAGCGACACGAGGTGGTAGTTCAGCTCGAACCGCGGTTCGATCGGGAAGCGGTCCACGCCGGTTATGTCGCAGAGGAAGGTGAACTGCAACTCTGGATCGCCCCATAGAAATTCGGCCGTGCGGCGCCAGCGCTCACGCGGCACGACGATGGTCAGTTCGCCTCGAAAGGAAAGGACTTCAGCGACCGCCCGGGTGTCCCAGGCTCGCAATCTGAGCACGACCGG
Organism: Candidatus Acidiferrales bacterium; assembly: GCA_035258565.1. Classification (GTDB taxonomy): domain Bacteria; phylum Acidobacteriota; class Terriglobia; order Acidiferrales; family UBA7541; genus DATFXF01. Next base: position 8,286 of record DATFXF010000224.1, read on the forward strand.
GTTTTGTTCGAGGTCTCGTCTGTCCGTCACGGGATGAGGTGCCGTCGGGCGGCTCAGCGGTTCCAGTCCAGCGCGCCCTTCTTCCAGAGATAGATGTAACCAACCAGCAGGATCAGGATGTAGAGCAGCATCTCCACAAACCCGAACCACTGCAGGTCGCGATAGACGTATGCCCAGGGGTAGAGAAAGATGGCTTCCACGTCGAATAGAATAAAGACCATCGCCACCAAGTAAAACTTCACGGGAAAGGGCTCGCGCGCGTCCCCCAAAGGCTCGACGCCGCATTCGTAGGCTTCGAGCTTGGCGCGCGTCGGCCGCCGCTGCCCAATCCAAGTCGAGGCCAGCAGAATGGCGCCGGCAATCCCCATCGCTGCCAGGAGATGAATCAGCAACGGGACGTAGCTTTCGAGAACATTTCCGCTCATCGTCGGTGAAGCTATAATAGCGGCAGCCTGGCATGCGGTCAAATCCGCGGCACAAAGGAGGCGCGCAGCCCCAGGGCAGCCGGACCAGGGTTAGGACCCGGCAATCCTCACGCTGTGAACCATGGGTTCAATGCGAGTCTGCAACTGGGCGACGTAGTGTATCCGGTCGGGCGCCCCTCTTCGGGCTGCGCCCCGGGTTTCGAATGCCGCCGCTGGCCTCCTCCGCCTCCGAGGCTACACCTGCTTGCTCCTGGCACATGGTTCGCTGGGAGCCGGGCAAGCTCGCGGATGATGCGCGCCACCGGGACGTTCGATAGGGAGAAGCCGCGCTCCTCGCTCAGCCCGAAGCCTCAAACCGCATGGCCGCCAACCCCATGACCCGCACCCTGCGTGTCACTATCAACGGGGAAGCGCGCGAGGTTCCCGCTGGATTGACGGTGCGGCACTTGCTCGGGCACCTGGGGCTCGACGCGGGTCGCGTAGCGGTCGAGCGCAATCTCGAAATTCTTCCTCGTGAACGCTGGGACTCGACGGCCGTCCAGCCGGCCGACCGCTTCGAAATCGTCCACTTCGTCGGCGGTGGTTAATTGCTCAGTCTATTTCTTCTTCCCAGGGCACGTTAGTTTTTCTTTCCCCTGGCGCGGGCCACGCCTGCACAACCACTTGGTTGGGTCGAATCAGCAGATTCCTTTGAATCCTACGATTTTTTCGGCGTGAAATGAAAGACTTCGACGCGGTCCTTTCCGTTTTCCCGCCAGGTCCATTTCTGTGTGAACTGGTCTTGGTCGTGCAAAATGACCGCCAGCGCGTGCATGTGACCCGCGGTCGGGCCATGAGGTCACCTCCTGATGTTTTCATGGAACTTTTGACAGAACCCTTCCTTCCTAGGCGGCGAGGACCTTTGCCAGCATGTCGAAGCAGCCAGTCCAACCCGTGTGGTGGCGGTCCCGCAGTTCGGCGTCGCGGAACAATTCGTGTGTCAGAACCACCCCGGTGAATCTCCCCCGTTCATGGAATTCTACGGTAACCAGCGTTTCCTCCTGTTGCTCATCCTTTTGACCCGAAGCGGAGAACCGCTCCCACGCCCAGGTGAAGACGAGCTTCTCGGGTGGCACGATCTCCCGGAAGGTGACTCGTAGCAGGTACAGGTGGCCGTCCGCCGTCCGAATCTCCATGCGATTACTGCCGCCGGGCCGCATATCGAATTCAACATAGCGGGTATATTCTTCGGGTGGTCTCGGCACATCCACCTTTCTAATTTGTTCTGCTGCGTCCAGGCCTCGAAGACTGTCGCACGCGGCGCTGCGAACATCCGCCGGATTTGGAGCCGTGTTTCGGGGCCCTGTATTGGAGTGGCCATGTTTTTTCTTCCTCTCTTTGGGTTTGGTCGAGAAAGCGCGCCAGGGAGTCGAATTGCCGTTCCCAAAACCGCCGGTAGTGCTCGATCCACGCCGCCGCATCCCTCATGGGCTCGGCCAGAAGACGACAGTGTCGCACTCGGCCATCCTTCTCGCCGATGAGCAAGCCAGCCCGCTCGAGCACCCGCAAGTGCTTGGAGATGGCGGGAAGGGAGACAGCAAAGGGCTGGGCCAGTTCGCTCACCGAGGACTCGCCACGGGCCAGGCGCGCAAGGATGGCTCGGCGGATGGGATCGGCGAGCGCGCGGAAGGTGGCATCGAGCGCGGACGGCCGATAGTTAACCATATGGTTTAGTATTGCGAGAGGGCTCCGGTCTGTCAAGCGCAATCTGGGGTCGGCCAGGGAGGGAATGGCGCGGGCGCAGAAGATCGTTCTGGGCTAGAGGCGGGTCAGCAGATGGCCCAGCTTGGTCTTCTTGGCGCGCAAGTAGGGGCGCGAGGCCCGCGATGCCGGCGGCTGGCACGGCACGCGTTCGACTACACGGACGCCGGCCCGTTCGAGCTGGCGGACCTTTTCGGGGTTGTTGGAGAGCAGGCGCACGCGGCGCACGCCGAGCAGGCGCAGCGCCTGGGCCGAGAAGCGGTAGTCGCGCGAATCGGCGGCGAAGCCAAGTCGGTGGTTGGCCTCGACGGTGTCCATCCCACCGTCTTGCAATTCATAAGCCTTGAGTTTGTTCATTAAGCCGATGCCGCGTCCCTCTTGCGGCAGGTAGAGCAGCACCCCCGCGCGCGCGCGGCCGATGAGCCCGAGCGAAAGCTCGAGCTGCGCGCGGCAGTCGCAGCGCTCGGAGGTGAGCACGTCGCCCGTGAGGCACTGCGAGTGAATGCGCACCAGCGGCGCGCTCCGACCGTGCACCCGACCGCGCCGTAGTGCCACGGCAGTCTCGCTCGGCTTGCGGCCCTGGATCCCCAGCAGCGTGAAAAGGCCGAACCGCGTGGGCAGCTGGGCTTTGGCCACCAGGCGCGCCGCGGGTGATTTTCCCTTGCGGCGTGGCCGTGCGGATCTCTTCTTCGTTCTCATGGAAAACCTCGTATTATAGCAAGGTGCCGCAGTCCGGGCCGCTGCTTTACATCTCGTGGGCATTTGGCTAATTTAGAGTTCGCCTGAGCCGCTGATGGACACCTCACTCTCCGGAAAAGACCTGCTCTTTACGCTGCTCCTCAAGGTGGGCGCCTCGGCGTCGCTGGCGGCACTGATGGCGCGCTCGGCAGCCTTCCGCAAGGTGCTCTATACCGAGCAGCGCGACTCCGATCAGAAAGTCCGGCTGATGTTGTTGCTGACGCCGCCGCTCCTGCTTGGCGTCGCGCTGCGGCTGGTCGGTCCGGCTTACCGTTTCGCCGACCTAATGCTTTCCGGCGCCTTTCTGCTGGGATTGCTCGGGGGGAGGATGGTCGGTCCGCTCGGCGGCGCGATCATCAGTCTGCCCGCGTTCTTTAACCAGGAGTGGCTCTCGACGCCCCTGGCGGCGTCGGCAGGCCTGATTGGTGGCCTGATCCGCCAAGCCATCCCCAACAAGGAAGACATCTGGAACCTGGGCCCGTTTACCTTCCTGGGCATCCCGCGGGCGGTGGTGCGACTGGTCGAGCACGCGCAGGGCTCCTGGGAGATGCTGCCCCTGGCGGCGTGCGTGGCCCTCGAATTCGGTCGCCTGACGCTCGGCCACGCCGTGCCTAGGCGCTGGATGTTCTTTATCGACGCGCACGGCACTTGGCCCTTTGCTCTGTTGTTGCTCGCAACGGTGATGACGGTGGCCGTGCCGATCAAGATCTGGAACAACACGCGCATCGAGATGAACCTCGAGCAGCACCAGCAATTGCTGCTCAAGGCGCGCATGGACGCGCTGACCAGCCAGATCAATCCTCATTTCCTGTTTAACACGTTGAATACCGTCGCCTCGCTGATCCGCTTCGACCCCGACATGGCGCGCGTGGTGGTCATCAAACTGAGCAACATCCTCCGTCAGCTGCTGCGCAAGCACGAGACGTTCGTGCCGCTGCGCGAGGAGCTCGACTTCATCGACGACTACCTGGACATCGAAGTGGCTCGCTTCGGCCGCGACAACCTCCAAATCTTCAAACAAATCGACGAACGCACCCTGGAGTCGTTCGTGCCCAGCATGCTCCTGCAGCCCATCGTGGAGAATTCGCTCAAGCATGGCCTCTCGCCGAAGCTCGAGGGAGGCCACATCTACATCCGCACCCGATCCGAGGACGGGCGGCTGGTCATTGAAGTGGAAGATAATGGCATGGGCATTGCCCCGGTGCGCCTGCCCCAAGTGTATGCGGATGGAATTGGCATCAGCAACGTGCATGAACGCCTGCGGGTCCTCTACGGGGACGACTTCCGGATGCAGATCTCCAGCCGGGAAGGGCAGGGCACGCTGATCCGCATCGAGGTGCCCGAGCTACTCTCCGTCGCCGCCTCCGCGAGCTGACCGCCGCGGCCCCCCTCGAGGAACGCGAAAAGGGCTTGACAAGTCTCTATAATTCCTGTATTGTCTGTTTAGACTGAAATTACTGAATACTATGCCGGCGCTTTTACCCGTCGAACAAAAGTTCATCCTTCACTGGGGGGAAATGGGCACCCGCTGGGGCGTCAATCGCACCGTCGCGCAGGTCCATGCCCTGCTTTACCTTTCCGCACGGCCCCTGCCAGCCGAGGAGATCTCGAAGACGCTCTCCGTGGCGCGGTCGAACGTCAGTACCAGCCTCCGCGAGTTGCAGGGTTGGGGCATTGTGCGCGTCGTACACGTACTCGGGGACCGCCGCGACCACTTCAGCACCAGCAAGGACATCTGGGAGATCTTCCGCACCATCCTCGAGGAGCGCAAGCGCCGCGAGGTGGACCCCACGCTGCGCGTCTTGCGGGAGTGCGTGGCCGAGCTGGGCCACACGAGCGGCCCGCAGGCAGGCGAAACCCACGAACGGTTGGTGGTCATGCTCGACTTCCTGACCACCATGGCAGCGCTTTATGAGGAGGTACAGCGCATGCCACCCGCGGCGTTGAAAGGTCTCCTGAAATTGCGCGGGAAGCTGGGGAAGCTGTTAACCAAGTAGGACACGGGCGGGTAACCGCCCGCTTTTTTGGTCGAATGATTTCTCTCAGCTCAGAACTGACTGACAGCAAGGGTCGCCGCGCCCGCCGCGCATGGATCTTCTTCGACGGCAATTGCGCCTACTGCATCGCCCTGGCGCGCCGCTGGCAGCCTCGGCTCGAGCCCCGCGGCTTCGCCCTGGCCCCGCTCCAGGATCCCCGGGTTCAGGCGCTCCTCGGGCTGCCTCACAACGAATTGCTTCGCGAGATGCGCGTGCTTGCTGCCGACGGAAAACAGTACGGCGGCGCCGATGCGCTCCTCTATCTGTGGAAACAGGTCTGGTGGACCTGGCCGCTTTCTCTGCTGGCTGGGCTGCCCGGAGTGCGGCTCCTCCTCCGAGCCGGCTACCGCTGGGTGGCCGCACGCCGCAACTGCGCCAGTTCTTCTTGCCGCTCGGGCAAGGCGCGCAGCCGAGTGCTCGCGCATTCTTCCGGGAAGGAGGCGCGGTGAACCTGTTCGTGGCTGCCGTCCGAGTGGCCGGAGCGATCCAGCTTCTTGACATTCCTGCGCATCTGGCCCTTCGGCGCCGAATTCGCTGGTCCGAAAACCTGGTCCGGCTTTCACCCCTTGTGCGCCAGTTCTTCCGCGTGCACTGGTTCTACATCCTGCTCGTCCTGGGGCTCTTCGGAGTTGCCTGCCTGGGGTTTGCCCCTGAGCTCGCCGGCGGTAAAGGTTTGGGCCGCTTCCTGAGCGGAGCCCTGGCGATTTTTTGGCTTTTGCGCGCGGGCATCCAGCTGTTTTACTTCGAAGCCGATTTCCGTAAGCAGAATCGGCTGGGTGATCTCGCTTTCGCTCTCTCGGCGTTCTATATGGGAGTGGTGTTCGCCATCGCTGCGCTGAGGCCCCTCCTGTGACGGCTGTGGGATCACTCGCGCATCCGGGTCGTTGGAGCGCGCTGGTCGGCGGGATCGTTTGGTGCGTCCTGGCGGCTGGCTCGCGCATAGGCTGGATGAACATGGGTACCGTTGAGCTTCTGTTCCTGCTTGCCGCGCTCGCGATTGTTCCGCTGGGTCTCGATCTCTCCGCACAACTTGACGGGACCGCCCCGCCAAGACTCGAACACTGGGCCGCCCTCGCACAGCCTGGTGCGGCGCTCTTAGTGATGGCATCGTTCTTCTTTCCGCCTGGCCGCGTTTCCGTGAGTTGTGGTTCGGCCTGGCTACTGCTTTGTGCGCTATTAGGATGGTGCGGCTTCCTGCGTCTACTTCGCGGAGCGTTCGCGCAACTTGACTCTGCCTGCACGGTTCTGGCGCTCGTCTACATTGCCGTGGGGGGCGCGTGGTTCGCGGCTTCGCGGGCCGCGTTGTCACCGCTCGATTTCGAGGAGCCAATTGTCCTTCTCACTGCCGTCCATTTTCATTATGCGGGATTTGCTGCGCCGCTGCTGGCTCGGGCAACAGGCCGGGCACTCCGAGGATTGTCGAGCCCCGCGCGCCGCGCGTTTCAGCTTCTGACGGTCGGAGTTCTGGCCGGCCCTGCGCTGCTGGCCGGTGCCTTTGTGATTGGCCCCAGAGCCAGGCTTGCAGCCGGCCTGTTTTTGGTCGCGAGTCAATTCGGCCTCGGTGCTTCGATAGGGTTGGCGAGCTACCGGGTTTCCTCGCGCCTGGCGAGGATGCTGCTTCGCTTGTCTTCCCTTTCGCTTGCGTTTGGCATGTGCCTGGCTTTCCTTTGGGCTTGGGGAGAGTACCCCGGGCAGCCGCTCCTCAACCTGGCACAGATGGCTCGCTGGCACGGGGTTCCGAACGCGTTTGGCTTCACGCTCTCGGGGTTGCTGGGTTGGTCGATTTCGGGGCTTCCAAGTCATGCTCGAGGCCGACCATGAGAATCGCTATCACCGGCGGAACGGGGTTTGTGGGAGGCCACTTGGCTCGTGCGCTCTGTGCCGAAGGGCAGGAAGCAGTGCTCATCGCGCGCGGGCAGGACCGTCGCGACCCGCAAATCTTTACCCTGCCTGGCGCGTGCTTTTTCCCCGCTGACCTGAGCGATGCGGGCGAACTCACCCGCGCGTTTGCTGCCTGTGGCGCCGTGGCCCATTGCGCGGGGATCAATCGCGAGCTCGGCCAGCAGAGCTACCGCCGCGTGCACGTCGAAGGCACGCAAAACGTCGTCGAAGCGGCGCGGCGTGCGGGGGTCGGCAAGGTTGTCCTGCTGAGCTTCCTTCGTGCGCGACCGCACTGCGGCTCGGCCTACCACGAATCAAAGTGGGCGGCGGAAGAGATCGTGCGAAATGCAGGGTTCGATTACACGGTGGTGAAAGCGGGGGTGATCTACGGACGCGGCGACCACATGCTCGACCACTTGAGTCATGCCCTGCATAGCTTTCCAATGTTTGCGCTCGTCGGCCTCCGGGATAAGCCCCTTCGCCCCCTGGCTGTTGCGGACCTCGTCCGCATCCTCAAAGCCGCTTTGCTCGGGGACCGGCTTTCGCGCCAGACGGTAGCGGTCACCGGGCCGGAAGAGATGCCATTCCGCGAAGCGGTGCGCCGGGTGGGGCATGCCGTGGGAAAGTCGCCTCTAGTCGTGCCCATGCCCCTCGTCATCGGTCGGTTGTTGGCTTGGTGTGCCGAGGCCGTCATGACCATTCCGATGGTTTCGCTGGCGCAGCTGCGTATCTTGTCCGAAGGAATCGTCACCCCCTTGCCCCCGTGCGACGGGGTTCCCGAAGATCTTCGGCCGCGAGAGTTCTTCACCGAGGAACAGATTCGCAAAGGTCTCCCACCTGCAGGTGCGTTTGGCTTGAGGGATTTGCGCTGGTTCGCTTGACGGGGAAGGGTTTCGCTAGGAGATGGATCTGATGAAAACCCGATTCACTGACCTCTGGCGGTGGGACGGCACAATCGATCGCGGCCCATACGCCGTCATCGGCCTCGTTGGCTTCGCCATCAAACACAACCTCGATCGCATCATCGCGACCGCGGTCTTTCATCGGAAATGGAGTCTCTTCAACTACTGGATCCCCCTCGGCCAGGCGGTGCGCATCACCTCGCTCTCGCACCAGGACTCCGTTTTCCTAGCGACGATGCTCGTTCTGGCGCTTCCGTTCATTTGGGTCGGTGTTGTTCTGACCCTTCGCCGCTTGCGCTCGGCGGGCCTGCCGTTGTGGCTGGTCGCGTTTTTCTTTCTCCCCATGGTGAATCTGGTCTTCTTCCTCGTATTGTGCATCCTGCCTTCGGGTCGAGAGTCGGTCACCCTGCCGGCGGTGCGGAGAACCCGATTCCGGGCGATGATGGATCGCATCGTTCCGGGCGACCCGCTGGGGAGCGCAGCACTGGCCGTGCTCGTGGCCGGTCTGTTGGGGATTTCCGCAACAAGATTGAGCGTTTCGTTCTTCGGCATGTATGGCTGGAGCCTCTTCATCGCGCTGCCATTTTGTCTCGGACTCTTCTCGGTGTTGATCTTTGGCTATCATCGCCCGCGAAGCTACGGGAGTTGCTTGTTGGTTTCCCTCCTTTCGATCGCCATAGTGGCGGCCGCACTGTTGGCTCTGGCTTTTGAAGGGATCTTTTGTCTATTCATGGCGGCGCCCCTGGCGATTCTGCTCGGGGTGCTTGGCGGAGCGGTGGGCTATTTCATCCAGCGCCGCGCGTGGAACGGCACCGAAGCCCCTGCAACATTGGCGATGGTCTTGTTGTGTGTGCCCGTGCTGACGGCGGTGGAGCACGCCGCACCCGGAGAAACGCCGCTGCTCAAGGTTCAGACCCGAATCGAAATCAATGCGTCGCCCGAAACAGTGTGGCGCAACCTGGTCGCCTTTCCGCCGTTGCCTCGGCCCGAGGAGTGGGCCTTTCGCCTCGGCATCGCTTACCCCGTCCAATCCACCTTGCACGGACAGGGCGCGGGCACCGAACGCGACTGCCTGTTCTCCAGTGGCACGTTCGTCGAACCGATCGAGTCCTGGGAAGAGGGCCGGCGGCTGAAGTTTCGCATCTCGGCGCAGCCGCCGATCATGCGGGAGTGGTCTCCCTACAAAGAAATCCACACCGTGCACCTGGAGGGGCACTATTTCCGGCCGGAGGGAGCGGAATTTGTGCTGCTCCCACTGCCGGGCGGGCGTACCCGCCTGGAAGGCATCAGTTCCTATCGAAATCGGATGTGGCCGATGGCCTACTGGCGCCTGTGGTCGGACGCCATCATCCGCAACATCCATCTGCGGGTCTTCCGCCACATCAAGCGCCTTGCCGAGCAAGAGGAGGCGCTCGCTTCCAGGCGCTAATACCAGAGCTGGCGTGGCCCAGCTGCGGGCGCGAGCGATGACGTTGGGATCGGAATGGAACGTTGTCACGGGAGCGTTTGGCTTCACTGGCCAATACATCACCCGACGGCTTCTATCGCTCGGAAGGAAAGTGAGGACACTCGCCCGGCATCCAAGTCGTGCTAGTCCATTCGGCAATCAAGTTGAAGTTGCTCCGCTTGATTTCGAGAGACCTGATGAGTTGCGCCGGGCCCTCGGGGATGCAAACACTCTCTTCAACACCTACTGGGTCCGCTTTGAACACGGGCGGGTCACTTTCGACCAAGCGGTGAGCAATACCGAGAAGCTGATTCGCGCCGCGAAGGAAGCCGGTGTGCGTCGCATCGTGCACCTGAGCGTCTCGAATCCCGCGGAAGATTCGAGCTTGCCTTACTTCCGAGGCAAGGCGCTGGTGGAGGAGGCCATCAGGGAATCGGGCCTGTCTTACGCAATGATCCGCCCCACAGTGATCTTTGGAGTGGAGGACATCCTGATCAACAACATCGCCTGGCTGCTGCGGAGATTCCCCATCTTCGCGGTTCCCGGCCGGGGTGGATACCGACTCCAGCCGGTCTTTGTAGAGGATGTCGCTGAGCTCGCGGTTGCTGCGGCCAGACAAACCGAAGACAGCATTCTCGATGCTGTCGGACCGGAACAATTTACGTTTGACGAAGTCGTTCGGCTCATTGCCCGGGCGGTGGGGAGCAAAGCAAAGATCATCCATGTTCGGCCGAAGATGGCACTCTGGCTGGCCGGCTTGGTGGGTCATCTGGTTCGCGACGTTGTTCTGACGCGAGACGAAGTCGAGGGCTTGATGGCCAACCTGCTGGTCTCCGCCGGACCTCCGACAGGGCGCACACGGTTCAGCGGCTGGCTCCGAGAGAATGCCGACCGCGTGGGCACGCAATACGCCTCCGAATTAGCCCGGCATTTCCGCTAGAACCAGACTGCGCCACTAGGCACGGGCAGAAGCGGTGACACCGAGTACACGGTGGTAGTAAGCCTCGTACATGGGGATGATGTCGCTGGCGCAAAATTTCTTCCGGGCGTTCAGGCGTGCGTTCTGGCCCATGGCGCGGCCGCGGTCGGGGCGGGAGAGAATCTCGATGGCGCATTTCGCTGCGCTAGCCACGTCGCGCGGCTCGACCAAGTAACCGTCCACGCCGTGCTCGACAACCTCGGGTAGGCCGCCGACGTTCGTCGCGATCACCGGCACCTCGCAGGCCATGGCTTCAAGCGCCGCCAATCCGAACGACTCGAGATCCGAGGGCAGCAGGAACAGGTCTGCCAGCCCGAGTTTTTCGTGCACGCGGTCCTGCTTGCCAAGGAAGTGGACGTCACGCCCGAGGCCCTTCTGGCGCACCAGCCATTCTGCCGAGCCACGGTCGGGCCCGTCGCCAACCAGCACGAGTTTGGCTGGCATTCTCTGGCGCACGAGTGCAAAAATTTCGATCACGTCGGTCACGCGCTTCACCGGCCGGAAATTGGAGAGGTGCATCAGGATGGGCTCGCCCCCCGGGGCCCACTGCGCTCGCTCCGCTGGCTTCGGGGAGCGGCAATAGAGGTCGCAATTCACGAAATTCGGGATCACGGTGATGGGGTTCTTGACCTCAAACTCGATGAGCGTGCGCTGCTTCAAGTAGTTCGAGATGGTGGTGACACCGTCGCTCTGCTCGATCGAAAAGCGGGTGATGGGCAAGTAGCTGCGGTCATTGCCCACCAACGTGATGTCGGTGCCGTGCAGCGTGGTGATGAATGGCAGCCTTCTCGGCACCGCCATGGCCCGGGCGAGCAGGGCGCTCACCGAATGTGGGATCGCGTAGTGGACGTGCAATAGGTCGAGATTGGCCGACTCCGCCACCTCCACCATCTTCACGGCCAGCGCCAAGGCGTAAGGCGGGTGGTCGAAGAGCGGGTAGCTGCTCACCTCGACCTCGTGGAAATGGATGCGCTCGTTCAGCGTGCTCAGCCGGATGGGCGGGGCATAGCTGATGAAATGCACTTCGTGCCCGCGCGCGGCGAGCTCCATGCCGAGTTCGGTGGCCACGACGCCCGAGCCACCATACGTCGGATAGCATGTGATCCCAATCTTCATTCCCTTGTCGTGGGCGAAAATGCCGCTTCGACCTTTCCTCCAAAACTTTAGCAGCTGCGGTTGGGCTCGCGCAAAGCGCCTTGCGCCTGCTCGGGTGCGATGCTAGATTCGCAGCCTTCTACTTAGACGCGTGCACGAGGCCAGCGGTGACACGACTTCGAGGCAAGGTGGCCCTAGTGACCGGCGGCGGCACCGGCATCGGCCGGGCCTGCGCGCTTCTATTTGCGCGCGAGGGTGCGCAGGTGGCTGTCGCGGCGCGCCGCGCCGCGCCGTTGGCAGCGGTGACCGCCGAGATGGCCAAGGCTGGCGCGGAAACGCTGGCCGTCGAATGCGACGTCACCCAGGCGCGACACACCCAAGATGCGATGCGCGCAATTGTCGGGCGCTTCGGTAGGCTCGACGTGGTGGTGAACAACGCCGGCGCGCTCATCGCCGCCACGGCCGAGGAGACCTCCGAAGGCGACTGGGACCGCATCATCGACGTGAATGTGAAGGGAACATTTCTGGTTTCTCGCGCCGCCCTGCCGGAGCTGCGCAAGACGGGCGGCGGCTCGGTCATTAACATCGGCTCGATCCTGAGCTTGGTAGGGATGAAGAAGCGCGCCGCCTATTGCGCGGCCAAGGGCGGTGTTCTGCTGCTGACGCGGGCGATGGCGGTGGACCACGCGCACGAGCGCATCCGCTTCAACTGCATCTGTCCGGGGTTGGTCAAAACGGAGTTGGTACGGGGCCTCTTCACCGGCACGCCCGAGGACGAGGCTCTCCTCCGCCAGCGCATCGAGCAGATTCCGCTCGGGCGCGTAGGGCAGCCGGAAGACGTGGCCCGGCTTGCCGTTTTTCTGGCCTCGGAGGAGTCCTCCTGGATCACTGGTGCGGCGCTGCCGGTTGACGGCGGCTTCACGGCGTATTGAGGGTCTGCCCAGTGAGTTCTGATCTGGTCCAACCCGCGCCGATGGCAGAGCAGGAGCTGGCTCGACGGCTCCGTCAGAGCAACGCCGGAAAGCTGTTCAGCTTCAAGTTGAGGGCTGCCGAGGCCGGACGCGCCGTCGTGCGCATGCGCGTGGCCTCGAAACATAAGCAAGTCTACGGCGTGGTACACGGCGGAGTCTTGGCTGCGCTAGCGGATACGGCGGGTGGTATGGCCACCTACACGGTGGTCTCCCGGGGAGTGCGCGTGGCCACGGTGGAGATGAAGATTAATTTTCTCGAGCCTGTAGATCGGGGAATGGTCGTGGCTGAGGCGCGGGTACTACGCAAAGGAAGAAACTTTGCCGTCGTGGATTGCGATGTGCACCACGCCCGCGGACGCCTGGCAGCAAAGGCGCTGATGACCTTTTCCCTGGATGCGGGCGAAGTGCGTCCCTAAACACTCGACCGCTAGCCGCACGATCGACTCGAACGATCTGCGCAAGCAACTCTTACTGGCCGTTCGTGCCGCCCTGCGCGGCCTCCTCGCCTTCCTTGTATACGTACTTGATCACCTGCTTGTAGATCAGCAGGTTCGGATTGCCATACCGCGTCAGTTTAATGCAGTCCCGGTCGTACCACTCAATCGTGCCGTGCAAGACTTCGCCGTCGCTTAGAACGACAGCGACCGGCGTCCGTGCCTGCATTTGCTTGACCCAGTAAAAGTTCTCGGCATGGGTCTGCTCGGGGGGCGCGGGTTTCTTGTGCGGCTGTGGCGGCCCGTGATGCGGACGAGTGGCCATCTGTTCTTTCACTTCGGTCAACGTGGGACGAAACAGCTTGCGGTTCACCTTAGCGACTCCTTTATCGGCACAGAATGTCCCAAAGGGAGTGCAAAACTCTTAGATCGTATTGATGCGCAAACCCAATCGCAGGTTTCACCCGGCTCTCGAGTAGCTTGTCTTGCCCCTGCTAGCGGCTGGCTAGCGTAACAGCCACCGCATCCAGCCCCAACTGGCGGTTGATATTGCGACGCAGTCTGCCGTGCAGTTGGTCTACCCCCGCGACAGCTTGTGCGACCCAGTCGAGGTCGATTTTCCTGCTCAAGGCCTCCAATTCCTGTCGTAGAGCCGGGTTTCTTAACACGCAGGACTTGGGACCACTGGTCAACTCCAGCAGATCAGTGAGCACACTATAAAACACCTCCAAGGCATTTTCAAACGATTCTTTATGGTTTTTTACGAGCTGGGAGGTCTCAGCAAATAGCTCAGTGTAGGAGCGTGCCTCCACCGCGCGCTCGAGAAGCCCGAGGACATCGCGCCGGAGTTGGGTAGCCTGCTCGACGTCCATGCGCAAAGCCAACCCGGGACTGCCCTCGGCGAATTGCGCTGCTAGCCTTCGTTCGCTAGGCTTCATCCCCGAGCGCTTCTTGAGGAGAGCCTCCACCTGCTCATCGGCCAGGGGAGCCAGGGGAAAATGCAGGCAACGGGAGCGGATGGTCGGCAAGAGCAGGTCCGGACTGGGTGCCAGGAGAATTAAGGTGGCAGTCTCCGGCGGTTCCTCCAGGATTTTCAAGAAGATATTGGCCAAGTCCCAGCGCATGGTCTCCGCCCCATCGAGGATGAAGACCCGCCGCCGGCAGATGGGCTCGAAATAGGCAGCCCGCTGGACGGCCCGCAGCTGCCCCACGCGGATTACCGGGCGCAGCACACGGTTTTGTCGCCGAACCGGGTCCGGTACGATCGCCCAAACATCGCGGTGGGTCTCAAGGATTAACGGGATGCGTTCCACCGTGGCCGAATCGGCGCTTTCGCCGCGCTCGGCGAGACCCTGCTCGACAAGCGGCTCGGGGTCGGCTAGCAAACCGATGCGCCGGCAGGGGTCACATGCCCCGCAGAAGTCGTCCTTGAGTCGCTCGCAGTTAGCGGCTTGGGCGAACATCCGCGCAAGCGTGTACTTACCTATCCCCCGCGGACCCGTGAAGAGCATGGAGTGCGGGACTCGCCCGGCACCCAGCATTTGCCGCAGGGCCCTGACGGTCCTTTGATGGCCCACAAACTCTGCAAATCCCATTTTCTGTACCCGCCTATTTATCTAGTTGGTGCCAGGCCTATTAACCGGGGTTCGACGGCCGCCATCACCGATCGGTGGACCTCTTCCGGCGGCCGCAACTGGCACGCCGTCATGTCAAAGCACTCCACCGTAACCCAGTTCGGCTCGGTCGCCAGCCTGTCGTATACCAAGGCCGCCTGTTCGAGGTGTTTCAGGTCGGCTTCCTGCAAGTCTCGCTCGAGGGTGGTGTAGTGGCGGGTGGACTTCAAACCCACCAGTCGATGCGCCTCGATGGCGGGCAGACGAAGATAGATCACCAGGTCTTCCGCTGGCAGGCCATAAATGCCGTATTCAATCCGCCTAAGCCATGAGATGAAGTCTTCCCGGCGCTGCGGCCCGACCCGTGCACCTTGGTGCGCCAGATTGGAACCCACATAGCGGTCGGCCAAGATCGTCTTCCCGGCAGCCAGCGCTGCCTCAAGCTCCGCTCTGGCCTCGAAGCGATCACCCGCATAAAGGAGAGCGGAGAGGTGCGCATCCACGGCATCGAGCCGCCCGAATTCGCCGTTCAGAAAGCGCGCCACCAACCGGCCAAACGTGGACTCGTATCGCGGGAAGCTGTGGCGCACGTAGGGCACGCTGCGGGCGGCGAATGCCCGGCCGAGCAGATCGATCTGCGTGCGCTTGCCGGAGCCATCAATGCCTTCGATGGCGATGAGTTTTCCGCGGTGGGGCATGAGTAAGTCTGAGTCTAGCTTGAGTGGAGAGCAAGAGGCAAGGAAGTGGGGAGTTAAGGGAATAGGGAAATCGGCAGTCAGGGAAGCAGAGTAGGTCGAAGGAAAATCTTTTTCAAATTCGCCCGCTGCGCCCTCCGCACCTCTGCGGCCATCTTCGCGCGTGCTAGAATCCCCTCCATGAGCGTCGAGACCACTTCGATTCGGGCGAATGTCGAAGCCGTGCGCGAGCGCATTGCGCGGGCGGCTGAGCGCGCTGGACGCCGACCCGATGAGGTCACGCTGGTCGCGGTTTCGAAAACATTTCCCGTCGAGAGCATCCGCCAAGCGTACTCTGCCGGAGTGCAGCATTTTGGCGAGAACCGCGTACAGGAGTGGGAGCAGAAGCGGCCGTTGCTCGCCGATCTCGGCGCAACCTGGCATCTTGTCGGTCATTTACAGAGCAACAAGGCCGCCCGCGCCGCGCGGTTGTTCCACACTGTCGATTCAGTCGATAGCCTGTCGCTGGCCCAAAAGCTCGCCCGGGCGATGGCTCAAATCAGCGCTGGCCCAAATTCGGGTATAAGGACCGGGGGCCTGGCCTCATCTTCGGCGGGATTGGGAATCCTCATCGAGGTTCGGCTGTCGCCAGAGGAAACCAAGAGCGGCGTCACGGAGACTGAATTGCCTGTATTGGCGGAAGGCATCCTCGCCCTGGCGCACCTCGACCTACGCGGCCTGATGGGTATCCCGCCCTATCTCCACCGCGCCGAGCAGGTGCGTCCATTTTTCCGCCGCCTGCGCGAGCTGCGCGACGCCCTCACTGCGCGCTTGAAGGTGCCGCTGCCTGAACTCTCCATGGGCATGAGCCACGACTTCGAAGTCGGCATCGAGGAAGGTGCCACGCAGGTGCGCCTTGGCACGGCGATTTTTGGTCAACGTGCTTCGAGGTAAGTCGAGCATGAGTGATGGGCCGTGGCTAGAGTGCCCAGCGTGATCGAACAGGTGACGTAATAATCCGCCTCACCGCGCCGCGGGCGGGCAATCGCACGCACGAGGTATTGCGCCGCTTGTCGGCGAGCATTTGGAAATCCCGCTTGTTGGCTGCTAGAATCCCTTTGGAGAGCCCAGCCAGATTCGAACGCGTGGAGGTCAACCGAACAACCGCGGAGCACGCGGCCTGCTTAGGGGTGCCTGTACTTCCCGCCGGTTGACGCTCGGCTGCGGAGAGATTTTTCGACGTGCCCTTGGCGCTTCAAACCTGGGGTTTTTCCCCTTAGCTGCCCCTGTAGAGACGGGCTATGGTGCCAGGAGACTCCGATGCCAGACATCCCAGCAATTCAAGCAGAGCTTCGCGCCAGCGAACTTGACGGCTGGCTCTTCTACGACTTTCACCGCCGTGACCCGATTGCGCAACACATTCTCGAGCTGCCTGTGGACGGCATGGCTACCCGGCGCTGGTTCTACCTGATTCCCGCCAAAGGGACGCCCCGGAAGCTGGTGCATCGCATCGAATCTGGCGCGCTCAACACGCTGCCTGGCGAAAAGTTGATCTACGCGGGCAAAGACGAGCTGCGCAAGAACCTGTCCCGGCTGTTGGGCCGCGCGAAGACGCTGGCCATGCAGTATTCGCCGCGCAATGCCATCCCTTACATCTCCATGGTGGATGCGGGAACCGTCGAACTCGTGCGCAGCCTAGGGCGCAAGGTGGTCAGCTCAGCCGATCTCGTGCAGAAGTTCGAGGCCTGCTGGACACCGGAGCAGTTCGAATCGCATCTCGACGCGGGGCGCGTGATCGACCGCGTGACGCGCGAGGCCTTCGCCCACGCTGCCGACAGCGTGCGTCGCAGCGCCGCTTTGACTGAGTTCGACCTGCAGCAGTGGATTCTCGAGCGATTCCGCGAGCATTCCATCGTCACCGACGACTCTCCCATCGTAGCTGTCGGCCCGCATAGTGGCGACCCGCACTACGAGCCCCAAGCCAAGGGTTCCCTGCCGATTCGCAAGGGCGATCTCCTCCTGCTCGACATCTGGGGGAAAAAGCAGATCCCCGGCAGCGTCTATTACGACATCACCTGGATGGGTTTCCTCGGCGAGAAGGTGCCGGAGAGATTTTCCAAAATCTTCTCTATTGTCAAGGGGGCGCGCGATGCTGCGGTCACCTACGTCGAGCAGGCAGTCCGAGCGGGCAGGATGATTCAGGGCTGGCAGGTGGACCGCGCGGCGCGCGAAGTGATCCGCAAGGCGGGGTATGGGAAGTATTTTGTCCACCGCACCGGCCACAATATTGGCCAGGAGGTCCACGGGAACGGCGCCAATATGGACAGTTTAGAAACTCAGGACGTCCGCCGCATCATTCCGCGCACCTGCTTTTCCGTGGAGCCGGGAATTTATCTGCCTGAGTTTGGGGTGCGCAGCGAAGTGGATGTATACATCGAAGAGAAGCAGGCGCGCGTGACTGGGGCGGTGCAGTCCGAGATCCTTGCCCTGCTGGCTTGAGACGCTGTGGCGGAAAAAAGGCAGCCCGCAAAGCCGAGAACTGACAGCGATCGTGCTTCGCTCGCCCTGGCGGTGGTAGCGGCCGGATGGTTGGTGCCGGGACTTGGCCACCTCCTCCTGCGCCGGCGGGGCCGGGCGCTCGTGTTTTTTCTAGGCGTAGGCACGCTGGCCATCATCGGGCTGGCTTTGCGCGGAAACATCTTTTCGCCCTCGCTCAGCGATGCCTTTGACATGCTGGGGTTCTTCGCCGACTTCGGCGCTGGAATCTTCTACTTTGTTTCCAAGTTTATTGAACATGGTGGGCCGGATGTTTCCCGGGCCGCAGGCGACTACGGCACGCGCTTTTTTGCCACCGCCGGCGTGCTCAACCTGCTCTGTGTTCTTGATGCCCACGCAATCGCTCGGGGAAGAAAGGACTGACGCCACGGAGCGCCGATGAACCTCAAACACTTCCAAGGCTTGCTGCTGTTTGCCTTCATTATCTCGGTGGTCTTCGCCTTCCTGACCAAACGCAAGTTGGGTGAGCGCATCAAGTACGCCCTGTGGACATTTCTTGCCTTCTTGCTGGTCGCGGTCGCGGTGGGCTGGCTGATGTATCCCTTTTCGCGGTGAACGCCGCTCTCAGGAGAGAAAAACGCTCAAGGAATGCACTCAAAATGCTTAACATACCGCCAACGGTCGGTGCCGGGAACGCAGCGGACTGGGGTAAAGTTGCTTTCGCCAGTTGAGTATGCGGAAGTGTTCAACGAGATAGAGCCGAGATGACTGACCAACAAATCCTCGAAATATTCGAAGCCATACGAGTCCGCAGACACACGCGGGATATTGCGGACAATCTTCGGCACGATGCACATAGGGTTTTTCGTTCGAGCCGCGTGAGGGTGGACAGCATCACCCTTCGCCCTGTCCGCAAGGAGCCAATTCAATGAGCGACACCGAAAAAAGTTCGTGCCGGCTTTGTACGAGCAACTGGCAAGCCGCTGGCGTGATTTGGAAATGAAAGGAGCCCCCACGCATCCGAGCATCAAGTTGAATGCCGATGCGTACCGCAAATCCGACGCACCCAGACCCATTGCACCGCGGGCGACCCAATAGGCCAGTTGTAGGTCATCAGCAATCGCGTCATCAACTGACCCCGGACAAAGCGGCCGTGTATAAAGATATCTTTCGCATCTTGCGCCCCGGTGGGCGGCTGTCGGTAGCTGACATTGTGTTGCGCGGCTCGCCGGAAGCCCTTCAGGGCTTCCCGAAGAGTATCGCCCTGAGGAGCTGGTGCGCTTGCGTCTCGGGGGCGCTGGTGGAGGAGGAGTATCTCGCCACCATCCGCGATGCGGGCTTCGCGGATGTCCGGCTGGTGGGCGAACACGCGGCGGGAGTCACGGCCGTGGCGGTCACGATCACTGCGCGCAAGCCCCCTGAGCAGCCGTTGCTCGCCTCAGATCCATACGAATGGGCGCCTGGTGGTAGAGTCGGAGAGAACGCCGTTCCGCTAGATTCCAAATTAGAATCCGCGGAATCCGCGGGTAGTGGTGTCATTCAACGACACTACTACCCCAAATCCGCCTGCTGAATTGACTTCCCCGGCTTGGTGAGAGGAAGATATGCGCCAAGCTTTGCTCCAAGGATGAAGCTTCCTCGCGAGAGAGCTGAAACCTTTGGAGCCAGGCCCGGCACGTCGGTGGAATCTCCAGCCGATT
>DATFXF010000225.1:0-3463 GCA_035258565.1 Candidatus Acidiferrales bacterium
TCGTTGACGGCTCGCTTGGCTCGCGTACGGCGGCCATGCTGGCCCCCTACTCGGACGACCCTTCGACGAGCGGTATCCTGCGTATTGATCCAGACGGGCTCAAACGCATGGCCGTCGAGCGCGACAAGGCCGGCTTCCAGCTGGCGTTTCATGCGATCGGTGACCGCACAAACCGCGTGTGCCTCGATGCCTTCGCCGCCGCACGCGCCGCGAACGGGCCGCGCGACCGTCGCGACCGCATCGAGCATGCGCAGGTCGTCGCGCCCGAAGACCTGCCGCGGTTCGCCGAGCTGGGCGTGGTCGCCTCGATGCAGCCGAGCCACCAGACCACGGACATGCGCTGGGCGGAATCGCGCCTGGGGCCAGAGCGGGCGAAGGGCGCATACGCGTGGAACTCGATGTTGAAGGGCGGCGTGCGCCTGGCGTTTGGAACCGACTATCCGGTTGAGCCGATCGATCCCATGCGCGGCCTCTATGCCTGCGTCACGCGCGAACTGCCCGGAGGCGGTCCGCCCGGCGGCTGGGAGCCGCAGGAAAAAATCTCACTCGACGACTGCATTCGTGCCTACACCGCCGGCTCTGCGTACGCCGAATTCGAGGAAGTGAAGAAGGGCCAGATTGCCCCAGGGCAGTGGGCCGACCTCATCGTTCTTTCCACCGATCTCACGAAGACTCCTCCGCGGGGGTTCCTGCGCACGGAAGTGCTCGAGACTTACGTAGGTGGCCGCTTGGTGTATCAAAAGGAGCCCTCTGGCGGCGCACATTTGACGCCGTGAGCGCTCGAGCTCAGCTAGAACTGAGCAGCAGCGGCGCACCGAGCTTCGAGCCGTACTGCGGGCGATAGCGCTCGGTGTTGTAGAGGGCGGCGACATCCAGGCGGCGAGGGCCAAGTGCGGGGTTTGGCAAGGGCACATGCGTGTAGCGGCCGTTCTCGACGGCAACCATCCGACCGGTGACTCCGCCGAGGGTTAGATCCACGGCGATATTAGCAAAAGTGGTGGCCACGAGCTGATCCAGGGCGTCGGGATGGCCGCTGCGCAGGTCGTAGGTGAGGTCGCTCGACATCGTGTCTTCGCCGGTGCGCGCTTTTACTTCTTCCGCCAGGGCGTGGCCGATATCAACCTTCTTGCGATGCCCGTAGGCGTCGGCCTCGCCGAACTCGCCCGCCGCCCGACCGTGCCACACGGCGCCTTCCGACGCGACAACGAGGGAGTAGTTACTGGGATTGTTCTTCTTGTCTTCGAGCAGCAACCGGCAGAGGTGGTCGAGATCGAAGGGGAATTCCGGGATGACGCAACGGGCGGAGGTGACATAGGCCGTATAGAGTGCGGTGAACCCCGCATCCCGGCCGAAAATGCGGAAGATGCCGATCCGTTCATGCGAGCCCAAGGTGGTGCGCTGCCGCGTAATGAGCTCTTTTGCACGCGTAATGGCCGTGGAAAAACCAATGCAGTATTCGGTGCCCCGCACATCGTTGTCCATCGTCTTGGGAATGCCAATGAGTGGCACGCCGGCACGGTCGAGCGCCGTGGCAAAGCTGAGCGTATCGTCGCCCCCGAGCACGATCAGGCAGCCGATCTCCAGACGCTCCAGGTTGCGCAGCACAATCGAAGTGAAATCGTAGTAGCTGTCACTGGAGGGCAGCTTTTCCAATTCCGACGGCGAGATGTGGGCGGGCACTTTGGACTTGGCGATACGTTTCGGGTTGGTGCGCGAGGTGTGGAGGACGGTGCCGCCGCTGCGATCGATGGTGCGCGTATTCTCGCGCGTGAGCCAGCGGACATAGGTCTCGTCCATTTCTTCTGCGGGGTTCATGTGCGTCAGGCCTTGCCATCCCTTGCGTATGCCGAGGACGCGCTGGCCAACCTCGGTGGCGCGGTACACAACCGACTTGATCACCGGGTTGAGCCCGGGCACGTCGCCGCCTCCCGTCAGGATGCCAATATTGGTTCCCGCAACCATGGGCACTCTCCTCGGGTAGCTAAGCTAGGATGCGCGAGCCGAAAGCGAGAGTCAATCGCCACCAATTCCGACAGTTGGAGGGACAAGGCGGGAAAAACTCTGCGATGGGGGCCTGCCTCCCAGGGCGCTGTCCTCAGGTTATTTTGGACTCAATCTGCACGCTTTCGCTAGCCTTGCCTGCCGGTTAATGACCTGCTTTTCTGCCCTCAGGAGCTGAAAGCTCTGTTTCGATAACTCTTTCAAATGCGGCCTGTACTTTGGCGCCCATGAGGAAGATTCCGTTGATAAAGAATCCGGGAGTGCCGTTGACTCCAGCCCGGATTCCCTCTTGGAGGTCTTCCTCAATTCTTGTCCTGTACTTGGCGCTGGATAGGCAGGAGTCGAACTGTTTCTCCTCGAGCTTCAGATTGCGCGCGTGCTCGAGCAAGTCTTCGCGGTTGAGCTTGCCCGGATTGGCAAACAGGATGTCATGATAGTCCCAAAATTTCCCCTGCTCGCCGGCACACCGGGAGGCTTCCGCAGCCAACTGAGCCTGGGGATGGATCTCCCGCAGCGGAAAGTCCAGATAGGCTAAACTCACTTGGCCTTCGTACTTGGCAAGCAGATTCTTTAAGGTCGGTTGGACCTGCCGGCAGTAGGGACATTGGAAATCAGAGAACTCGACGATGACCACAGAGGCTGTGGGGCTTCCGCGGAGTCGGGCGGAATCGTAAGCGACCTCGACTCTGCGCGGTCGCACCGCGCTTAACTGTCCTGGCGCTTGCTGGGGTTGCCCATTCGCCTCCTTATCCTTCTGGCTGACGTGAGCCGCGCTCAACTCCGCTTCCGTGGGCTCAGAAGTCTCGGAATCCGGCGCTTGCCCGAGAAGCAGCGCGGCCAGTTTTTGGCGAGCGCGCCCCAGTTCAGGCAGGTCCGGGTCGGCCTTATTCCAAAGCTTTTCTGCCCTGGCAAACTCCTGGCGTGCTATGGTGGCTTGTCCCCGGTGTTCGGCCAACAGCGCAAGGGCATAGTATCCTCCTGCATAGGAGGGCTCCAGTTGGATCATTTCCCGTGCCGTGAATTCGGCCAACTCCCAGTCGCTGGTCTCGCGAGCTATGCGGGCAATGGATTCGAGTTGGAACAGCGCTTGGCTGCGCGCGTCAGGACTGGGAGTTGAGCGAATCCTCTCTTCGATTTGCTTCATCAGCGCCGCTCCTTCGGCCCATTTTTGCTCGCGCAGGAGAAGTTCGGCCCGCAGGGACTCGGTGTACGCCAAGAATCGGTCAGGCTCGGTAGAAATCAGCTTCATTTCCCGCTCTGCCAGCTCCAGTTGGCCCTTGGCTTCCTCCCGGCGATTCATAGCCAGAAGGGCCCGGCCCACGAGCGCATAGCCCGCGAAGCGGCCCATTGCCGAACGACTTCTCACCAAAGCCTGCGATGCTTCTAGCGCTTCCCGCGCCCGGCCGCGGTGCAACAAGAATTCCGGCCATTCTCTGCGGCTGAATTCCGCAATCTCGCTCTC
>DATFXF010000226.1:0-3381 GCA_035258565.1 Candidatus Acidiferrales bacterium
AAGCTCTCCCTCACCCTTGCAAGTACCCGGCCCAGCCCGAGGCGTCCGTTTCGGCCCCTTTGAGGCGGACCTACATTCGGGCGAGCTGCGCAAACACGGCCGGAGGATCAAGCTTCAGGACCAGCCCTTTCAGGTCCTGGCCTTGCTGTTGGAGCGCCCCGGTGAGGTGGTCACGCGAGAAGAGCTGCGTCAGAAGCTCTGGCCCGCGGACACCTTTGTGGATTTCGATGTCGGCCTGAACACAGCCATCAAGAGGCTGCGCGACGCTTTGGGCGACACGGCCGAAAGCCCTCGCTACGTAGAGACCCTGCCGCGCCGGGGATATCGGTTTATTGCGCCTGTTGCGGAAGTACTTGCTTCGGTAAACCGTGCGAGTTCATCACCCAATGCAGTCTCAGTCGCAGGATTGCCCGGTTCATTGAAATCAGAAGCAACAGCGCTGCCCCCGGCTCTGCCGGAGACTGAAACGAAAAGGATAAAGACAACGCGCCGGCCTTACGCTCTAGCCTTGGGAGGTCTCATCGCAGGAGCAGTGCTGGTCCTGCTCGCGATAGCGGTGGGATTGAACCTGGGCGGCTGGCGCCAGCGACTCCTTACCAGAGCTGATGCGGGACGCATTCCGTCCATTGCTGTGTTGCCGTTCAAGAACTTGAGCTCCGAACCGGCTAGTGATTATTTCAGCGACGGTCTGACCGACGAAATTATTCACAACCTCTCCATTATTGACGGATTACAGGTCAGATCGCGTACCTCCTCGTTCGCGTTCAAAGACAAGCCGCGCAACATTCATGAGGTGGGCGTGGAGCTCGGTGTGAATTTGGTACTAGAGGGTTCTGTCCTGCGCTCCGGAGACAAGCTTCGCATCAATGCCCAGCTGGTCCGGGTCTCGGATGACGTGCCGCTGTGGTCCCAACGCTTCGATCGCGAGGTGAAGGACGTCTTTGCCATCCAGGACGAAATCTCTCGCGGAATCGTGAATAACTTGCGGCTGAAACTGGGCCGCGGCCAGCGACGTTACGAGACTAGTGTCGAAGCCTACGATCTCTATCTCCGCGCACGCACTCTATACGAAATCCCTGATGTTTTCCAACAGCGTCTCGGTCTTTTCGATAAAGCAATCGCCAAGGATCCCTCCTTTGCCCCCGCCTTTGCGGGTCTGGCCGAGACTTACGCACGGCATTCCGTTGTGTTCCCTGCGGAGCACCCCGCCGATGAGTTAGCGAAAATGCGAGCCGCGGCGGAAAAGGCGATCCAGTTGGACCCGCTGTTGGCAGAAGCGCACGATGCGCTCGGCGTGGTCTTCGCGCGCGACGGACAATGGGAAAAGGCGGAAAAAAGCTTCCGCCGCGCCATCGAGCTAGACCCCAATCGCTCGAGCACGTACCTTAATTACGAATACTGGCTCCTGTTGACGCTTGGCCGCATCGAAGAGGCACTCCAGCAGGTGCGCGTTGCGGAAAAACTTGATCCGCTCTCACCCGAAGTTCAAACCTTCCTAGCTGTTGTACTCACTCTTACGGGCCGAAACAGCGAGGCAGCTGACTATTGCCTGAAGTTGCCAGCGGATCACCTTTTAAAATGGTTGATTCTGGCTCACGCTCGGTTAGGGCAGGGGAGGACCGGCGAGGCAATCCAGGTCCTGATCAATGACCAGACGCATCTTATTAGGAATCCGCAAGAGCGGGGCTTGCTCGGGTACGCCTATGCGCTGTCCGGCCGCCGCGAGGAGGCTGAGAAGATGGCCAGCGCTTCCCAGTATGCGAACGAGCAAGCGCTGATCTTCGCCGGTCTCGGCGACAAAGACCGCACACTGGAAGCTCTCGATCGTATGGCTGCCCTGGGGCCAGTCCGAGTAGGGCAGTTCCTCAATAGTTATCCGGAGATGGCGTTTCTTCGGGGCGATCCGCGCGTGAAGGCTTTGCGGAAGAAGGTCGGCTTGCCGGAGTAGCATCGACTTCGGTTCCGCCCGGGTGCATTTGAGAGCTGCTCCCAGCGCGCCCGGGAGAGTTTCCCTCTTGCAGCGAAATTCCTTGAAGCCGGGGGGGCACCCCGCAACGGCAGCCTGGCAGCTCGCGAGATTCATCATGAGTCGCAACGCAGCTATGGTCGCGGTTTTTGCCTGGGGGTTGATCACGCTTGGAAGCGTCCACGCCCAAGCTCCCACCGGCACCATAGCAGGCCGGGTCCTCGACCCGAGCGGGGCGGCGATTCCCGGAGCGCGCATCCTGGTCACGAACAAGCAGACCGGCGCGCAGCGCGTGCTCCTAGCTACGAACGAAGGGGACTACAGCGCACCGGCACTGCTGGTCGGAGTCTACGAGGTGACCGTCGAAGCGCCCGGATTTCAGCGGCTCGCGCGAGAGGCAATCATCGAAACGGGCAGCACCACCACCGTCAATCTCACCATGCAGCTTGGCGCCACCACCTACACTGTGAGCGTGGATGCCGCCTCGCCGCAAATTCGCTACGACACCCATGAGGTCGGCGGCGTGGTCACGCGCCCACAGATCGAGGGGCTGCCCCTCAATGGCCGCAGCTTCCTGGAGCTGGCCAAGCTGGAGCCAGGCGCTCAGCCACCAACGCGGGGAAGCAACAACCGCACGTTCGTGCCGGTTCTGGGCCAAACCGTGGGCAACAGCGGCCGTGGTACGCGCGTCAGCATCGATGGCGGCAGCATCATGGCCATCGGGCAGGGCGGCTCCGCCATGGGCTTCTCGCAGGAAGTAGTCCAGGAGTTCCAGATCTCCACTGTGAACTTCGACCTCACCACCGGCTTGACCGACGGTGCCTCGGTGAACGTCGTCACACGCTCAGGCAGTAACGTTCTGCATGGCACCGCCTTTTATTTCTTCCGCGACCATAACCTGGCTGCCTATCCGGCTCTCAAGCGCGACCCGGCCAATCCCACTCCCTTCTTCCAGCGGCGGCAGTTCGGTTTCGCGCTCGGAGGCCCTGTTCGCCGCGACCGCCTTTTCTTCCTCGGAAACTGGGAGCGCAACGAGCAACGGGGCGTTGTCGCCACCACTCTGTTCGGGCAGGACTTTGCTCATTTCAGCCGCATCACTGCAAGCCCGTTGTTCGGCGACCAGCTTAGCGTGCGCGTGGATGGGCAAATCTCTAACACGCATACGGCATTTGTCCGCTACTCGCACGATGGCAGCCGGGCCTTTGCGCCCACTACCGGCACCTTACACCCAAAGTTTTCGTATCCATCGAACTGGACGCGCCAGCAGGCCTGGGCTGACCAGACGATGCTGGGCATAACCAGTGTGCTCCGCCCAACGTTGGTGAATGATCTCCGCTTTTCTTACTTCTTCATCAGTTCCAGCGAAACGTCCCCGACCGACCAGGATTGTCCCGGATGCCTCGGCATCGGTGCTC
>DATFXF010000227.1:0-2473 GCA_035258565.1 Candidatus Acidiferrales bacterium
TGGCCGAGCAGCTCCTGGATGGCGCGGAGGTCAGCGCCGTCGGCGAGCAGGTGCGTGGCAAAGGCGTGGCGCAGAGCATGCGGGTGAAGGTCCCAGTTGATGTTTACCAGGCGCACGTATTTCTTCACCAGGCGGCCTACCGAGCGCGTCGTCAGGCGGCGCCCAGCATGATTCAAGAACACGGCCTCGGGGTCGGCGCGCGTACCCGCCTTGCGCAACAACTCGCTGCGCACCGGCCAGTAGGCTTCGAGCGCGGCCTCGGCTTTCGATCCATAGGGCACGATACGTTCTTTGCGGCCTTTCCCGCGAACGCGCAGCATCAACTCCTTTCGATCGATGTCCGCGAGATTCAGGCCGGTGAGCTCGCTGACGCGCAGGCCCGACGCGTAGAGCAACTCGAGGATGGCGCGGTCGCGGCGGAGCAACAGCCCGGCTTCCTCCTCTTCGGCAGCGGTGCGGCGGCGCTCGGAAGCCTTGCCTCGGGACTTCTTCGAGCTGTGGGGCGGCGCGGCCGGCGCGGTTCGAGGCAGCCCAGCGAGGTGGTCGAGGAAGACGTTGATTTCCTCGGCGCTCAGAACCGAGGGGACACGCTTGGGCAGTTTCGGTGTGGCCACCAGCCGCGCAGGATTCTGCGCCAGCAGCCCTCTACGGACGCAATACTTGAAAAACGATCGCAGCGCCGCCAGCTTTCGCGCGACTGAGGTTTTTTCGAGACGAAGGTCGTGCAGGTGGCCGATGAATTCGCGGATCAGTCGGTGGTCGACCTCTTCCAGCCCCGCGCCCTTTCCGCCGGGCGGGTTCAGGTAGTCCAGAAACTGCTCGAGATCTCCCTGATAGCTGCGCACCGTGTGCGGTGAGGCGTTGCGCTCGAACGTGAGGTCGTGGATGAATTTTTCGATCGCTGCTTTCATCGGTGCCGGACGCGATTATAGGACGCTGGGAGGGCAGCAGGCTAGAGCGGCCTGCCGGTTTTGCCGGTTTCCGATTGCGCACCGGCAGGATGATTTCCGCCCGGTTTTGGCATCCAATAGGGTAGGTAGCGCCGAGAGGATCGACAGGGCGAGTGCCCGAAGCGTTGGCCGAATGAGTTTGAGCAAGGGATTCTCATGGTGAACGAGGGCGAGATCAGGGCCAAGGCCATGGCCCGCGGGCGAGCACTCAAGAGAGCCAACGCGCTGACCGCTCTCTTCTCGGGAGTCGTGCCGGCGGCGCTGCTGGCGGTTCGGTTCCCAGGCACCCCGGCGAGATGGTTGGTTGGCTTGTTCATCGGACTGCTGTGGGCCAATGCCTTTGAGTATGTCTATCACCGGTTTCTTCTTCACCTGCCAGGGAACTTCATTTCACGAGGTCATCTCGAGCATCACGCCTCGGTGGGCACCCCCTTGGAGGCGGAGCATGTAAATCTAGGGGGCTCACCGCTCTGGGTGGCCCTGCTGTTCGCGGTGAACAGCGCACCCGTCATCGCCCTGGAGCTGCTCTGGCCATGGGGTGTGGCACCGGGAGTTCTCGCAGGGTTTGCCGTGTACCTGATTGCCGTCGAGGAGGTTCACTGGCGGATCCATGTGGGTGGATGGCTTGCCCCCGGTCTCGGCGCCGTGCGGGCGTACCACCTGGCGCACCACGACCGCCCAGACTCACGCTACAACATCTTCCTGCCGTTGTTGGACTCGTTGTTTGGGTCCGCGAGGGGATGATTTTCTACTTTGTTGGGCTGGCCTGCGCGCGGGCAATTTTTTCGACGATCTGAGTGGTCGTGGCCCGACTCACCGCGCAGCTCGAGTCGTTGATCCGACATTGCGCGAGCGTCAATCCGCATCCGCAGGTGCACTTTTGTTCATTGAACTGGCGCAGCACCGCGAGCTTCCGTTCCGGGGTGAGTTTGGAAAGGTCCACGCCCGGCAGCTCGGTGGCGCGTTTGGCGTTGGTGAAAAAGATTTGACCGGTGTCCTCGAAGGTCTCGATCTTGGCCTGGACGGGAAGTCCCAGCAGGGCACGAATCTCCGCCTCGTAGAGGGACGGATCGCGCAAGCCAACGTGCTTCTGCACCACGCGCCCGTTCGTGTCCGCCACGAAAGAAGTGGGCAAACCTAGGATGCCCCCGAACTTCGCTTGGAATTCGGGCGAGACCACGGCAACTGGATAATTCATCCGCGCTTTCTGAACGAAGCTCTTCACTGCGTCGGGCGAGCCTTCGTCCACTGAGAGGCCGACGATCTGGAGCCGGTCTCGATACTTGGCCTGGAGCTCGATCAAGTCCGGGATCTCCTCGCGGCACGGCGGGCACCAGGTGGCCCAAAAATTCAAGAGCACTGCTTTGCCTTGCCACTCCGCAGGAGAAAGAATCTGTCCGTCAAGCCCCATGAGCGCGAAATTGGGCAAGGGCTCCGGATTCCTCACGAAGCGAATCGTGGTGATGCCATTCTGCGCGCTGCTGCCTGTACCTGCCGCCAGCGAGGAACGAACGCGCTGCGTT
>DATFXF010000228.1:0-3157 GCA_035258565.1 Candidatus Acidiferrales bacterium
AGCCGTGCGCAAATGGGGCTACTCGCCGGGGCTCCTTGAGGGCCAGCCGGTCGAAGTGCCAGTGACCACGGAAGTGGATTTCCTCCTCCCAGGTAGACCCGTATTCCCGGGTCTCCAAAACAACATAGAAAAGCAGGGGTCATTCGTGTGAGAAACCGTAGGGCAGGGGGCGCGTCGAGGGGTCGGCGCAACTGACAAGTTGCTAACTACAGTATCATCAAAGAGCTACGTCGCCGGCACATTGGGTCGCTGGCTGGCACGAGGCTTGCAGTATGACTTTTAGCTGATTGTGGTTTCCCGGGGTGGCCCTGTCTCGCCGCGACGAGACAGGCGCTGATGGGGTGTAGCAAAAAGGGGTTCCACGGCGGGGCCCCTTTTTGCTTGGTTCAGGCCCGCGGTTCAAGTCACCGGTTCTCAGTGCGAAATGGCTCACTCCTCCGAGCCCGCCTGAATCTGCGCCAGCCATTCGAGCAATTCCGGGACACCGGGTAGACCGTCCTCCCCCCGAGCGACCCGCTGCGAATAGAGTTCGCCGTAGCGGTCGGCGACGAAGACGCCCACGCGCTCAAGCCCGCTCGGGCCGAACGCCCCCTCGCCCAGGTAGGCGCCGAGCGAGCGCCCGCTCATGTCCACTGCGACCCGCACTTGCGCCGGGAGATTTTCGCCTACGAGCGCCGCCCCGGGTGTTTCGCTGTAGACCACCAGAGCCACAGCTTCCCGCTCGGCAAACTCCCGGGCGCGCACCGCAAGCTCTCCAAGAAATGCATGGCAGCGCGGGCAGTTTGCGTGCAGAAAAGCGATGACCAGGTTTTTCTTCTGCTTGAAGTCCCCGGCGCGAACCGTCTGCCCGGCCGTGCTGCGCGCCGTGAGTGGCGGGATAATTTGGCGCGTCTTCAGCAAGGCCGCCTCGTCAGCCTATCATAGCACCAGCTTACCGGTCGGCCACAGCGCCTCGGGCATTTCGAACTGCGCACCAGCTCGCCAGCATGACTCGAGCTATCCACCTGTGCGTTCGTACAGCTAACGGTTAAGCGACGCGTACCATTGACCCCTCTCGTGCGCCTTCCTAGCATCGAGTGGATCGGCCGGCGCAGAATTTTCTTGCCGCTTTCGAAAGAGAAACTCGGATGACGAACAAGCTGTGGCTAGGACTGGTGCTCGGTGTCTTGATGCTGGCTTCCTGCGTGGCTTCCGCCGCGGGGCCGGAGGCCGCTTGGGAGCGAACTGCGGCCAAGGCCGCCAAGGCCTTCCAGCAAGGACGCATTGCAGACGCCGAAGACCTCTTGAGCCTGGCCATCGTCGAAGCCCAGAAGCTCGGAATGAACGATCTGGGCTATGCGGAAGCGCTCGATGCCTTATCCGACATGTATATCCATCTCGGCAAGTATTCCGAGGCGGAAGCGCTGATGAGGCGCGCCATCGAAGTGCGGGCACAGGCGCTGGGGCCCAACCGGCTGGAATTGGCCGCGAGCTGGAGCGACCTGGCGAAGTTTTGCGCTGCGCAGCAGGAATACGACAAAGCCGAGGAGGCTTACCAGCGCTCCCTGCAGATTGAGGAGAAAACTCTGGGCCCGGAGGATCGCAGTCTCACCCAGGATCTGGTGAACCTCGCCAATCTGTACTCCGAGGAGGGCAGGTACGCCGAAGCCGAAGCGCTCGAGAAGCGCGCCTTGGCCATCCGCTTGAAACAGCGCGGGCCGGAGCACTTCCACGTTGCCTACAGCTACTATAATCTGGGCCTGCTCGCCTCCAAGCAGAAGAAATACACGGAGGCCGAAGACCTATACCGCCGGGCCTTGGCCATCGCCGAGGAGGCTCGCGGACCGAACGACCCGGAATGCGCACGCGTACTGACCAATCTTTCCGGCGTGGTTGAGGCGCTCGGAAGATTCGGTCCCGCGGAACCCTTGCGTGAGCGCGCCCTCAAGATTTGGGAGAAATCTTTGGGCGCCGACGACCCGACGGTGGGGATGGCGCTCTATAACCTCGCGCGGAACTACATGGGCCAGGCACAATTCGATCGCGCCGCGCCGCTCTACCGGCGGGCGCTCTCGGTCTACGAGGCTGCCTTCGGGCCCGATGACCCGGAAGTCGCCGACGCGCTACACGGCCTGGGGACCGCGGACTTCTATCTCGGCCGCTATGATGAAGCTGAGCTGCTGCTGAAGCGCTCGGTCGCCATCCGCGAGGCGGCGCAGGGCGTCGACGCCCCTGAGATCGCCGGCACGCTGAACAATCTGGCCGACCTCTACGCAGATCGCGGCCGCATCGAAGAAGCCATTGCACTCGCGAAGCGTGCGATTGCCATTTACGAAAAGTCGCCGCAAGCCAATCCGAGCGGCCTGGCACGCAGCCGCAACAATCTGGCGCGCCTGCTGAGCCTCGAGACACGTTCCGCGACGCCGCCCCCACGAAAGCCTGCCGCCGCTGCTGAACAAACTGGCGCGAACCCGCGTCCGGAACAATAAGTACGGCAAGACCAATCTCTTTACCTCGTGCTTGCCTCACCGGAAGCGGGTCGTCACGGCTTGGGGTGCCGGAGGAAGAAAGACCAGATCAGATCGGTGGCCGGGACGTTATTCCCGCTCGCTCGGCCGCCGGGCCAAGAATGGCGCCCGCCCTGGATGGCGTAGAGTGCGACGCCCGTGCCGCTTTTGCAGCCGGAATAGATGTCGGTGTGAACTGCATCATTTCTTCATGCTTGGGAGTGAGCGAGCAGCCGTCTTGTTTCACCCAGAACGCCACCGCGTTAGCGACGGAGTTGTCCGTGCGCCGGGGACCGATTTGAAAGGGCGTGCTGCCGCCGCGGAAGGGGACCAGGCGGTCCTTGCTACCATGAAAAAGGATCACCGAGACAGGCCCGGACGGCCAGCAGTCGATATTCTGTGCACCTTCAACCGGAGCGATGGCGGCGATTTGGTCGGCTAGCTCACAACCGATGCGATACGACATCATCCCGCCATTCGAAATCCCGGTGACAAAGATGCGCCTGGGGTCCACCGAATAGTTGTGTTCGAGGTTGTCAATCAACGCGCGGATAAAGGCCACGTCGTCCACCTTGTTCTCCATCGCGTAGCCGCAGCAGTTTCCGGAGTTCCAAGTGGGCATGCGGCTCGAGCGGCCCGTGCCGCTCGGATAGGCGACAAGAAAATTCTCG
>DATFXF010000229.1:0-14198 GCA_035258565.1 Candidatus Acidiferrales bacterium
AACCGAAGGAGCCGAGGAGAGTTTTGTTGCCGGTTGTGCGGGCACGCTGGGCTCGCGGACCACATCGCCGCGCGGAATATTCGCGCGCGGGCGCTAGGCGATGCGCCAAACGGGCTTGGGCCCAAGGTCGCGGCAGCGATGACAACGACAAGTTCGCTTGCGTCAAGTGAATAATCGCCGTACTGGTTCTTCTAGGTGCAGACCTGTACCCCGGTCCAGTTGACCTCGGACGCCGCGAGCCTCTAGGATCGATAGAGTGGTAAGGGACGCGAAGTAGATGTGTCTATTGGGTAGGAGTGGCTGCGGGAGCACGCGACCGATGAGCTTCGTCAAGGGAGCCCATGCCCTGCTCTCGCTTCCCGCAGTCGCCCTCCTGCTGAGCATTGTGGGCTGCGAGGAGTCTGCCCGCCGGCCGCTCCAAGTGCGGCCGCCGCAGGTGGCCGCCGGGGCTCCCCCGGAGAGGCTAGGGCCGCTGCCGATCGATCCGCGGCGCGCGGGCGTTCGGCCGTTGGCCGTCCAGGCGCCACGTGGCGTCGAACTCCTGCTCGCGAAGGTAGAGGCCGCGTTTCGTACCGGCCAGCAAGAGTACAAGGCCGGCCACCTGGTGAAGGCACGCCGCGAATTCGACCAGGCGCTCGATTGGCTGCTCTTGAGCGGCTACGACCTCCAGGCCGATGCGCGGCTCGAGGACCTCTTCGACCGCATTGTCGATACCGTTCACGCCTACGAGATGCAGTCCTTCCGGGAAGGGGACGGCTTCAGCGAACAAAAGGCAGAGCCAGCGCCCATCGATGAAATTGCAGAAATGACTGTTCCTTCGCCCGAGAGCCTGGACCCGCGTCTGGGCGCGAGACTTGCGAAGGTGCTCGAAAAGGTGCCCCACGATCTTCCTTTGACGCTGAACGAACACGTCCTGTCCTATCTGAATTTCTTCCAGACGCCACGCGGCCGCTTGATCGTCGAGACAGGCCTGCGCCGCGCGGGCCGGTATCGGCCGATGATCACGCGCGTCCTCCGGGAGGAAGGCCTGCCGCAGGACTTGATCTACCTGGCGCAGGCGGAGAGTGCCTTCCAGCCGATGGCGCTTTCACGTGCGGGCGCGCGCGGCATCTGGCAGTTTATGTCCTACCGGGGCAGAGAATATGGCCTGGAACGCACCTGGTGGGTGGACGAGCGCCAGGATCCGGAAAAGGCCACGCACGCGGCGGCGCGACACCTGCGCGATCTCTATCAGATGTTCGGTGATTGGTATCTGGCCATGGCGGCGTACAACTCCGGGCCGGGCAACGTTCAGCGGGCCATCGAACATACCGGCTACGCGGACTTCTGGGAACTGTACAGGCGCAATGCCTTGCCGCGCGAGACCCGCAACTACGTTCCCATCATCCTGGCCCTCACCTTGATGGCCAAGGACGCCGACCACTACGGCCTCCAGGTGGACCCCGAACCGCCCCCGCACCTAGATCGGGTCAAGCCCGGGCATCCGATCGACCTGCGCTTGGTGGCTGAGACGATCGATGTGGATGTCGAAACGCTCCGCTTGCTCAACCCCGAGCTGCTGCGCATGGTCACGCCTGCGGACCCGAATTTCGAGCTGTGCCTGCCCGAAGGTACCGCGGAGCGCTTCTTCGCTGAGGTGGCCGCTATCCCTTCGGAGAAGTGGGTGAGCTGGCGACGCCACCGCGTCGAGGAAGGCGAAACGCTCTCGTCACTGGCGCGGAAATATCACGTGAGCCCGAGCGCCATCGCAGATGCGAACGGGCTCGACGGGCACGCATCGCTCGCGGTCGGCGGAAAACTGATCATTCCGGCCGCGGCACGCCCACAGCCTGCCTTGGGGAAACTGGTTCGCTATCGCGTGCGGCGAGGAGATACGCTCGAGTCGATTGCCGAGCAGTTCGATGTCAGCGTCTTGGAACTTAGGCGCTGGAATGGCCTGCGGGGCCATCGCGTGGCCCGCGGGATGCGCCTGAAGATCTATCCGGGCGGCCTCACGCCGCCAGCGACGGGCAAGTCGCGGTCGCGAGAAGTAGGCTGATGGGGCATCGTTCGAGAGCGGGAGTCCGATGGCAACCGAAGCCGGCGGGCCCGCCATCGATCGCGTCGAGCCGGGCGGTCGAAGCCTTCGGGTGAGCCAAACAAGTTCCTGCTTCGCCAACAAGTTCAGGCCGGCGTCCCCGAATCCATGCAACTTCATTAGAATGAATTAGATGGATCTTGGCGCTGCTCTCTTCCCTAACCCTGGCCTCGAGCTTGCTGGGGAAACACCGAGTCTCGCCGAGCGGGCTAATCGCTTGACAAGCCCGTGAAACTGCGTTTATAAGCCCGCGATGGTCCGGGGGCCACTCGAGTGTCTTTTCATCGAAGGGTGATCCAACGGAGGTAATGATGGCCTTTGACAAGAACGACTACGGCGACGAAAACGAGCTCTCCCGATTCGACGAGGAAGAGGAGATCGGCACAAACCGCGAGGAGAGTCCGGAGGAAGAGACCGAGGAGGAGTTGGTGATTCCCGAGCGGCCAAGCCTGGGAGCCCCGCCGCCTCCCCCTCTCCCTGGGCGCCCCAAGCTGCCGCGAAAAAAAGCGAAGCGGGCCCCGAAAAAGGCGAAAAAGGCAAAGAGGGCAGGGCGCAAAAAGAAGGCCAGAGCCTCCGCTCGGCGAAAGAAAGCGGGAAGAAAGGCGAAAGGGCGCCGCCGGAAGCGCTAGCTTGCGCTTGCGCGAGCCCTCCGGGCCTGGGAATGTTCCTGGGCCCTTTCTTTTTCGCGGGAACAACGAACCCGGCGCTCGGACCTGCGCCGAGCGACGGCAAGATACGCAGCCTAAGCTAAGTTTCGAGCGCGATGTGTGCGACGCGGCCGATGAGCAGGTCGCTCACGGTCAGGCCCTCTGGGATGCCCAGAACTTCGACGGGATAGTCGGGGTTGTGTGGCCGTAGGATCAAGAAGCAGTCGCTCTGTTCGACGTACCTGACCGTGCAGGTGTCGCCCTTTCGGACGGCGTAGATATTTCGATCGTTCTTCCGGTACGGGCGCAGGCTCTGATAATGGCGATCGATCAGTAGGAGGGCGCCCGTATTGAGTCGCGGCCACATGCTCATGCCTTCCTTCGCGTCCGCCGGAATGAGCACGAAGCGCGTCCAGGGTTTGCGTGCGGGTGCGACCAGGTCGCTTCGGATCTGGTTCAGCAGCGCCCGGCGAAGCTTGACCAGCTCCTGCACCTCTTCGTTGACGATCACCTCGCTTGAAGCCGCCGCGGCGCTCGTCACCAGCGGTACCTCGGCGTAGGCCTCGTCGGTGCTCGCCGGCACGGCGGCGAAGCGCACCAGTTCATGCGGGTTGAGCAAATCGTAGAGCGACAGCCCGATGGCCTTCAGCATGCGATCGAGTGCGCTCAGCTTCAGCCCGCGCTTGCGGTTCAAGAAGTTGGAGATGTGCGCCTGCGTGAACCCCGTGCGGCGCGCGAGCTCCATGCCCGTCAGTTCTGCGGCGTCGATGCGTTTGCGCAGTTCTTTCCGCAGGCTGTCCTGAAGGCTGACAAAGCTCATTACCATAAGGATATAACGAGCAGTGATGAAAGCAACGGCCGCGCCGGGCAGAGGTAATAAAACGAGCAATGCCTCCGACTGAGCCGTGCGCCAGGGAAGCGAAAGCGCCTCGGAGGCGCCCCGAGGGCCCGCGCATTCTGGTTCAGGATGCGAAGCTCGCCAATTAGAGGATGTTTTCGTTCCAGTTTTCTAGCATGGACTTCACTTTGCCCATGAACTGATGGGCCACGGCCCCATCTACGACGCGGTGGTCGTAGCTCAGGGTGAGGTACGCCATCGAGCGGATAGCGATAGCGTCCTGGATCACCACCGGTCTCTTCTGGATGGCGCCGATGCCGAGGATGGCCACGTTCGGCTGGTTGATCACCGGCAAGCCCATCAGCCCGCCGAAGACGCCCGGATTGGTGATCGAGAAAGTGCCTTCCTGCACCTCTTCCGGCCTCAGCTTCTTCGCCCGCGCGCGCTCGGCCAGGTCGTTGATCGCGCGCTGGAGCCCGAGGAAGTTTTTCTCGTCGGCGTTCTTGATCACCGGCACGATCAGTCCCCAATCGAGCGCCACGGCGATGCCAATGTTGATCTCGTGGTGCAGGACGATGTTCGTGCCATCCACCGAAGCATTCACCGTGGGGAAGGCGCGCAGGCCTTCGACCGAGGCGCGCACGAAAAATGGCATGAAGGTCAGCTTCGCTTCCGTGCGCTTCTCGAATTCCGTCTTGGTGCGCTCGCGCAACTCGACGATACGGGTCACATCGGCCTCGTCGACCGAGTAGACGTGCGGGGAGGTGCGCTTCGAGGCTACCATGTGCTCGGCGATGCGCTGGCGCATCATGCTCATGGGCTGAACCTCATAGCGGCCGAAGTAGATCCGCTCGCGCGGCACGGCGGTTTCCAGCGTCACCTGGGCGGCCGGGGCCGGCACACCAGCCGGCGGAGCAGGCGCCGCCGGAGCAGCGGAGGGCCGGCCCCCGCCTGCTTCGACCGCTCGCAGGATGTCCTTCTTGCTGATCCGACCGCCTGCGCCGGTCCCGCGCAGGGTCGAGAGATCAATGTTGTGCTCGCGTGCCAGGCGCCGCACGAGCGGCGAACTGTGGATCGGGTGACCATCACGGCGCGGGCCAGCGGGCGGTGCCGAGGGCGCCGGCAGCGGAGCGGTAGCAGGCGGCTTCTCCAGTGCTTTCGCTACCGGCTTTTCCGCAGCCTTCTCCGCCGGTTTTTGCGGAGCTGGTGCGGCCTGCGGTGCTTCGCTCGGCACGGGTGCGGGCGCAACCGCTTGCTCGGTTGCTCCTGGGGCATCAATCACCGCGACCACGGTCTGGATGGGCACGGTCTGCCCCTCCCCGACCTTGATCTCTTTCAACACGCCTGCGGCGGGCGCAGGAATTTCGGCGTCCACCTTGTCGGTGGAAATCTCGAAGAGCGGCTCATCGCGCTCGACTTTCTCGCCGGGCTTCTTCAGCCACTTCGTAATCGTGCCTTCGAAGATGCTTTCCCCCATTTGGGGCATGATGACATCAACCGGCATCTTATTCTCCTAACTCTTCAGTATTTGGCCAGTTCTCGCGCGGCAGCCGCCACGCTTGCGGCATTAGGTAAGAACCGCTCTTCGAGCGGCGGTGCAAAGGGAACGGGAGTATCGAGCGACGTGACGCGCCGGACCGGCCCGTCCAGGTCCTCGAATGCTTCCTCGCAAACGATGGCGGCGATTTCGCCGGCGATGCCGCCCGTGCGCGTATCCTCATGAACGACGAGCAGCTTGTTTGTCTTCCGCACCGAAGCAAGCAACGTTTCCTTGTCGAGCGGCAGCAGTGTGCGCAGGTCGATCACTTCCGCCTCGATTCCTTCTTTGGCCAGCAGCTCGGCGGCTTCGAGCGATGTGTGCATCATCGCCGCGTAGCTGACGATCGTCAAGTCGCGCCCTTCGCGCCGCACAACCGCTTGGCCCAGCGGCACCGTGTAGTTGTCCTCGGGCAATTCTTCCTTAATGCGCCGGTAGAGGAACTTGTGCTCGAGGAAGAGCACAGGATTGTTGTCGCGGATAGCGGACTTGAGCAGGCCCTTGGCGTCGTACGCGGTTGCAGGGCAAACCACTTTCAGTCCGGGCGTGTGCACGAAGTACATCTCGGGATTCGCGGAGTGAAACGGTCCCCCATGTACACCCCCGCCACACGGGCCGCGCAGCACGATGGGTACCGGCGCGCCCCAGCGGTAGTGCGACTTGGCGACGAAATTCGTAATCTGGTTGAAGCAGCAGGCAATGAAGTCAATGAACTGCATCTCGGCCACCGGGCGCAGGCCCAGGTAGCCCATGCCTACGGCCGCGCCCACAATGGCCGTCTCGCTGATGGGCGTATCGATTACGCGCTCCCAGCCAAAACGCTCGAGCAAGCCGGCCGTCACCTTGAATGCGCCACCATAGACGCCGATGTCTTCGCCCAGCAATACCACCGAGGGGTCGCGCTCCATCTCTTCAAAGAGCGCCTGCCGGATCGCTTCGAGGTAGGTCACCGGGGCCACGGCTACCTCTTCACCCTGCGCGTCGGCTTCGCGATTTTCGCCTTGCGTTTCCCTTTCTCGGGTTCTTGAGCCGGAGGTCGGGCGCCGTCCCCCGAGACTTCTGCGGTGGATTTTCCTCCGCGCGGCACCTGGTCCAGGCTGCCGAAGTCTTCGACTTCCCAAACGGCCCGGACACTCGCCTTGGGCGGCATCACCTCCTGCTTCGGCCGGTGCCATTCGGGCTCGATCGAGTGACACCCCTGGCAATAGACTCCCTGCCCGGCGAGCTCCGGCGGCGGGAAAGGCGAGTTCTCCGCGAACTCGAGGTCTTCCTTCAGCTCGCGCTCGATGCGCGCTTCGATCTCGGCGCGGTTTTTCGCG
This sequence comes from Candidatus Acidiferrales bacterium, assembly GCA_035258565.1. Classification (GTDB taxonomy): domain Bacteria; phylum Acidobacteriota; class Terriglobia; order Acidiferrales; family UBA7541; genus DATFXF01. Next base: position 6,419 of record DATFXF010000229.1, read on the forward strand.
TCCCAGATTCTGTTTTCGGTCAGAAACTTTTCATAGCGGTCCAGGGGGTCGCGCGCCTTCCAATAGGCGAACATCTCCTTCGGAACATACTCGGCCGCATCGTGCTGCGCATGGCCGCGCATGCGCATCGTTTTCGCTTCGATGAGCACCGGCCCCTCGCCCGCGCGGCACCTCTCCACCGCCTCTTTCGCAGTCTCGTAAACCGCGACGACGTCGTTGCCGTCCACGATGTAGCTTGCGATGCCGTAGGCCCGAGCGCGATCGGCGAGGTTCTCGAGCGGCACCTGACGCTTCACCGGCGTCGAATAGGCCCATTGGTTGTTCTCCACGACACAGACAAATGGTGCCTTCTGTCCCGCCGCGAAGTTCATGCCTTCGTGGAACGCGCCGGTCGAGGTGCCGCCATCGCCAATCCAGGTCATGGCCACGATCTTCTGTCCCAGATAGCGCCCCGCCAGGGCCACGCCGGTCATGACCGGAATCAGGTCGCCCAGCACGGAGATGGGCGAGACGACGTGACGCATCTTCAAGTCGCCGAAGTGGCTGGTGCCATCCTTGCCGAGCGTCGGTGAGGTGTGGCGCGCCATATATTGGGTGAGAATGTCGCGTGGCTTGTAGCCTTTCACGAGCAGGGCGCCGACGTTGCGGATCATCGGTGCCATCCAATCGCGGGGCTCCAGCGCATAGGCGGTCCCCACCGAAGTGGCTTCCTGTCCGAGGCTTAAGTAGAGTCCGCCGACCAGTTTGTTCTGGCGGAACAGCCGTTCGAGTTGCTCCTCGAGCGTCCGATTGAGCTTCATATAGTAATAGAGCTCAAGGTGCTGCCCGCGGGTGAGTGAAGCCTTCATCCCTTGCTCGGTTGTGCGCACTTGCTCCTCATGCGGTGGCGGCAAGCGGTGGCGCGGCGGCGTGCATCCGTTCATCGAGCGCCTGGCGTGTCACCGGCTGCATCTCCAGTGCGAATACTTTCCCCAATTGATCCACGATTTGCGGTGCCACTTCGGCTACGCTCACCGGGCGTCCCAGCAGGCGCTCGAGTGATGTGGGACGCTTGTCGGGCATGCCGCAGGGTACAATCAAATCGAAATAGCGCAGGTCGGTCGAAACGTTGTAGGCAAAGCCGTGCGAGGTCACCCAACGGCTGATATGCACGCCGATGGCGGCAAGCTTTTCTTCCCCGGCGCCCGGCTCTTCTACCCAGACCCCGGTCTTGCCGGGCAGACGCGTTGCCGCGATCCCGAACTCCGCGCTCGCACGGATCAGTGCTTCTTCGAGCTGGCGGACGTACCAGACAACATCCGGGCGAATCTCGGCCAAGTTTAGAATCGGATAACCAACCAGTTGGCCGGGGCCGTGATAAGTGATATCGCCGCCGCGATCGGTTGCACAGAACTCTACCTTCATCTGCCGCAGCACGTGGTCAGAGGCGCGCAGGTGCTCCGGCCTGCCGTTTCGGCCGAGAGTGATGACGTGCGGATGCTCGCAAAGCAGAAGGACATCCGGAACGGCCTGCGCTTTGCGCGCGCGGACGATGCGCCGCTGCCATTCCCAGGCCTCGTGGTAGGGAATCAGCGCAAGTTCGACAACCAGACAAGGTTTCATGCGTGGATCGCCAGGCCGCGGACCGAGGCGAAGGCGTCGCCCATGGCCTCCCAGACGGTGGGGTGTGCGTGCACGGTGAACAACATGTCGTCGAGCGTAGCCTCGAGTTCGAGCGCCGTCACCGCCTCCGCGATCACCTCGGTGGCCTGCGGGCCGATGATGTGCACGCCCAGCACCTCGCCGTATTGCTCCTCCGCGACGACTTTGACGAATCCCTCGTGCTGGCCGAGGATTGACGCTCTGCTGTTCGCAGTGAACGGAAACTTGCCCGTCTTGACCTTCCATCCCTCCTCACGCGCTTGCCGCTCGGTGAGTCCCACCGAACCAATCTGCGGCTCGCAGTAGGTGGCATTCGGGATGCGATTGCGCTCGAGCGTGGGCACCTCTTTCCCCGCCATTTTGCCCACGGCAATGATCCCTTCCATCGAAGCGGCGTGCGCCAGCTGCGGCATACCGGCAACGATGTCACCGATGGCGTAAAGCTTGGGCTCAGCCGTTTCCATGTAAGGCCCCACGTGGACGAAGCCTCGCTCGAGCTTCGCCTTGGTCTTCTCGAGCCCGATGTTCTCTGTATTCGGCCGGCGGCCGACGGCTATCAGGATCTTCTCCGCCTGAAGCGTCTGGGCCTTGCCGGACTTGTCTAGAAAGGTCACGCTCGCTCCCTGGGCATCTTTCTTCACTGATTCCACTTGGGCTTCGGTGAAGATCTTGATCCCTTTTTTGCGAAAGGCCCTGGCGAGTTCGGCGGAGATCTCCTCGTCTTCGAGCGGCACGATTCGCGGGAGCATCTCGAGGAGGGTGACCTCGGTGCCGAAGGAGTTGTAGATGGAGGCGAACTCGACGCCCACGGCTCCCGCCCCGACCACGATAAGCGATTTGGGAATGCCCGGCAGCGTCAGAATTTCCCTGTTACTCAAGATGGTCTTGCCGTCGAACTCGACTCCCGGCAGCGAGCGTGCCTCAGACCCGGTGGCCAGTAGGATGTGCGTGGCCTCGACTTCAGCCGTCTGGCCGTCCTTCTCGACGGTTACCCGGCCCGGCCCGGCCCAGCGGCCCCAGCCCTGCATGGATTCGACTTTGTTCTTGCGGAACAGAAACTCGATGCCCTTGGCGTGCTTCTTGATGATCTTGTCCTTGCGTGCCAGGACGGCAGCCCAGTCGAGGCTGAAATCTTTGACTCCGATGCCGAATTCCTTGGCATTCTTGAAGTGCTCGTAGATCTCGGCGTGGTGTAGAAAGACCTTGGTGGGGATGCAGCCCACGTGCAGGCAGGTGCCCCCCAAGAAGCCATCCTTTTCCACGACCAGTGTCTTCAAACCCCACTGGGAGGCGCGGATTGCGGTCACATAGCCGCCAGGCCCGCTGCCAATGATGGCCAGATCGTATTTCGACAAGGAACCCCTCCCTGCGGGCGGCAGGGCGCTCGATGAAGAACTGGAATGGGAGCGAAAAGGCCGGCGCCGCCCGTCCCCAGCCTTCGGGGGCCGTCCCTTCGCAGCGAACCGAATTTTATTCTATCAGCCGGTCCTACGTGGTCGCAACTCGTGTGCCACGTCAACACCGCTAACCATTCGCCTATTCCTCGCACCCGAAATCCGCGGCAGCGATTCTGCGATGCAGATTTTGGTGGGACGTAGATTCTGCTCCACTTAGAATTACCCCATCCTGAAAGCAACTCATGGGTGGATCCGCCGATCTCGAGGGCTCGAGAATTGCCGCGCCGGACCCTGCTGGCCTGAAGGCGGAAAGCCAGGCTGGCACCTGGCGGCAGAGCAAATGGCTGATCCTCATTGAGTTGATTGTCGTTGCTCTCGTCTTTGTAGCCGACGCCCGGAAATTCATTCCCTTCAGCAAGACTCCGTTCCTGCTGGTATTGGGATGGATTTCGCTTTGGGTGCGCAAAATCCGCTGGCGCGACATGGGACTGAGCCGTTACCGGACCTGGCGGAGGACCCTAGGATTCGGCATAGGAGCTGGGCTTGTGCTGGAGGCATTTCAGCTCTTTATTAGCCAGCCGCTCCTCGTGCGGATCCTAGCGAAGCAGCCAGACCTCGAACTTTTTCGCGCCTTGCACGGAAATCTCCAGTGGACACTGATCGCCCTTGCTGGGACCTGGACCCTCGCGGCCTTCGGAGAGGAGATGGTGTATCGCGGCTACCTGATGAACCGGGTTGCCGACCTGATGAATCGCACGAGGCTTGCCTGGATCGTCAGCCTGATTGCGGTCCACGTCGGATTTGGGTTGGCCCATGCGTACCAGGGAGTGACTGGCATTATTGACGAGGGTCTTGCAGGACTCTTGCTGGGCCTGATTTATCTGCGTACCGGGCGTAACTTGGCCGTACCGATCATTGCGCACGGAATCGAAGACTCGATCGATTTTGTGCTGATCTTCTTTGGGAAATACCCTGGGATGTAGGGCTTATGCCCGTCCTTGTCTGTTGCGATTATGGCCGGGCTCATCGGCTCGAGCCTCGGGAGACGGCTTTCGGGAGGGGTTTCGGCCGGCGCTGCTTCGCGCCTTTCTTGACAGTTTTTTGTTGCGCGCCTAGAATGGCCGGTTTGGCTCGACGAAATAGGTCACTGTGGGGCCACGGCAATGGACAAGAAGCGACTCGATTACTACCGGAAAAAGCTCCTGGCCAAGCGCGAGGAGCTACTGCGGAACATCGCGCGCACCGAAGAGGAGGGGCGCGCCGCGGACGACGATCCGACCGTGGACCTCGCCGACAAGGCAGCCAACTCCTATACCAAGGAGTTTCTCTTTGGGCAGACCAATCACGACCGCGCAACCCTGCAATTGATCGACGAGGCTCTGGAACGCATCCGGGAAAGCGAGTTTGGTCTGTGCGCGAATTGCCGAGAAGAGATGCAGCAGAAGCGACTAGAGGCGGTGCCGTGGGCTCGGCACTGCATTACCTGCCAAGAAAAGCACGAAATGGGGCAGTTCTGAGTCCGTTCCCTGCCGGTTTCCCCCCTCCTGGCAATTGTCCTTCGATGAGGTCTCAGAGGTATGGCCTGCAGTCGCGCGCCGAACCAAGCCGCGCCAGAAACGCCGGCAGACGGTGCGTGTCGCTTACGCGCTTGGTGCCGGCACGCTGAGTTGACAAGCTCAGGGTCTTGCTGGTAGATGATGTGTTTGCCAGTGGCGTGATGCTCGAGGCGTGCGCGACGGTCTCGATAAGGCCTGGCTGCAAACAGAGTTGGCGGAGTAACGGGGAGAATGAGCGGAATGAGTTCTCACGGCCAAGATGGGTGGCCATCCCGGCTGAGAGGTTTGCCGCGGGGTCCAGTGGCGGAGAGGCGCCCCCTCGGAGCTTCTCTGACCTCGAGCGGTCGGCCGGGAATCATGCAGGAGCCGGTGCTGGTGCTGAATGCCACCTTTGAGCCCATCAACGTCACCGCCGTGCGCCGCGCCATGGTGCTGCTGCTGAAGGGCGTGGCCCAGGCGGAAGAACTCAATCACGCTGAGGTTCACTCGGCTACGAAGGCGCTCCGGGTTCCTTCGGTGATCCGACTGCTCGCTTACCGGCACATCCCCCAGCAGACCCGCGCGCTTTCGCGCAAGAATATCCTGCTGCGCGATCACAACACCTGTCAGTTCTGCGGGCGCGGATTCCCCGCTTCAGAGCTGACGCTCGACCATGTGGTGCCGCGCTCCCGCGGAGGCCACTCCTCCTGGGAGAATCTGGTGGCCTGCTGCTATCGGTGCAACAACAACAAGGGCGATCGCACGCCCGAGGAGGCTGGCCTCCAACTGGTCCGCCGTCCGCGTCCCTTCACGCTGCACACCTCGCGGCAGTTGATGCGTTTGATCGGCCACAAGGACGAGAAGTGGCGCAAGTACCTGTTCTACTGATTTGTAGAGACCGCCTTTTCCTCAGCAATTTCGTAATACGATAGGAACTGACTTGGGGATTGAAAGCGCGCAAGTTACAGAAAACACAAACGGCAAAAACGACAAAACGGAAGAAATGCCTGTTTTTCCTGCCAAATTCCTGCCAAGAATGGGCCGGTTGCCCCGGCCCCAGAATTGCCCCTATGAGGGCGCGGCCTTCGCTCGTTTTTCCTGTTGGCGTTTCTTGGCGTCTGCGAGAATCGAATTCAGTTCCCTGGCCAACTTCCCGATACGCACCTGCTCATCCTCTGTGAAATTATCCAGCACAGTTTTGTAAGCTTCCTCGAACGCCCTTCGGTTACTATCACTGATATGGGGCATACCAACGCCTCCTGTTCGGTAGTTAAAGCGGAATCGGGTTCGCTGTCCAGCGCGAATCCCTCCGGACCAGTTCAGTAACGTCAATGAAGCCGTGAAATTCCTGACTTTGGCTGCCGACAAAGGAAATGCCCAAGCGCAGTTCAACCTGGCCGGGCTCTATGCTTCTGGTGCAGGCGTCAAGCGCGATCTGCGGAAGGCCTACTCTTTATTCGTTCTCGCGGGAAAAACGCTCGACGTCAGCGAGGAACTTAGAGCCTGTAACAAAACCCTCCCAGTCGCAGCGGCCTAATGTCCGGCAAGGCCGTTTTTCGTAGAAGTGGATCGTTTCCGAATCGGCCCGTGATACGACAAGAACACCCGTACTCCGCACAATGTCGGTAAACCCGTCGGCGACAAGGCACAGCTATTTCCCAGAGTACCGTGAGAACGAAGTCGACCGGGTGCGTGGCAGGGCCGCTTGCGAAATCACCAAGCTTCCGCACTACGTCAAATTGCGGTAGCCCCGTTCCTGCAGCACCCAGCTGTTGCCATCCGGGTCGGAAAAGTTGGCGAAGCTGGAATAGTCGCCTCGCGCGGGGTCGAGCCCGGGGGCGAAACCTGCGTCCCAGGCTCCAATGGGCGTCTTGTGCCGGATCTCACTGACCTGGACCCCACGTTCGAGCAGGCGGCTCCGCGCGGCCTCAAGATCTGTGACGACGAGAAGATGTTGCGGACTGAACCGAGGGGCGCGTCGGTGAGTCCCTTACCGATCTGGATCGAGCAGCTGGAGCCCCGCGGAGTGAGCTGCACGACGCGGAACGCGTCGTTCGGCGAATAGTCCACGTCGAGCGTGAAGCCGACCTGATCGACATAGAACCGCAGGGCTCGTTCGACATCGCTCACCGGCAGCGTGATCACTTCGACTGAAAACGTTGGCGTTGTCACGGCTACGTCTCCTCTGCGTGAGCCAAAAGATCCAATGCCGATTGGTTTTCACAAATCTATGGCGACGTCGCAAATGGGTTGTGAGCAGCAAACGAGAACGTTGCCATCGGCCGGCTTGTCGAGTGGCTCCGGTTCGTAGACGACCGCCCCCGAAACCAAACCGCTCTCACAGCTGTGACAAACACCGGTCCGGCAGGACCAACGGACCGCGACATCGCACGCCTCAGCCAGCTCCAAAATGCTCTGGTAGGCCGACCCATTCCAGTGTGCGGCGACGCCACTGCGCGCGAACGAGACCAGCGGACCAGTATCGGCCTCGTCCTTGGGAAGATGTGGAGCCCGCGTTGTTGCGCCTGCGACCCCGGGGCGTGGCGCGTCGAGCGCGCCGCCGCCAGCGCGTGCAACATCGCGAGAACAGGAGTCGCCCCGATTCCCGCGCTGAGTAGCACGACCGGCTGCTCTCCAGGCAGCAGAACGAAATTTCCACGCGGCGAGCTGACATCGAGAGCGTCGCCCACCCGCACATGCTTCCCCAGGTAGTTTCCAGCCACACCATCCAGCTCGATCTTCACGCTGATTCGATAGCCTTCCGTCGAGCGCGCGCCCGAAAGCGAGTAGCTACGAAAAAGGGGCGGGCTGCCGCTCGGTTGAAGACGCAAGACCACGTACTGGCCTGGCAGAGCCGCTGGCAGGGCTTGACCGTCCCCGCTCTGCATTGTCAGCGAGATGACGTCCGCGGACTCCTGATTGATCGCCGTCACTGCGAGCCGCTGAAATCCGGGTGCGACCGGATGGGCAGCGGCGGCCGCCATCAGCGCCGCGTTCCCACTACTCCCCGCCGCGGTCTTTTGGCTCTCGAGTAACGCTTCAAACGAGCCCCGCCATCCGGGTGAAAGGGCTTCGATCAGCAATGCCCGCTCCAGTCGATCGCGGGGGTGATTCGGTGAGTAGAGGAGTGCGTTGATCTCTGCGACCGTCATTCGCTCGTCGGCCTCTCCCACCTTCACGATCTTGTCACCGGCTCCCACCTCGCCT
>DATFXF010000230.1:0-9818 GCA_035258565.1 Candidatus Acidiferrales bacterium
CGAGAAGCCTTGTTTCACCACTCGGGGAGCACGCGGCTACAGGAGGGCAGGGTCGCGACAATAGCCAGCACTTAGAAGGTGATTATTCATTTGACGCAAGCGAACTTGTCGCTGGCATCGCTGCCGCGACCTTGGTCCCAAGCCCGTTTGGCGCATCGCCTAGCGCCCGCGCGCGAATATTTCGCGCGGCGATGTGGTCCGCGAGCCCAGCGTGCCCGCACGACCGGCAACAAAATTCCTTCTGGTTCTTTCGGTTTCCACGTTCCGTATGCCCGCAGGCCGGGCAGGTCTGGCTGGTGTGAGCGGGATCAACCAGCTGGACCGGGATACCCGCCCGTGCCGCCTTGTAGGATAAGAACAACCGCAGCTGCCCAAACGCCCAGTTCGCCAGTCGTGCCCGCTGTCGGCGGGGAGCGGTGATTCTCTGGCGGATCCCCCTCAGCTTTTCTAGGGCGATGCCACAAGGTGCCTGAGCGCCTTCGACACGACCGCTTTCGAAATCTGGCGGTTTACATCGCGCTGGTAGCGCGCCTGTTTCCCCACCAGCCAACGCAATTTGCGCCGCCCTGCCCGTGACTGTTTGGCCTGCAGCCGAGGAGGCCACCTTGCGGATGGCCACCAGGGCGGCGGCGGCTGAGAGTTGGAACTTCCCCGCAGCTCCCCGTAGGTACGCCGCTGAAGGGGCAACCAGTGCCACAATCCTTCCCGGAAAGCAATAGCGGACAACCAATTGCAGGCGGCGTTGAACCGCTCCACATAGGCGAGCAGTCCAGCCCGCTCCTTCGGAAACAGCCGGATTGTCTCAACGTGCGTCAAATGAAAAATCTCCGCCTAAGTTAGCATTGGCCTCGGCAGGTGTCCAGCCGCTCGGGGCGCGTTGACACCCGCATCCGCACGCCGTACCCTAGCTTGAGGAGGAGTATTCCCGTGGACCTCTTCGAGGAGATTGTGCGTTTGCGCCGCGAAGGCAAGCGCGCCGCGCTCGCCACCATCGTGCACACGAACGGCTCCATCCCCAGCTATGAAAGCTCGCGAATGCTGGTACGCGAGGACGGCTCGATGGTGGGCACGGTGGGCGGCGGCTGCGTCGAAGCCGAGGTTTGGGCTGCGGCAAAAGAGGTCATCCGCGCCGAAGCACCGCGCAAGATGACTTTCAACCTGAACAAAGAGGCAGACTATGATAGCGGCCTGATCTGTGGCGGCACGCTGGAAATTTTCGTGGAGCCCATTCTGCCGCAGCCGATGCTGTACATCTTCGGCGGCGGGCATGTCTCGATGGCGCTAGCGCAGGCGGCACACACGGCGGGCTTCGCCGTTGGCGTGGTGGACGACCGCGAATCGTTCGCCAACGCCGAGCGCTTTCCAATGGCGCGAGAAATTCATACAAGCTACGAGGACGCTTTTGGTAAGCTTAGGCCCAACGCCTCCGCTTATCTGGTGATCGTGACGCGCGGGCATCGTGACGATATGCGCGTGCTCGCCTGGGCTGTGGGCACGCAGGCGCGCTATATCGGCATGATCGGCAGCAAGCGCAAGGTGCTCTCGGTTTACAAGGCGCTCGAGAAGGAAGGCATCCCCGCCGAGAAATTCGAGCGTGTCCACGCCCCGGTAGGGCTGGAGATCGGCGCGCTCACTCCGGAGGAGATTGCCATCAGCATTGCCGCGGAGTTGATCGCCGTGCGCCGCAAGGCCACCGACCTGCCCCACAAGAGCGTTTCGCTCGCGAAGGCGGGCCCCACCCCGGCCAAGTGAGGGACGGCGTGCTCGCCGCTGTCATCCTGGCCGCCGGCGAATCCAGACGCATGGGTTCGCCTAAGGCGCTGCTCACCTACGAGGGCCGACCGTTCCTCGAACACCTGCTCGAGGTCACGCGCCATCCGAAGGTCGGCCTGACCCGCGTCGTGCTAGGGGCCAATGCTGAGGAGATCGGAAAGCACTTCCAGCTCGATTCGGCAACCTTGGTGGTAAACCCGGAGTGGGAGCGGGGCCAGCTCTCGTCCCTGCAAGCCGCAGTGCGCAGCTTACCTGACGGGGGCACCGATGGAATCCTGCTCTGCCTGGTGGACCATCCGCTGGTCACCCCAACCCTTGTGGGTGAACTCGTTGAGAAATTCTATAGCTCGGGCAAGCTCATCGTCCTGCCCACGTTTGAGGCCAGACGGGGCCACCCGGTCATCATTTCGAGCAGGCTCTATCAGGAATTGCTCGACGCGCCGCGCGAGACTGGCGCCCGCAGCGTTGTCTGGGCTCACTCCCAGGAAGTTCTTGAAGTCCCCACCTCTGAGCAGGGCGTGGTCCTCAACTTGAACGACCCGGATGCGCTCCGCAAAGCGCTGGGCAAGCCCTAGCCGAGCTCTAGGAGCACGGCTTCGAGTGCGTCGCAAGCGAGCTGGCTGCCGTGCAGGGTCGCTGGTGGGAGCCCGCCGAGCGTTTCGGAGAGCTGTTGGTAGGTGACGCGGCGGGCTTCTTCAAGGGCCTTGCCACAAATCATTTCCGTGAGCACCGAGCCGCAGGCAATTGCGGTGACGCAGCCGCGTGTCCTGAAGCGCGCCTCGGCGATGCGGCCCGCCTCGATGCGCACCGCGAGCTGCATGATGTCGCCGCAGGCGGGATTGGTGACCTCGACGGTGGCCGTGGCGTTGGGGAGCTCGCCTGCGTTGCGCGGGTTCTTGAAATGCTCGAGCACCGCCGCGCTGTACATGCCCACGAGTATCCCAGAGCCTTATGGGTGCAGCAAGCATCGACTCTAAAGGGTGGTGCTTGAAGTAGGCCTCGAGCGTTTTCGGTTCACTTTTGTCGTTTACCTGCGTGGAATGCGAGACGTGAGTTCACCTCACCACCTGAGGGAGTTCTGGCCATGATCTCGGTTGTCGCCGCGCTCATCGAGCACGACGGACGCCTGCTGATTTGCCAGCGCCGCCGCAGCGGCAATTTTCCACTCCAGTGGGAATTCCCAGGAGGCAAGGTGCAGCGAGGGGAATCGCCGGCGGAAGCGTTAGCCAGGGAACTCTCCGAAGAGCTCGGCGTCGACCGACCGGGCATCACCATCGGAGTGGAGCTCTACCGCACGCGGCACCATTACGCCAAGCACTCGGACGAGCTCGAGCTCACCTTTTTCGCCGTCAGCCTCGATCCACGGTGGGTCCGCAACCTCGCCTTCGAACGCATCGCATGGGCCGAGCCGGCAACCCTGCCGCAGTACGACTTCTTGCCGGCCGACGGTGAACTTGTCGGCCTTCTTGCGAGCGGCATTCTGCGTCCGCCCGGGACCAGAAACGAAATCGCAGGTCGCACGGAGCCATCGAATCGGTAGCTGCGGCGCAGAGCAGTGTGCTATATTTAAGGGTTGAGCCTATTTTGGGAATTTTGCCTGAGGAGAGTCGATGCCAACGAAGGGGAATCGGGCCAGCGCGTCACGCAGTTCCGCCCTCGCCGAGCCCGAAACCGTATCATCCCGAGCGGCTGCTCGAGAGCAAGGGCCGTATTCCCGCGAGTTGCTGCTCGGGCTCTACCGCATGCTGGTGAAGTGTCGGATGTGCGATGAAAAGGCGCGCATCCTGTTCCGCCAAGGCAAGTATGGGGGCAACTTTTACTCCGGCGTGGGCCAGGAAGCCACCGAAGTGGGTGCCGCCTTCAGCCTTCGCGAGGACGACTGGATTGCTCCGTCGCACCGCGACTGGACCTCGAACATCATCAAGGGGGCACCGCTGAAATTCTGCTTTGCGCAGCTCTTCGCCAAGGTCAGCAGCCCCGACCGCGGCCGCTCCTCCCCCGCCCACATGGGCTACCCCCCGCTCAACATCATCACCCCGGCCAGCACCATCGTTGCCCAGTTGACCATCGGCACGGGCGTAGCGCTCGGACTCAAGAAGCTCAAGAAGGACAGCGTGGTGATGGCGTTTTTTGGGGATGGCGCGACCAGCATCGGAGGCTTTCATGAAGCGCTGAACTTCGCCGGCGTGCATCGCCTGCCCATCGTGTACGTCTGCCAGAACAATCTCTGGGCGGAATCGGTGCCGCTGCGGCTGCAGACCGCTCTCAAGGACCTCGCCGATCGCGCCAAGGCCTACGGCTACCCGGGTGTCTCGGTGGATGGCAACGACGTGCTGGCGGTGTACGACGCGACCTCGAAGGCCATCGTGCGCGCTCGCTCGGGCGAAGGGGCCACGATGATCGAGTGCAAGACATATCGCTGGTACGGCCACTCCGAGATTGACCCTGCCAAGTACCGCTTGAAGGAAGAGGTAGAGTTCTGGAAAAAGAAGGATCCCATTCCGCGCTTCGAGAAATACCTGACCGAGCGGAAACTCTTGACCGAAGAGTTAAAGAAGGAAATTGCCGCAGAGATCACCGCGGAAATCAACGAAGCCGTGGAATTCGCCGACCAAAGCCCCTACCCCCAGCCGGAAGAAGCCCTCCAACACGTCTGGGCAGAAACCTAAAGGAGAGAGAAGCGAAGCATGGGGCGGACGCTTGCGTTTATTGAAGCCATCACCGAGGCGCTCGGCCAAGAGATGGAGCGAGACGACCGCGTTTTCCTCCTCGGAGAGGACATTGGCCTATCGGGCGGCGTGTTCAAGGCCACCGCTGGGCTGCTCGACAAATTCGGCGAGGAGCGCGTACTCGACACACCGCTCGCCGAAGGCATCATCATCGCCGCGGCCATCGGCTCCTCGATGGTGGGCTTCCGGCCCGTCCCCGAGATTCAGTTTACCGACTTCATCACCGTGGCCATGGATCAGCTGGTACAAAACGCCTCGAAGCTCCGCTACCGCAGCGCGGGCGGCTACAGTTGCCCGATCACGGTGCGGATCTGTTGCGGCGGTGGCGTAGGAGGCGGACTCTACCACTCACAGGAGAACGCGGCCTGGTTCGTGCACGAGCCGGGGCTCAAAGTCGTGATGCCCTCGACGCCCTACGACGCCAAAGGCATGCTGCTGGCGGCCATCCGCGACCCAAATCCAGTGCTCTTCTTTGAACACAAGAAACTCTACCGCACGATCAAGGGCGAAGTGCCCGAGGATGATTACACAGTGCCCATCGGCCCAGCGGCCATCCGGCGCGAAGGCAAGGATATGACCGTGCTGACCTACGGCTTCATGACACACGTCACGCTCGAGGCCGCTGCGGCGATTTCGAAGCGCGGCGTTGAGGCCGAAGTGGTAGACGTGCGCACACTCAACCCGCTCGACAAGGAGACCATTCTCAGCTCGGTGAAGAAGACCAGCAAGTGCCTTATCGTCCAGGAAGACAAGCGCACGATGGGCATCGGCGCTGAGCTCGCCGCGATTGTCAGCGAAGAGGCGTTCGATCACCTCGATGGCCCAATCGTGCGCGTCACCGGCCCGGACATTCCCCCCATTCCGTTCAGCCCACCGCTTGAGAAATTCTTCCTAGTCGATACCGAGAAGGTCCTCGCGGCCATGGAGAAGCTGGCCGCGTACTGAGCGGAGATCCCTTCCGCATGCCCCAAGCGGTTTGTGCCCTTCTCGGACGAAGAACTCCTTCTCGTCGCTAGAAACCAAAGCGCTAGGTCAGCGTTCGGCCGCCGTCCACGACGATCACCTGGCCGGTGATGAATTCCGATTTCGCCAGGAAGGCCACCGCCCCGGCGATGTCTTCCGGCCGGCCCGTTCGCCCGAGAGGCGCGCGGCGAATGTAGTCCGCATCTGGGGATTCGCCAGAAAAGGAGATCGTCCCCGGTGCGACGCTATTCACCGTAATCTCGGGCGCCAGGGCGCGCGCCAAGCAGCGCGTGAGCATGATGACGCCTGCTTTCGAAACGCAATAGTGCGTGTATTTCGGCCAGGCCAGCAGGCCACCGATGGAAGAGAGATTAATTATGCGGCCCCGGCCCTGGCGCTTCATCAGTGGCGCGACCGCCTGCGCGCAGAGGAACTGCGCTTTCAGATTCGTGTCCAGGATGGTGTCCCACTGCTGTTCGGTCAGCTCATCGAAGGGCGCCGGGAAAAACATCCCTGCATTGTTCACCAGGATGTCGAGCCGACCAAAGGCGCGCTCGACTTCAGCGAACATGCGGCGGACATGGTCCAGGCGCGCCACATCTGCTTGCCATGTGATCGCCCGCCGGCCCATCGCGCTGATTTCGCGGGCGACTTCCTCGGCCTCCGCCTTTGAGGCACGATAGTTCACCATAACCGCAGCTCCTTCGGCAGCCAGCCGCAGCGCGATACTGCGGCCAATCCGGCGCGCCGCACCGGTGACCAGTGCACTTTGCCCCTCGAACGGCAATGCCCGCACTAAATGCCTCCTCGAGTGGAATGGACAGAGCAGTGTAGCGCGGCCGCCGCCGGCAATCGAGCCTTTGACGCAGCCAGCCGCGCCCCCTAGAATCCGTCCTGGCGCGCGCTCAGGTGGCACCTCGGTGCCACCAAGCGGGAAGGCCAGCCCTCGACCTGGGCCAAGGCCGGCACCGAGGCTACATCGGAGGCACAATGAAGTTGGATCTGCTGGCGATTGCGGCGCACCCCGACGACGTCGAGCTGACCTGCGGCGGAACGCTGATCAAGATGGTCGAGCGTGGCTACAAGGTCGGTATCCTGGACCTCACCGAAGGCGAGATGGGCTCCCGCGGCTCGGCGGAAATCCGCCGGCGCGAAGCGGCTGCGGCGGCGCGCGTCCTGGGCGTGCACTACCGCGAAAGCCTCCGCTTGCCCGATGCCCGCCTCGAGGTCAACGAGGAAAACAAGCTGGCGGTGGCGGGAAAGATTCGCGCGCTCCGGCCGCACACGGTCATCCTGCCCTACTGGGAAGGTCGCCATCCCGATCATTACAACGCCGCGAGACTTGCCTATGAAGGGTGCTTCCTGGCGGGGCTCAAGCGGCTGCCGCTCGGGGGAGAGGCCTTCCGGCCGTTCAAGGTGCTCTATTCAACCGCGTACTATCCGGTCCGGCCGACGTTCGCGGTGGACATTACCCAGCAGTTCGAGCGGCGCCGCCGCGCCATCAACGCCTACGCCTCGCAGTTCAAGCCGACAAAGCGCGAGCGCCGCCCGAAGGTCTATCTGCCGCTCGACAAACTCCAAGACGAGGTTCACTTGATTGTCCGTTACTACGGGCAGATGATCGGCGTCCAGTACGCCGAGCCGTTCCTCGTGCGAGAAGTGATGCAGGTGGACGATGTGGTGAAGCTGCCCGTGCGCTCCATCTAGGCGCTGCGGGCAACCGCCCCAACGACGGTCAAGACTCCTCGGACTCCTGGGCGAAGGAAAAACCGGGCAGGGTCTGGCCGCCAGCCGCGCGTTCCACCCTTACCCGCAGCATAGACCCGACTTCGGCGTCGGTCTTGCGCAGCATGGCGACTGTCGTAAGCGCCTCATCGTATAGTTTTGTAACCAGATAGGTGTCTTCGGTCCCGTTTTTCTTCCACACTTGCCCGATCTGCACGCGGCGCACAGGCATGCCATTCCCCCCTTTCAGACTGTAGGGGTAAGCCGCGGGCGTGTCAATCGCCCAGGCGACCCCGCGACCCCGGGACCTAGCCCAAGTTTGAGGAAACACAAAGGGGTTACCATACATCTAAGCCTAAACGCAATGCCGCCCGGAACGAGTGTATAATGCGGCTGATGCGCTGGGGAGGGTAACAATGAGACGGCCGCTCGATCGCTTCCTGGCGGGAGTTCTCGTAAGTCTGCTGCTTATGGGTCCCGCCCTTGCTGCTCCACAAGACCCACAGCAGCAACAACAGCAGCAGCAGCAGCCATCGCCCGATCAAAAGAAGGACTCGAAAGCCGACGTGAACCAGATCGGCAATCGCAGCGTCGGTAAGGGGCTGAATCTCTACTCGCTGGAGAAGGAGATCGCCATCGGGAAGCAGTTGGCTCAGGAGGTCGAGCGCTCGGCAAAGCTCGTAGACGACCCGGTGGTTACCGAATTCGTTAATCGCGTGGGGCAAAACCTCGTGCGCAACTCCGACGCCCGTGTGCCTTTCACGATCAAGGTAATCGACTCCGATGAGATCAACGCCTTCGCCTTGCCCGGCGGGTTCTTCTACGTGAACAGTGGTCTGATCCTGCGCGCCGACGAGGAATCAGAGCTGGCGGGCGTGATGGCGCACGAAATCTCGCACGTGACCGCGCGGCACGGTACCAAGAACGCGAGCAAAGCCGAACTCACGCAGCTCGCCATGATCCCCTTGATCCTGCTCGGGCCTGGCGGGTGGACGGGGTATGGGATCTATCAGGGCCTGAACTTCCTGATTCCGCTTTCTTACCTGAAGTTCTCGCGCGACGCCGAGCGCGAAGCGGACTACCTCGGCGTGCAATACATGTACAAGGCCGGCTATGACCCGAACTCCTACGTGACCTTCTTCGAGAAGATCCAGGCCGAGGAAAGGCGCAAGCCGGGGAGCATCCCGAAGGTTTTCTCGACGCATCCGCCCACGCCGGAGCGCATCCAGAACACGCAGAAAGAAATTGCCACGATCCTGCCGGCGCGAGAGCAATACATCGTCTCGACCTCCGAGTTCGACCTAGTGAAGGCGCGTCTGCGGGCCATGCAATCCAGCCGTAAGGTGCAAGAGGAGAACCCGGACAAACCCACGCTGCGCAAGCGAACTGAAAAGGATAAGGACCAGGGCAAGAAGGGCACCGAGCAGAAAGGCGACGACCAGGACGACGATCGGCCGGTCCTGAAGAAGCGCCCGTAAGCATGCTTGGAAAAAAGGGGGCCCGGTGGCCCCCTTTTTTCATGCCGCGATTACGTCTGGTGCACGACCCCCATTCGTTTTAGCTCCTCGCTGTAATACTTCCGATAGAGGATGTCCCACTCCTCGCTGCCCTCGAGGATCTCCTTCTTCTGCGAACCGATTTTGCGGCGGACCTCCGCGTCGACGTGTTCCTCTTCCTTCAGGATGGTTTGCAGGATCTGCACGATTTCCCGGCGGATGGTGTCGCGGTCCTCGATAAACTGCACGTCGTCGCTAGCCACCAGCACGTCGGTGACGACGTGCGAGAGTCGCACGATTTTTTCCCGGCTCAGGCGCACGCCGTTCCCCGCTTGGGCTTCACCGAAGAATGAGCTTTCTCTCGCGGGCGAGCTGTGACTTCACCTTCTTGTACATCTCCTGATAGGAAGCCCCCGAGCGCCGCATTTCGTCGGCATATTGACTCAAGATCTGGCGAACCTCTTCGTTGAGGCGGTCCTCGACGCTCAGCTCTTCCTGCATGGCCTGGCGGATGCGCTGGGTGAGCTCTTCGGCCGACGCCGCCTCAATCATCTGTGCGGCCATCAGCCGCTTGGTTACTTCGCTCGCCATGTAGCCGATAAAATCGCGCGAGAGCAACATGCTCGCTCCTCGAAAAGCGCAACAAACGAAGTCTACTGTTTGGCCGCGAGAAGTGTCAAGGAAGTGGCGCGGTATGCCGCAGCCGCGTTGACGCTGTCGAACGCTTCCTGTACGATGGATCAGGCGTGAATCATGAGGGTGATGCGGGGCGGTTAGCATTCCCATCAAATGTTGAAGCGGCGTCGCTTACGGCCTCAAGACGCCCTCCCGATTCGCCTCACCTGGACTCAGTTTGGACTCACTTCGCTGGGGTGAACCCCTAAGATGGCACAATTTTTTTGGACACAGCTTCCGCTTTTGTAAAAGTGTTCTTGCATCTTCTAGCAGGAGAAGGGGTCTGGGGAAGGGGACGGCATTGGAGTCCCCGTCCCCAGCAGCCCTTTCGAAATCTTTTCGTCGTTCTCTTTGTTCACAAAAACCTCGATCGTTGCGCTTCGAAATTCGGCCTGGTCTTCGGCCTTTCGCTCGAATTCTTCCGGGGGTCGATAGCCCAGCGCAGAGTGTAACCGCT
>DATFXF010000231.1:0-13353 GCA_035258565.1 Candidatus Acidiferrales bacterium
CGTGCTCGAGGAAAACTAGGCTGGAGACGCCCCCCCACTGGGGGTCGGTATCGGGGAAGTGCGTGCCGATGTCCCCCAGGCTTGCGGCACCGAGCAGCGCATCCGAGATGGCGTGGCTCACCACATCGCCGTCCGAGTGGCCCAGGGGACCTTTGTCAAACGGCACTTCGACGCCGCCCAGGATCAGCTTCCGCCCTTTGGCCAGCCGGTGCAGGTCGTAACCGATCCCCGAGCGCGACGAGGATCTTGGGAGTACAAGCTCGCTCCAGTATTCTTTGACCTCGGATACCGTGTACTTTTGGCAGAGGTTGGCCAGTTTTTCTTCCGTCAGGCCTGCGGCAAGGAGTTTCTCTTTGAGTCTTGCGTCGGCTTGATAGATGCCCCAAAGGATGTGGACGACTTCCACGGTTTTCGATTGCCATCTCCCTGCGGCTTCGGTGGCCAGCTCGAGGGAACGCTTCGCAGCCTCATCGAGCGGCACCTCCACCGCAGTGGAAAAGCGCTCACCGGTACCTTCCTTCAGTGCCTCCTGAATGGTTTGAACTTGCTTTCCAGTGAGTCCGGCTTCGTTGAGCAACTCGGGCGCTTCCCGCGCCATGCCTCGAAGCAGATGTGCCGAGCGAATATGCCGATCGCCGTCTTGTGAGGCTTCCTCGCGGGCAAAAGAAATGACTCGGCGAGCTCTTTCGGCGTAGCGCTCAAACATGGCTGGCCTTGGAGCGTTCCTGCTCGAGGTAGAAGCGCGCCAGCTCCATGTCGGCGGGGCGGGTGATCTTGATGTTGCGCTCGGAGCCGAGCACCACGTGCACGTCCTGCCCGAGTCGCTCGACCAGCCCCGCTTCGTCCGAAGCCAGCACGCTGTCCTGCTGCGCCTTGCGGAAGGCTTCCTTGAGGAGTTTGGTGGAGAAGGCCTGCGGCGTCTGGGCCAGCACAATCAGCTCGCGGGGGATGGTCGCCGTGATCCGCGCGACGTCTTCCGGCAGGCTTGCCCGCTTCACCTCTTTCACCGTGTCCATTGCCGGGATGCCCAGAATGACGGCGCCTCGGGCGCGCGCTTCCGAGATCACTCGCTCGACCAGTTCGCGCGTGACAAACGGCCGCACCGCGTCATGCACAAGCACAATTTCCGTATCGTCGGAGACCTCGGCCAACGCTTGAGCCACGGATTCCTGCCGGTGACCGCCGCCGCGCACCACGCGCACCGGCCGGCCAAGTTGCTCGCGCGCGACGCGCTCCGCGAGCGGAGCCACTTCCTCCGCGCGAGTCGGAATGAAGAAGTCGGTAATGGCCGCGCAGGTTGCCAGGCGCCGCAGCGTGAAGATCACCAGCGGCACGCCATCGAGCTCGAGAAACTGCTTGGGCGTCTCGGCGCCCATGCGGGTGCCGAGGCCGGCGGCAGGCAGAATAGCGGCGATGCGGCTCATCGGAACGGTCCTCGGCAGTGAATCAAGGGGGCCAAAGTCTACACCGAGACGGAAGGAACGCAAAGGATCGAGGACTCCCTAACCCGATGGCGCACGCAAGGAGGTGGATCTTGAGGTGTCCCACCCCGAGACCTCGGCAGCAAGAAAGAGCGGGAATCCGGATTCGGCTACTCGCGCGGTGCGTCCGGCAGGACGGGGCGCGGCGCGCGTTCGCCGCCGTGCGGTGGTTCAGCGGGGCGCGGGCCGTTGGCCTCGGCCGAGCTCGCAGCCGGCTGACGAGCCAGCTGCTCGGCGCGCTCGTCGTAGCGACCAAAGATCATCTTTCCGGCGGTGGTCTGATGGACGGAGGTCACCGCAATATCGATGGTTTTGTTGATCATTCTGCGCGCGCCATCCACCACCACCATCGTACCGTCGTCCAGGTAGGCAACGCCCTGGTTGTACTCCTTGCCCTCGCGCAGGATGAAGACACGCATGGTTTCGCCGGGCAGGACCACCGGCTTGAGCGCGTTCGCCAGTTGGTTGACGTTCAGCACCTCAATTCCCTGGAGCGTGGCCACCTTGTTTAAGTTGAAGTCGTTCGTGACAATCTTTCCGTCGTAGCGCTTGGCCACCTCGATCAGTTTCATATCCACTTCGGGGATGTGCGGAAAATTGTCTTCGGCAATTTCCACTTCCAGATGGCCCATTTTCTGGATGCGCTGGAGCACTTCGAGCCCGCGGCGCCCGCGCTGCCGTTTGAGGGGGTCGGCCGAATCGGCCACGAGTTGCAGTTCGCGCAAGACGAATTGCGGGATCAGCAGGATGCCGTCGAGGAAGTAGGCCTCGCAGATGTCGGCCACGCGGCCGTCAATGATCACGCTGGTGTCCAACACCTTGTAGGGCCGCCGCGACCCGCGCTCGCTGCCGAACAGCCCGCCGAGCGCTTGCAGGTTCAGCATATCTCCTTTGTTGGCGCCGATGATCAGGCCGATGTAGGTCATCACCAGCAGAACCGCCACGCCCAGGAAGGATCGCGAGGCTTCCGGGATGGAGGTGTGCGCCAGCACCAGGTTCATCAGGTAGGCCCCCAAGATTCCGAGGATGGAGCCCACTGCCGCCCCGATGAGGCGCCGCAGGCTGGCGCGCCGCAGGCGCATCTCGAAGAGGAAGACCGCGATGGCAAAGGCCAGGCCCACAATGGCGGCGTTGCGAGCGCTCAAACCGAAGGGCCGGAAATGATAGCAGGCAGCGACCGAAACGGCGGCGAAGATCGCCCGGATCAGCAGCACATCCCACCACTTGCCAAGTTTCGTTTCGCTGGGAGCAGGGTCGGCAGCCTTCTGGCGTACAGACCCACTTTGACCGCAAGGGCCCGCGCGGTCAGGCCGGGTAAGAGGGCGCGGCATCTGGACCCCTTATAAAAAACTGTAACCGATGAAATGTATGAACGGCTCCCGGAGTTATGAATCCAGATCTTATGAACCGGGACGACCCTGAGAAATCAGAATACCAGAATAAATACCGTCCCAGTATAGCACTCCCGTCAAGGTCGTGCCCATGGGGTTAAGAAAGGTAAAACCGCGGGACGCGTTGGCCCAGCGCACAGAGCAGATCCGAGGTCACCGTGCCGAGCTCGTGTGCTACTTCGGAGACCTGCTGCGCCGCAGAGCCGTCTGCGCCGTAAATCGTGACCACGTCGCCCAGGCGCGCGCCTTCGATTCGGGTGACGTCGATCATGGCCAGATCCATCGAAATCGTGCCCACTAGCGGCGCGAACTGACCACGCACGATAACGCGGCCACGGTTAGCGAGGTTTCGCGGCAGCCCATCGGCATAGCCGGCAGCGAGTACGGCGATGCGCGAGGTTCGTGGCGCAACAAACCGCGCGTTGTACCCCACGCCTTCGCCTGGGGCCACGTCGCGCAGCGAGATGATGCGGGTGCGCAGGCTCAGCGCCGTTTGGAGCGGAAGTTTGGCCTCCATCTCCTTCTTGCGCTCGGCCGGATCGTAGAACTGGTGGTACCCGTAGAGAATTGCGCCCGGACGCACCATGTCAGCCCAGGACTCCGGCCGCGCCGCGACCGCCGCGCTGTTGGCCAGGTGCACAAGTCCCGGCCGAAGATGGAGGGCGCGCAGTCGCTCGAGCGCTTCGGAGAAGCGCTTCTGCTGCGCCTCGGTTTGACGGACGGTGAAGACTTCTGCGGAAGCAAAATGGGTAAAGGTGCCTTCCAGGCGCAAATGTGGGCAGTCTCCCAGCGCCCGCGCAAAGCACTCCGCATCGGAAGCTCGAATCCCCAGCCGGTTCATGCCCGTATCGATCTTGAGGTGAAAGCCCACCGGACCCGAGCGCGCGCGCTGGCCCCGAGCGGAGCCGAAAGACGCCGCGGCGCGTTCGAGAAGGCCAAGCTGTTCGCACTCGGTGATGGCGGGTGTGAGGCGATATTGGAGCAACCGGCGCTCTTCACCCGGCCAGAAGCCGGTCAATACGAGAATCGGCTGGCGGATGCCGGCTTCACGCAGCTCGGCGCCTTCGGCGGTCGAGGTCACTCCGAACCAGTCCGCGCCGGCCATGGCGAGCGTCTTGGCCACGGGCACGGCGCCTAGGCCGTAGGCGTTGGCCTTCACGACGGCCAGAATCTTCGGTCCGCCGCGGCGGGAGGAGCCGTTGATGTGCCGCCGGATGGCTCTCAAGTTGTGGTCGAGTGCGCCCAAGCTCACCTCGGCCCAGACCGGGCGCCCCTCGAATTGCACATTGTGCTTCATGCTCGTAGGATGCCAGAGTAGTCCAAAAAGCCGCTGGCGAACACCGCTTACGCGAAGCTCGGGCCCGGCTAGTAAACAACCTCAGGGGTAAGCTGGCAAGTGGAGTGCCCCGCGGGGATCTTTTCTAGCCCCTACGCGCGTGTCGGTAAATGATTGAACGGTAAGCAAGATGGGCGCGTAGGGAGGCTATGATCGAGCGCGGGCCGGAGAGCAGAGAGAGAAAGGTGCCGCCAGCCGGACACAGTCGTGGGCTGGCCGATACAGGATCAGCGTAGAAGGCCGATCGGTCTACTCCGGTGCCCAGGTACTCGGTGCCGCCTCTTCGAAGCGCGTGTAGGAATGCAGGAAGACGAAATCAACGTCGGCGGTGGGGCCGTTGCGCTGCTTGGCGACGATGACTTTCGTTTCGTCGCGCTCCTCCGGCGTCGCACCCACCTTGTAAACGTTCGGGCGATGGATGAACATCACGACGTCGGCGTCCTGTTCGATGGCACCGGATTCGCGGAGGTCGGCGAGCTGCGGGCGGCGCTCCTCGCGTTCCGGCGCGCGCGTCAATTGGCTCAGCACGAGCACGGGGACCTTCAGCTCTTTGGCCAGCGCCTTCAGGCCCCGCGTGATGCTGGTGACCTCTTCGTTGCGATTGGAAAAGCGCCCGCGCGCCGCTACCAGCTGCAAGTAGTCCACAATCACCAGGGACAACCCCTTGTCGCGCTTTAGCCGCCGCGCTTTGGCCCCCATTTCCACGACCGTTGCCGAGCCGGAGTCGTCAATCCACAGCGGAGCTTCCGCAAGGCGCCCCAGCGACTCCGTCATCTTGCGCCAGTCGTCGCGCGCTAGGTGACCGGTGCGGAACTTGTGTGCGTCAATCCGCGCCTGCGAGGCAAGCAGGCGCAGTAGGAGCGACTCCTTCGACATTTCCAGGCTGAAGATGGCCACCGGCCCTTCCTCGCGCAGGGCGATATTTTCGGCCACGTTCAAGGCCAGCGCCGTTTTGCCCATCGAGGGCCGCCCCGCCAAAATAAGCAGCTCGGAAGGCTGCAAGCCCGAGGTGAGATTGTCGAGCTGCCTGTAGCCGGTGGAAAGCCCGGTGATGCGCTTGCCCTCGGTGAAGATGCGTTCGAGGCGTTCGAAATTCTGTCGCACCAACTCCTTCACGCCAATGAAGCCGGCGCGAACGCGCTCTTCGGCCAACTGGAAGATGGAAGACTCGGCGCGGTCCAGAATCGTGTCCGCATCTTCCTCGGCTTCAAGGGCCTGCTGTTGGATCACATGGGTGGAGTGGATCAGGCCGCGCAGGAGCGCTTTTTCCTTGACGATGCGCGCGTAGTGCTCGACGTTGGCCACCCGCGGCACGCCATCCACGAGTTGCGCCAGGTAGGCGGCGCCGCCGGCGGCCTCGAGTTCGCCCCGGCGATGAAGCTCATCGGTCAGAGTGACCAGATCGATGGCCTGCTGGCCTTCCGCCAGCCGAATCATCTGCTGGTAGACGCGCCGGTGCTGATCGAGGAAGAAGTCCTCGGGCTTGAGCTTTTCGACCGCCGTATTGAGCGTGTGGTTGTCGAGCAGAATGGCGCCCAGCACGCTGCGCTCGGCATCGAGGTTCTGTGGGAGGGGGCGTTCGAGAAGGAGATCCGCCATGGGGTATTCGCTTTTTATTCGCTTATGGTAGCCGTTACTCTCCCGCCTGGCAAGGGCTTTTTTTGTCGGCCCTCTCGGCGACCCTCTGGTCCGCGAGAACGCATTCTGGGGGCAACGCTGAGGGTCGTCAACGAAGCCTTGGCTCGGTGCCTGTGGGTGGCTGAGGAAGCCTGTGCGAACCGTGGAAATCACGCGCCTGTGGAAAACCTGTGGAGGTTGGCTAGAAACCTGAGGATGACCAAGCCAGGGGGCGGCCGGTGCGCAAGGTCCTTTCCGACCGTCTCGAGCGACGAGTCAGGCCTCGCGTTCGACGACCACCTGGATGCTGGCGATCACGTCGTGGTGGAGCTTTGCGCTGACCTGGTATTCCCCGATCAGCTTGATGGGCTCGGCGAGCTGGATCTTGCGCTTCTCGACGTTGTAGCCCTGTGCCGCGAGCGCCTCGGCGATGTCCGCCGCGGTCACGGAGCCAAACAACTGGTCGTTCTCACCTGCCTTGCGCGCGAGTTTGACGCGGACGGGGGCCAGCAGCTCGGCCAGCTTCTCGGCACTTTCTTTTTCGTTGGCGGTGCGCTTGGCGAGTGTGGCGCGAATCTTTTCCAGGCGCTTCAGGTTCGCCGGCGAGGCTTCGATGGCCAGCTTGCGCGGCAGGAGATAATTCCGTGCGTAGCCCTCGGCCACGTGGACCACCTGGCCCCGCGTGCCGAGTTTTTCGACATCTTCCTGCAAGATGATTTGCATCGATCGCTCCCCTGGTCCGCGCGGCTACAATTCAGTGGCAAAAGGCAGCAGCGCGATGTTGCGTGCGCGCTTGATGGCTTCGCCGAGCCACCGCTGGTGTTTCGAGCAGGTGCCCGTCATGCGCCTCGGTAGTATCTTTCCGCGATCCTGGATGAAGGGCTGGAGCATCTCCACCCTCTTGTAATCAATGAAGTCCACCCGCTCGATGCAGAAGCGGCACACCTTCTTCTTGCGGAAGAACTGCCGCTTGCCGCGGCGCGGGGGGCCGGAAGGCCCTTCCCGGCGCTCGCGCGAATGTGCTGGAGCCGGGTGCTGATGCGTGGGCTCGTCTGCCATGGTTCTCCCCTTCCCAATCGGATTCGGCTAACTGGCCGCAGCCACCTGTTCGCCAGAGCCCGTGGATTTCCGCGGGCGTCTTGCCGCTTTTCGCTCGCGTCGCCGCCCGAGCTTCTGCTGGCGCTTCAATTCCTCATCGAGCCGCACGGTCATGTACTTGAGCACCGGGTCGGCTACCTTCAAGCGCCGCTCGAGCTCTTTGATCATTTCGCCCTGGGTGCCGCGCAGCAACACATAGACATAGAAACCTTCGCGGAGCTTGCGGACGCGGTAGGCGAGCCTGCGCACGCCCCACTTCTCGACCTTGTCCACCTTGCCGCCGCGTTCCTTGGCTGTCTGCTCGAGTGTGGCCACCATTTTCTCGATCTCCTCTTCCGGCGTGTCGGGCCGGCAGATGAAGATCAGGTCGTACAGTCGCTCCTCCATGTTCCCTCGATTCACTGTTCGGTTCCGAGGAGTTGGAATCTCCCCGGTAAAGCTTCCCCCCATAGGACGCCGTCTAGATCTGCACCTCGCCCGCCGGCGGCACGCGTCGGTTGAACCGGTTCATGGCGCGCTCGACGCCCTCCGCCAGGATGACGCCGACGGCCTCGGCCGCCTGCTCGACCATCTCCCCAGCGACCTCGAGCTGGTCTCGCGACATCGGGCTGAGCACGTACGCGGCGAGGTCACCCACCGGGTGCTCCGGTCTGACGCCCAGCCGGACACGCACGAACTCATCGGTGCCCAGCGCGCCGATCAGCGACTTCAGGCCCTTGTGCCCGCCGGCGCTGCCGCGCTTGCGGATGCGGAGGTAGCCCCAGGGGAGTGCGACATCGTCGTAGATGGCGATCATCTCCGCGGGATCCGATTCGAACCGGCCGAGCAACTCGCGCACCGCCAGCCCGCTCACGTTCATAAACGTTTGCGGCTTGACCAGCAAGACTTTCTTTCCCGCCAGTTGCCCCCGGCCGATGCACGCTCTGGCCTCTGGCCTCTCGACGCGAATGCGACCCGCTTCCGCCAGCCGGTCCACCACGAGAAAACCCAGATTGTGCGGCGTCCAGGCGTACTCCGGACCGGGATTGCCAAGGCCTACAATCAGTCGCATTTGTGCGGCCGACGGGTCGCGCGCATCGGATCCGTCAGTTGAGCCGCGCGAACTCGCCCGCTCGAGCACGCTCCGCATCCTGCTCCCAACTCTCCGCGCCGGCGAAGCTTACTTCTCCTTTTCCTTTTCTTTGCTCTTGCCCTTGGCCTCGCCTTCGGCCTCGACTTCTTCGCCTTCCTCAGCTTCCTTCTTGCCCTTCTTGATGACTTCGGGCTCCGCCGGAGCTGCCTCCGCCTCCACGGCAGCCTCCGCAGGCTTTTCTTCCTCCTCCGCGCGCAGGGCCACGACGTGTGCGATCACACGCTGCGGGTCGGTAACCAGCTTCATTTTGTCGGGATCGAGTGGCAGATCCGCCACGCGGAGCTGCTTGCCGATCATCAGTTCCGTCACCTCCACCTTGAACTCGTCCGGGATCTCCGTGGGCAAGCATTCGATTTCGACTTCGCGGGTCACCATCTCGAAGATGCCGCCCTGGAGCTTCACTCCCTGCGGCTCGCCGAAGGTGCGTACCGGCACCTTGACGCGTATGCGCACGTCCATCGCGACACGCAGCAGATCCACGTGCAGCAGGGAACCACTTACGGGATCCACCTGCCAGTCCTTCAGCATGACCTTCTGCGCGCCGTTGGGCAGTTTGACCGTGAAGATCGTATTGTGGCCCGACTCCGAGCGCAAGATGCCCGTCACGGCCTTGGCGCTCACGGCCACCGCCAGGGAGTCGCCCGGGCCACCGTAAAGGACGGCGGGAATCTGTCCCGTGCGGCGGATGCGCCGCGCCGCGTTTTTTCCGCGGCCATCGCGGAGGGTCGCTTGGATTACCATATTCTGCATCGGTCGTTCCTTCCTTCGTTTGGCTAGATAAAAAGCTCGCTGATCGACGTTTCCTCGTGGATCGAACGGATGCCGCGGGCGAGCAATTCAGCCACGCTGAGCACCTTGATCTTCGAGACCTTCTTCGCCACCGGGGAGAGCGGCACCGAATCGGTCACCACGATCTCGGCAATGCACGATTTCGAAAGCCGGTCGACCGCTGGTCCGGAGAGCACCGCGTGGGTGCAGGCAGCGAACACTTTCGTCGCGCCTTCCCCGAGCAGGGCTTCGGCCGTTTTCACCAGCGTGCCGGCGGTGTCAATGATGTCATCAATGACCAGGGCCGGGCGGCCTTTCACGTCGCCGATCAAGTGCATCACCTCGCTCACGTCCACGTCCACGCGGCGCTTATCCACGATGGCCAGCGGCGCGTCCATTTTCTTCGCAAAGAAGCGCGCACGCTCCACCCCGCCCGCGTCCGGCGAAACTACGGTGATCTCGCCCAGTTTTTTCTTCTTGAAGTACTCGACCAGCACCGGCGAGGCGTACAGGTGATCCACAGGCACATTGAAGTAGCCCTGGATCTGCGGCGCGTGGAGGTCGAGCGTCAGAGCGCGGCTGGCCCCGGCCGTTTCGAGCAGGTCGGCCACCAGCTTCGCAGAGATGGGCACACGCGGCTTGTCCTTGCGGTCCTGCCGCGCGTAGCAGTAGTAGGGGATCACGGCGGTGATTCGCCACGCCGAGGCGCGCTTGAAGGCGTCCACCATCATCAGCAATTGCATGAGGTGGAAGTCCACCGGGTGGCTGCACGGCTGGACGACGAAGACGTCGGCGCCGCGCACGTTTTCGAGGATCTGGAAATAGATTTCGCCGTCACTGAACTGGCCGAGGTTCGACCGCCCCGGCTTGGCGCCGAGGAACCGGCAAATCTCCTCGGCCAGCGTCGGATTCGCGCTGCCGCTGAAGATCTTGAACTTATCGTCCGTCAATCGATGGCCTTCAGACGCTTCCCCGCCGTCCCATGGCGCGGCGGTATTCTCCCCGTGAAAGGGTGTTGCAGACGAAAACCTGCTCCTTCGGGAACCCCTGGGCGGCTCGGCGCGCCTGCGCTGGGCTTCGGAATACTCCAAACACCGCCGACCCGCTACCCGCCAGCGCGGCTTCCGCAGCTCCTCGCTCGAGCAACTCCCGCTTGATCTTTCCTAGCCGGGGATGCCGCGGGAAGACGACTGCCTCGAAATCGTTCGAAAGCTCCGCTTCCAGCGGGCTCCAGCACAGAGCGCAGAAACTCCATAGTCTAGAGGCATCGCTGGGCCTTGTCAATCGACGGCCGAGCCACCCATAGGCCTCGCGCGTGCTCACCCCGATGTCCCGTGGCGAAACCACCAAGAGCGTACGGCGCGGCGCATCCGGCAACGGGTAGACCTCGTCGCCGCGCCCCAGGCCAAGTGCCCGCCCGCCCAACAAGAAGAAAGGGACGTCGGCGCCAAGGGCGGAGGCAATTTGAAGCAGCCGCGAGACCGGGGTTTTTCGCCCCGCGAGGCTCAGCAGCCCTCGGAGAGCGGTGGCCGCGTCGCTCGAACCTCCTCCGAGCCCGCGGCCGATGGGTATCCGTTTGACCAAATCCAGGCGCGCACCAAAGCGTATTCCGAATTCGCGGCGCAGGGCCTCGACCGCCCGCAGGACCAAATTGCCGGGCCCGCTGAGCGACCGAAGCTCGCGTTTCGATAATTCGAGCGCTGAGGAATCGACCACCAACTCCATGCTCGGGCCGCGCTTGAGGGAAATCTCCAGCGTATCGTGGAGCGAGATGGCCTGGAAGACGGTGTGTACTTCGTGGTAGCCATCGGCGCGTTGGCCCAAGACCTGGAGGCACAGGTTGACTTTCGCGTAGGCGCCGAGACGCACCGAGCGCATCGGTCGAGGAGCTATTGAGGCTCGGGCTCGCCCGCGGACTTCTGCTGGGCCAGGCGATGTTTCAGGTTGGAAAGCTTCTTTTTGAGCTCGGCTACTTTGTCGGATTCGGTCTCGCCGGGCAGGGCGCGGCGCCATTCGGCCAATGCCTTTTCCCACTCCGCCTCGGCCAGTTCGATGTGACCCGTCTTGAAGTACAGGTCGCCGAGGTGGTCGAGAATCGTGGGGTCGTGGCTGTTGCGCTCGACCGCCTTGCGCAGCGAGCCCTCCGCTTCTGTCAGGCGGTTCTGCTTGTAATACGCCCAACCCAGGCTGTCCAGGTAGGCGCCATTGTACGGGTCTTCGGCCAGGGCTCGCTGGACCAGCGCGGTCGCCTCTTCCAGACGCATGCCGAGGTCGGCCAACATGTAACCATAGTAGTTCAGTACGGCGGCATTTCTGGGGTTGATGGCCAGGGCGCGCTTGAACTGTTCTTCCGCCAGGTCGAATTTCTTCTGCCGTTCATAAATCGCGCCGAGCATGAACCACACCATTTCATTCTCGGCAGGGCGTTGGGCCATCTTTTCCGCGGCGCGCGCCGCCTGCTCAGCTTGGGCGTACTGTCGCCCGCGCTCGTAGACCTGCGCAAGATTGAGATAGATTTCGCGATCTTCGCTCGAGCCCTTCAAAAGCCCGCGCAGGGCTTTGGCAGCCTCCTCGGTGTGGCCCAGCTCGCCGAGCAGCAACGCGTGGCTCGTACGGATGCTGCGGTCATTCGGGTAAAGCTCCATGGCCTTGCGCGATTCTTCGAGCGCCCGCTCGACATCGCGGCTCGCGCGGTAGGTGTCGATCATCAGTACCCGCGCGCGGCGTGCCTCCTCCTCGCCCAGCTTCACCATCTCCTGGAAGGTGGAGACCGCCCGAGCGTAATTCTCCACTTCGCGGTACATCCGCCCCAACTGCTCATAGAGAATACCCAGCGTGCGCCGGCTGGCCGAAGTACTCGGCTGTCCCTGGATTCCCTTCACTGCGTCCGCCAGCACACGGATGGCGTCGTCGAACCGCCCCTGCGCCTCGTAGATCATGGCCTCGTAGTAGGTCACTTCGAGGCTCCCGGGAGCGCGCTGCTTGGCCCGCAGGAGGTTCTCCTCCGCCTGATCGAGCTGATGCAGTTGGCGGTAGATTTGCGCCATCCGAAGATAGTTGTCCGGGTCTTCGGGTTCGATCTCGACAAGTTTCTTGTACTGCTCGAGCGCCGCTTCGTATTTCTCCTGCGCCAGCAACGATTGCGCGAGCCCGCGGCGGTGACTGACCTCATTCGACTCGAGTTCGATCGCTTGGCGGTAGGCTTGTTCGGCTCGGGCCGGGTCGTGTATCTGCGTGTAGGCGTCGCCGAGCAAGTCGAGCAATCCCGGCGTGGGCGTGCGCTCGACAATCTTGCTCAGCAGGGCAATGGCTTCAGACGATTTGCCCTGGTCGAGCAGAAGCTGCGTGAGCTGCTCGACGGCGGCCTCGTTTTCCGGCTCGCGCTCCAGCACCGCGTGCAGCACTTCGCTCGCCTTCTGCGGTTCGTTTTGGAGGCGGTAGAGCCTCGCCAGCCACAGCGCGGACTCCATGTCGCTCGGCTCGATGCGCAGGATTTCGCGGAATTGCTCGATCGCGCGTGCGACGGTCTCCTTCTGCCCGGCAGCCGAGCTCAGATCACCGAGTGTGCGGACGTAGATGCGCGCCAGTAGGCGACGGGCGGGCAGGTTGCCTGGATCACGCTTCAGGATGTCCTGCGCCTCAAGCACGGCGTCGCGAATGCGTTGCGATTTGAAATAGATCTCTGCCAGGCGCTCGCCGATCACTGGCGACTTGGGGTCGAGCTCGAAGGCCTTCTTGTAGGCTTCAATGGCCTGGTTGGCGTACTCGCTGCGGCTGGTGGCCTCGTAATATTCCTCGTAGAGATGGCCCATCGTGAAGTAGTAATAGGACTGGGCGCGCTTCTCTTCGTCCGACGCAGAGGAGAGCTTCCCCGGAGAAGGGTTGGGGTTCTTGTCTTGCGCCGGCGGCGCGGGAAGAGCAGGGGCGGCCGCAAGCCAGCAGGAAAGAGCCAAACACCAGACTGTAAGTTTCATCGAGTCACCAAAAAATTCATTATGCTATACCGCCCCCGAGCGGTCAAAGCGTTCCCCGGGGGCGCGTTTCCAGTTTAGAAAGCCGCCCGCCCGAGTTAGATGCGCGAAATGTGGCACCGGCCGCGCAGGATCAAGAGAATCCTCAATGGCGGAAATGCCGAACTCCGGTGAAGACCATGGCCAGGCCCAGGCGGTTTGCGGCCCCAATCACCTCGGCATCGCGCACCGACCCACCGGGTTGGATGACCGCCGTGGCACCTGCGCGGGCCGCTTCCTCGACGCCATCCGGGAACGGGAAGTAGGCGTCGGAAGCCACGACGCTCCCCGCCAGCGGTTGCTGCGCTTTCATGATGGCAAGCCGGACGGAATCGACGCGGCTCATCTGTCCGGCACCGATGCCGAGTGTCTGCCCGGCATGCGCAAAGACGACGGCGTTGGATTTCACGTGTTTGACCACTTTCCAAGCGAAGAGCAGCGCGTCCACCTCCTCGAGGGTGGGCGCGCGCTCACTGACCTTTCGGAGTTCGCTCGAGGCGAGTCCGCGGCGGTCGGGCTG